>JBHACT010000105.1:0-35815 GCA_041854745.1 Candidatus Limimorpha sp. | reverse complement strand
TTGAACTTTTGGACGGAGGCAAAGATAGGCATTTATCCGGCTCAAACAGGGGGAGGGGTTTTCTCCTCTCTCTCGTTTGAGTAAAATATGTTTCACCTCGTGCCTCCGAAAAAGTTGCATTTATGTGTTGAATTTAGGCTTTATTAGTTTTGCAGTGTTCAATCGTATTTTTCACCATCAAAAACACAAACACTATGAAAAAAATATTACTTTCTTTCACGCTTGCGATATTAACATGCCTAAATGTATCCGCCCAAGAGGGGGCCATCCTCTACACCGAATACAATCCCGACTGGTGCTTGGAAAGCATACAATACCACTATCCGCCAGACAGCATCCTGCTGGATTTTGACAACGACGACAAAAATGATTTTGCCATAACCATCTTCTATCAGAGGGAAATCATAATTAAACAACACCCTTTAAATGGCTGGGAATGGCGAACCAAACTTTCATCCTTTGTGGCAGACTCCCTTGTTTCGTCTGCCCCCTTACCATCACCACCATCAGGATGGAAAACATATTCTCTGCCCGTAAAAAATACCATGATGGTTGGCGTCAGGAAAGTCGTGAATGACTCGACCATTTACTACGGTTGGTTCAACGAAATTTGGATTGACTCTACAATACTCGGCATTAATAACGGAGGAACGCCGAGAATCAAGGAGTATGTATGCGTCCACGACATGGCCTTCTGCACCATCCCTAACTATCCGCTGCGTTGGGGCCAGACCAGCCTCACAAGCATCGAGGAAAACAACGAAGCCTCTTTCGCCTCCCTGCACCCCAACCCAACGAATGGCCAAGTTACCATTACAGGCGAGAACCTGAGACAGGCCGAAGTGTTTAACACGATTGGACAGAAGGTACTCAACACAAAGGGTGAAGGCAACGAACTCCGTATCGACATGGCCGCACTTCCCGCAGGCGTTTACTTAGTCACCGTCACCGATGAGGAAGGGCGCAGATGCGTGCGCAAGGTGGTGAAGGAATAACATCATTAAAAACATTAACTTCAAAACGCAACAATATGAAAACAAAAATCTTAGCTTTGAGTCTTACACTCATCGGAATGTTGGCCGGCACTTCTTGCACTAAAGAGAATACCGGCGGCATCTTCTCTTTCTCTGGCAAGGTGCAGAAAGGTCCCTTCGTGACCGGCGCCTCAATCACCATCAACGAACTCAACGAAAACCTCGGACAGACTGGTAAGTCGTTCACCACCTCCATCACCTCCGACGACGGCTCTTTCAGCCTCAGCAACATCGAGATGGGCTCGAACTTAGCCTTGCTCTCCGGCAATGGATTCTACTACAACGAAGTGATTGGCCGACTTTCGACGGCACAAATCACCCTGCAAGCCATCACAGACCTGACCGATGCGGAGACGGTCAACATCAATGTGCTGACACACATCACCAAAGCCCGTATCGAAAAGCTCGTTGCTGACGGCATGAGTTTTGCCGACGCCAAGCGAAAGGCGGAAGGCGAATTCCAAGACTTTCTCGGCGTGAACGACCATTCTAACCAAGGCTTCGAGCAAATGTCCATCGCCTCGGGAGGCGACTTCAACGCCATGCTGCTCGCCTTCTCAGTCATCCTGCAAAGGCCAACCCTCTTCGGAGATGCAATACCCACCCTCCCTGCCGAGCTGACTTGGCTCATGACCAACCTCTCCACCGACTTCGCCGACGACGGCACCGTCAACAACGAGGCTTTGGTTGACACCTTGCTCTACAACATCTCGATGCAAGACCAAGTGTATATCAGGCGGCACATCCAGAACTACTATTCCGGACTTGGCCTTAATGTGGAAATCCCCGACTTCGAGTCGTACATCTCGCTGTTCCAAACCGCACACCAAGAATCGGCAGCCGAATTCATCTATCCCGCTGAAGCCAGTCCGGCACCGGAATTAGAGCCTGGCGGCGAAGTGCCCAACATCCTCGTGAAAGACATAACCCAATTTGACGGGACAAAAGCCCATGTCATAGCCGCCATCACGCCAATAGGAAAGAGCCTTAAGGTGAAAGTCACGGGCAATGTACGATTTGACACAAGTCTCATCAACGGATGGATCGTTACCGACAACACAACGGATGGCTTCACTATCAAAGCACAACGCCAAAACGGACTCGTCTCGATGCTCGTCCGCCTCTGCGACGAAAGCAAGGACGGTTCCGCTACCATTGAGTATTACGAAGACTCCGACACGCCGACCTTCACCAAGCGAATCACTTGGACGGGCGGTTGGCCTTACTACAAATAAGCAAAACACAAACTGATTGCTCCTGAACACGGATTTCTCGGATTACGCGGATGCTTTTTCCGCAAAAACCCGAGACAATCCGTGTTCCATTTCTCCTTTTTTCCTATTTTTGCAGTTTATTCTAAATTGCGCTCCAAATGTACGCTTTCATCACTGGTAAAATAGCCGAAAAGTCGCCCGCCTATGTCGTTCTCGACAATCAGGGTATCGGCTATCTCATCAACATCACGCTCAACACCTTCACTGCCATCGGCGAGAAAGAGGAAGTGCGCCTCTACACCCATGAGCAAATCCTCGACGATGCCCACCATCTCTTCGGATTCTTCTCCGCCAAGGAACGCGACCTCTTCGAGCTGCTCATCTCCGTATCAGGCGTAGGCTGCAACACGGCAAGGCTCATCCTCAGCTCACTGACCGTCAACGAATTGAGCAACGCCATCGCCAACGATGATGCAAAAACCATACAAGCCGTGAAAGGCATTGGCACCAAGACCGCACAGCGCATCGTCATCGACCTGAAAGACAAACTCAAGAAAAACGATTTCGCGACGGAAATTTTCGCCGCTCCAAACAATACTATCAAAACCGAAGCGTTATCTGCATTAATGATACTGGGCTTCAGCAAGGCCGCCGTCGACAAAACCCTCGACCGCCTGCTGAAACAAATGCCCGATGCCACTGTTGAGGCATTGATCAAAGAAGCACTTAAAATATTGTAAACCTGCATTTTGAAAAACACAATGAGACGACATATTTTACTTACGCTATTCCCGATGTTGCTCGCGATTTTCTTCGTCCGAACGGCCTCGGCTGGCGTTTATGACATCTTTTATCCCAACCCCTACGCCGTAGAGCCCGACTCCACCAAGGTCATCTACCCCATCCCCGTCAGCACGGGCGATCCCATGCAGTACCTCAACAACCAGTCGCCGCTCTACCTCAACGACCCCGACAACTTTGAAACCGAAATCATCTACGACCCTTTGACGGGACAATACACCTTCAAGCGTCGTATCGGTCAGTTTTATTACGATACACCAGCCACCCTAACGCAAAGCGAATACTTTGATTATCAGAACCGTAAAGGCATTCAGCAATACTGGAAGGAACGCCGCAGCCAAAATTCACGCTCGACTACCAACGGCACTTCCATCATCCCACCGCTTTATGTCGGCGGCAAGGCCTTTGAGACCATCTTCGGCAGCAATACCATCGACATCCGCCCCCAAGGCTCGGTCGATCTCACCTTCGGTTTCAAGCACAGCTTCCGCGACGACCCTTCGATGACCGAACGGCGCAAACGCCACAACGACTTCATCTTTGACCAGGACATCCAACTCAATGTGATAGCCAAAATCGGCGACAAGATCAACTTCAACATCAACAAGAACACCAAGGCGACTTTCAGCTACCAGGACAAGCTCGCCCTGAAATACCAAGGCAAGGAAGACGAAATCATCCAACTCCTGGAAGCCGGCAATGTCAGCTTCCCGCTCAACAGCACCCTCATCACCGGCACGCAACAGCTGTTTGGCGTGAAATCGAAACTGAAATTCGGCAAGACCACCGTATCGTCCATCATTTCCTATCAGGAGAGTGAATCGCAGAACATCACCGTGCAAGGCGGCGCACAAACCAATGAGTTTGAACTCAGCTGCTTGGACTATGAGGAAAACCGCCACTTCTTCCTTAGCCAATACTTCCGCGACCAATATGAAACCGCCCTCTCCACCCTGCCCACTGTTACCTCAAGTATCAACATCACCAAAATCGAGGTGTGGATGACCAACACCAACACTTCGACACAAAATACTCGTAACATCCTTGCCCTAAACGATTTGGGCGAAGCCAAAGACAACTATATCTACAACCAAGAAATCCATCCTACCAATAGCAAGGTGTTTCCGCGCAACACTGCCAATAACCTGCTCACCCGCATGGATACGACACAAATCCGAAGCATCAGCTCGGTGACCAACTACATGAGCAACGACCCCATGCGCATAGGACGGTCAGGCTACATGGTATCGGGCCGCGACTTCGAGAAAGTGGAGAATGCCCGCCGCTTGAGCAACACGGAATTTTCACTCAACTCGAAATTGGGCTTCATCTCTTTGAATGTCAGCCTCAACGCCAACCAAACTTTGGCTGTTGCTTACCAATACACCATTGTAGGTTCCGACGAAGTTTACCAGGTGGGCGAGTTCTCCGATCAAGGCATCAACACACCTAAGGTATTGGTAGCCAGGCTACTGAAAGGCACCACGGTGAACACCAAAATGCCCATCTGGAACCTGATGATGAAGAACGTATACAACATCAGGGCCTACCAAGTGGGGTCGTCTGACTTCATGCTGAACATCTTCTACAACGGCAATTCGAACAGCACTCCATACGGCTACTTCACCGAAGGTTCGGTGAAAGGCGTTTCGCTGCTCAACCTGATGGGATTGGACAACCTGACCACACAAAGTAACCCCATTGCAGGCGGCGACGGCGTGTTCGACTTCTTGGACAACGCGGCCACACAAGGCGGTACCATCAACTCATCGAACGGGCGTATCTTCTTCCCTGTGCTGGAGCCTTTCGGCAAGCATATCCACGACAAAGTATTCCCCAACGAACGGACTTTGGCCGAAAAATACGCCTTCGACTCGCTTTATACGATGACAAAAACCTCCGCCGAACAGTATTCGGAGAAGAACAAGTTCAGCCTGAAGGGGTATTATTCGTCGCAATCGGGCAGCGAAATCAGCCTCAATGCCATGAATGTGGCCCGAGGCTCGGTGACCGTAACAGCCGGCGGCATGCAACTTGTCGAAAATGTAGATTATACTGTTGACTACACCTTAGGCCGTGTGACCATCCTCAACGAAGGCATTCTCAACTCGGGCACGCCCATCAACATTTCGTTAGAGTCGAACTCAGGCTTCAGCGCCATCCGAAAGACTTTCTTAGGCACCCGTGTCGAGCATGAGTTCAACAAAGACTTCCACGCAGGAGCCACCATCCTCTATTTGGGGGAGAAGTCATACACCCAGAAAATCAACTATGGAGAGGAAGCCATCGCCAACACCATCTATGGGGCTGACCTCAGCTACCACACCGAAGCCCGTTGGCTGACGAGCTTCATCAATGCCCTGCCCGGTATCAGCACCAAGGCACAATCGCGCATCAATGTGGATGGCGAATTTGCCCGTTTCATCCCCGGAATCTCCAAGTCGGCCAGTGAAGCCGGCACATCCTACATCGACGACTTCGAGGGCGCGAAATCGACCATCGACCTTCGCCTGCCTTCCTTATGGTATATGGCCAGCACGCCACAGAACCAAACCGACATGTTCCCCGAAGCGGCACCCAACACCGGCCTCAACTATGGCAAAAACCGCGCTCGGCTATCGTGGTATGTCATTGACAACTCGATATTCTACGACCGCAACAACAACTACCGTCCGAAAAACATCGACAACGAAGAGCTTTCGAAAAACTCAGTCCGTCAAGTGCTTCAGACTGAGCTTTTCCCCAACAAAGACATCGAAACCGGCACACAGACCAATATCTCCGTGCTCAACTTGGCCTACTATCCCGAAGAGCGTGGCCCATACAACTATGATGTCAACCCGACACCATATTCCGCAGGTATCAACGAAGAAGGCAAGCTCAACAACCCGGAGAGCCGTTGGGGCGGCATCATGCGCCGAATGGAGTCGATTGACTTTGAAGCCACCAACATCGAATACATCGAATTCTGGATGATGGACCCCTTTGCTGATGAAGAATTTGCCGACAACCCCGGCAAACTCTACTTCAACTTGGGCGACATTTCGGAAGACATCCTCCGCGATGGCCGCAAGTTTTACGAAAACGGCCTGCCCACCTCCGAGCGTGTCGAGAATGTTGACACCACCATTTGGGGCCGTGTGCCCACAATGCAAGACCTTGTCGGCACCTTCAACAACTCATCGGAAGCCCGACAATACCAAGATGTGGGTTACGACGGCTTGCGCGATATGGACGAACGCAGTTTCTTCGAAGACACATTCTTGAGAATCATCAGAGAACGCTTCGGTGAAGGATCGACGGCCTACACACATGCCTACAACGACCCGTCAGCTGACAACTACCACTACTTCCGTTCCAACGATTGGGACTCGTCTGATGACGAAGTACACAAGAGTATCTTGGCCCGCTATAAGAGTTTCAACGGCCCCGACGGCAACTCACCAGCCGACATCCAACAGACCGAAGGATACATGAGCAGCAACTCCTCCCTGCCCAACGCCGAAGACATCAACGGCGACAACACCCTGAGCGAGTCAGAGCGTTATTACCAATATGAAATCGACCTCAACCCCGCCAAGATGGTCGTCGGACAGAACCACATCGCCGACATCTTCCACTCCGGCGGCGTATCGCTGCCCAACGGACAAATTGGCGGCGTTACTTGGTATCAGTTCCGTATTCCCGTCAGGCAACCCGACAAGGTGATTGGCCGCATAGACGACTACTCAAGCATCCGCTTCATGCGTATGTTCCTGACCGATTTCCAAAAACCCATCGTGTTGCGTTTCGCCACCCTCGACCTCGTGAAAGGCGAATGGCGAACCTACTCGCAGAGCATTCAGGCTCCGGGCGAATATGAGCCCAACGACATCACCAACGAGACCACATTCGACATCTCGGCTGTCAGCGTTGACGAAAACAGCCGCCGTCAACCCGTGCCCTATGTCATCCCGCCCGGTATCCAACAAGAGCGTGTCATCGGCATGACACAGACCACCCGAATCAATGAGCAGGCACTGCAAATCACTGTCCAGAACCTTGTGGACGGCGACGGACGCGCCATCTACAAGACCGCCGACTTCGACCTGCGACAATACAAATACCTGAAAATGTTCGTCCACGCAGAGGCCGCCAGCGAAGACTCTCCGCTTGACGACCAAGACCTCACCGTCTTCATGCGTATCGGTGCCGACTTCACCGAAAACTACTACGAATATGAAGTACCTTTGAAGGTAACACCTTGGGGCACACCCTACACCAATGAAGACGCCATCTGGCCCGAAATCAACAACTTGGACATCAGGCTGGAAGACCTCGTCGAGGTGAAGCAACGGCGCAACGAAGCCATGAACCAACCCAACAGCAATGTGCGCCTCAACTACATCTATTCCGAAAAAACCAAGAAAGGCACCGTTGACAATCGGGACTACTACCATACCATCAAAGTGATTGGTAACCCGAGTATCAGTGATGTGGAAGCCATGATGATAGGAATACGCAACCCGAAACGCCAGAACCTTGCCGACATCGACGACGGATTGTCAAAAAGCGCAGTGGTGTGGGTCAATGAGCTGCGCCTCACCGACTTAAGCAGCAATGGCGGTGTGGCGGCCACAGGCCGTGTGGAGGCCACCCTCGCCGACTTGGGTCGCGTCAGCGTCAGCGGGTCCTACAGCTCGGCCGGATTTGGCGCCTTAGACAGCCGTATCACCAGCAACACCTTTGAGGCCCATTCCTCTTTCAATGTCTCCACCGACCTACAATTGGGCAAGTTCGTTGAAAACACCGGCCTCAAAATCCCAATGCATGTCGACTACGGACAAAACAAGGTCACGCCACTCTATAATCCCTACGACCCCGACATCAAGCTGAAAGATGCCCTCGCCGCCATGAACAGCGACGAAGAACGGGCAGAATTTACCTCCACCATCTACGACTACACAAGACAGAAGAACATCAATTTCATGAATGTCAGGAAAGAGCGTGTTACCAAGAAGCGTAATGAAGAGGAAGGCGGGAAGGGTAAAAACGAGAGAGAGAATCCGAGAGACCCCAACAGAACTCTTGGCGGTGGTCGCGGCAACATGCCCAAAGTGCGCTTCTACGACATCGAGAACTTCAACCTCTCCTTCGCCTACAGCGAGACCGTTCAGGAGAACACCGACATCAAGTCATACATGGTGAAAACCTACCGTGGCGGCTTGGGCTATAACTACGCCGCCTCGCCCAAGCCTGTTGAGCCTTTTGCCAAGGCCAAATGGGCTTCGAAACCTGCCATGCAAATCTTCAAAGACATCAACTTCTACTACGCGCCAAAGGCCATCACCTTCAACACCGAGATGTATCGCTACTATTCGGAGAGAGAAATGCGCAACAAGAGCGGCGGTATCATCAACATCATCCCAACCTATTCGAAACAATGGGACTGGACACGCAACTATCAAGTGCGATACGACCTCACCAAAGCCTTAACCTTCGACTACTCTGCGCAGGCCCAAGCCTACATTTATGAGCCTGCGGGCTTCGTCGACCGCAATGCCGACCCTGAGAAATGGCAAAAAGTGCAAGATACCATCAAGAATGAATTGAAGAATCTGGGAAGCGTGTCGCGTTATTCGCAAAACTTCAACGCAAACTACACCTTGCCCATCAACAAGATTCCGATCTTTAACTGGATAACCGCCAGTGCGAGCTACCAAGGCTCCTACAACTGGACAGCCTCCGCAAAATCCATACAGCCTCGCTTGGGCAACACCATCGACAACTCAAGCAACATCCAAGGCAATACCACTCTCGACCTCACTAGGCTATACAACAAGGCACCGTATCTGAAACAGATAAACTCGCCACAGCGGCGCAACGACAACAGAAGAAACGCGAATAACCGTCAAGAAAGAGGGAAAGAGGGAGGAACGCAACCTGCCGATTCTACCAAGGCTGCGCCAAAGACAAACTATGGCAAAATCGTCCTCGACAACTCCTTGCGTGTGCTCACCCTCGTCAAGAAAGTATCGGGCACCTATTCGCTCAACAACGGGCAATCACTGCCCGGTTTCATGCCCAAGACCGACTATTTGGGTATGAATGCCTCAGGATGGTCGCCCGGAGTCGGATTTGTGCTGGGCAGCAACTTCGGCAGCGACGGCAACATCTTCGACAAAGCCGTACTCAACAGTATCAACATGGAAGAGGCCAAACGCTGGCTCACCACCGACTCCATCCTCAGCGATCCATACATCCGCCGCAAGACGGAGACCATGAACTACCGTATCAACACCGAGCCGTTGCCCGGAATCAAAATCGACTTCACCGGAAACCGCAGCTATGCCGAAAACCAGCAGCATTATTTCCGCTACAACGAGATGACCAACAACTTCGATGTGTTCACCCCGACTACCAACGGCAGTTTCAGCACAAGTTACTTCATGGCAGGTACAGCCTTCGTCAGTTCAGACTCCACCTCATCGCGCCTGTTCAACAACCTGATGGAGAACCGAAAAATCATCGCCCAACGCCTCGCCCGCAACAACCCGCAATGGATTGAACAAGTGAACGAATACACCTACGACAGCATTGCGGGCGACTACTTCCCGAAAGGCTATGGTTCCAGCTCAATGGATGTGCTGCTTTACTCCTTCATCGCCGCCTACACTGGCAAGGACGCCAACACCATCAGCCTCAACCCCTTCCCGCGTATCCCGTTGCCCAACTGGAACCTCACCTACAACGGATTGACCAATATCCCGTCCATCAGCAAGCTCTTTAAGACCGTCAGCATCACAAACAGCTACAAGTCGAACTATGCCATCAACTCGTGGGCCAGCAATGTCTATTATGACGAGAGCAACAGCATCCAGACCTTTGAGAACTCCGACCTCATCATACCCAAGTACGACATGGCACAGATTGTACTCAACGAACAGTTCGCCCCCTTGATTGGCATTGACCTCGGTCTGCAAAACTCCATGACCTTCAACCTGCAATACAAGAAGTCGAGGACAATGACCTTGAGCTTTGCCAACAACCAACTTACCGAGGTGAACGGGCGTGAAATCGTCGTCGGAGGTGGTTACCGCATTAGGGATCTTTCCTTCAATGTCACGCCCATCGGCGGAAACGGAAAGCCCCAAACCATCAAGAACGACCTTGTGCTGAAACTCGACATCGGTTTCAGGAGAGACATCACCATTTTGCGCCGTATCGACGAGAACAACAACCAAGTGTCGGCCGGGCAGAACAAAATCAACTTTTATCTCACCGCCGACTACAGTTTCAGCCAACGCTTAGCCGCACAAGCATTCTTCAAGTATGACCTCACCATCCCGGAGGTGGCCAACACATTTAGGAACTCAACTACCTTCGGTGGCATCACCTTTAGGATCAGCCTAGCACAATAAAATTTTCGGGGAAATGCAGAGTGAGCCACTAAAATATGTATTTTCGCAGCCAAATTAAAACACTTTAAAACATACATCAAATGAACATTCCAGCAAATCTGAAGTACACCAAAGACGATGAATGGGTACGTCTCGAAGGCGAGACCGCTTACATCGGCATTACCGATTACGCACAACACGAACTCGGCGACATCACTTTCGTCGATGTTGACCCTGACCTTGTTGGCGAGACCCTTGACGCCCAAGAAGAATTCGGCGCCATCGAAGCCGTGAAAACCACCGCCGAGCTTCTTATGCCCATCGGTGGCGAAATCCTCGAAGTCAACGAAGCCCTCGCTGACGAAGAGAATGCCAAACTCGTCAACAGCGACCCCTACGGCGAAGCTTGGATCATCAAGATCAAAGTGAGCGATGTCGCTGAACTCGACGGTCTCCTTGATGCCGCCGCCTACAAAGCAAAAATCAGCTAATACATCAAGCAAGTTCCATAGATCCGCTTCACTGAAGGTGTGTCGCACATGACAACTTAGAAGTGACGTGTCTTTATCGGGAAATCGGAAATCAGCCACGCTTAACGCAGTGCATTTCGATGCAGTCAATGACATGAACTTGTTGAACAGACTAACAGGCAACAGTTTCCCGGGAATCCTATGCGGAATCGTCATCTTGATTCTGACCGGACTTCCGGGTTCTTTGTTTCCTCGCGTCAAGCCAGTTGTCGGGCTCGACAAGGGGGTGCACTTGCTCATGTATGCGGGCTTCGCCTTTGCCTGCCTTTGGGGCTATCGCAAGCAATATGCCTCCAACGGGTTGGCATACCGAAAAAAGGCCATCATCCTGACCCTTTTCATCAGCATAGCCTTTGGCGCCCTCACCGAATTGATGCAGGAATACCTTGTGGCCTCTCGAACCGGTAATTGGCTCGATTTCCTTGCCGACAGCATTGGAACTGGCATCGGAATACTGGCTTTTTCCCTTTTTTTCCATCAAAAACAATAAAATTCTTCAAAATTGAGTTTTATATGCGAAAATATTACTACTTTCGCAACGTCAATCGGAAAGTAGAATTCAAAACATAACAACCATGGAAGAGAAAAAATCACCTAAGGCTAATCTTGAGAACAAGAAACTGATGTTCACCCAAATAGGCTTGATTATCAGTTTACTCGTTGCATGGCTGGCCTTCGAGCACAAGAGCTACGACAAGCGCGAACTCGACGAGAGTCTTCTCAACAGAGAGGTCGTGTTAGACGAGGAAATGGTGGAAATCACCAAACAAGAAGAGCAAAAACCACAACCCGTGGAAGTGCCCAAACAGACCACCCAGATTGAAATCGTGCAAGACGACGTAGAAACCGAAGACCTCAACATCAACGCCGATGTGCAACAAGACGAAGTCATTGAAGTTTACGAAGCCCCTGAAATTATTGATGATGAAGTCGTGGAACAGGAGATTTTCCAAATCGTGGAAGAGATGCCTTCCTTCCCCGGCGGAGAGGCAAAACTGATGGAGTATGTTGGCAAAAACATCAAGTATCCCCAGATTGCCCGTGAGACAGGCATTCAGGGCCGCGTGTTCGTCGGCTTCGTTGTCGAACCTGACGGCTCCATCTCCAATGTGAAGCTGCTCCGTGGTATCGGCGGCGGCTGCGATGAAGAAGCCATGCGCGTCATCAAGTCCTTGCCGAAGTGGAAGCCCGGCAAGCAGCGTGGTAAGGCCGTGCGTGTGTCCTACCAAATCCCCGTGTTCTTCAAGCTGCAATAATTTGCTGCTTGTACGAAAAACAAAAAATCCGGTGCGTGCACCGGATTTTTTGTTGGGACAATGCAATGAACGCATCGTCATATTATGTCGTTGAGACCCATTCAATGTGTTCCCACGGCAAAATGATTGTAAACAATTTCCGCTTTCGCGGGACCAATGATTTCGGCCAACCGTTCCATCGGTGCCTCCTTGATGCCTTTCACCGACTTCAATTCCAAAAGCAGCTTCTCTGCTGTCTTTTTTCCTATCCCCTTAATGTCGGCCAACTCAGAGTGCATGAAGCCCTTTTCGAATTTTTTACGGTGGAAGGTAATGGCAAAACAGTGCACCTCGTCCTGAATGTGTGTCAACAAACGGAACACCTCCGAACTGGGTTTCATGCCGACCACACGCGGCGGAAAACCAAACAGCAACTCGTTGGTGCAATGCCGGTCGTCCTTGGCCAAGCCCGCAATGGGAATATCGACATGCAACTCGTCTTCGATGACTTGGCGCACCACCTCCATCTGTCCCTTGCCACCATCGGTGATGATAAGGTTGGGCAACGGTTTGCCTTCTTCAATCAATCTTGAATAGCGGCGCCGCACCACCTCTTTCATAGAGGCGTAGTCGTCGGGGCCTTCCACCGTCTTGATGTTGAAATGGCGGTAACCCGCCTTGTTGGGCTTGCCGTTCACAAACTGCACCATACCCGCCACGGCATAGTCGCCTTGGAAGTTGGAGTTGTCGAAGCATTCAATCACTTCGGGCACCTTCTCTAACCGCAAAGCCTCCTTCAACTGGTTGAGTACCCGTTTCTGATGGCGTTCAGGGTCGATGAGGGTGCGCTGCTTCTCCAAGTCGATACGGTATTGCATGGCGTTGCGGCGCGAGAGTTCGAGGAGTTTCAGTTTGTCGCCACGCTTCGGAACGGTCATCTCCACATCCTCAATGGCGTAGTCTAATTTCATCGGCACAATGATTTCGGGGGCATGTTCGCCGAACTGTTGCCGCACATCGGCCACGGCCAAAAGCAACAAATCTTCCGCAGTCTCTTCCAAGCGGCGTTTCATCTCGAAGGAATGGCTTTGCACCACGGCGCCATCCTTTACCTTCATGTAATTCACATAGAAAGTCTCGTCGTCATCAACATAAGAAAACACCTCCACATCGTGAATCGTCGCGCTCACCACCGTTGAGCGGCAGCGGTATTCCTCAAGAAGGTCGTATTTTACCTTGATTTCCTGAGCCTTTTCAAACTCCATGCGCGAGGCATGGTTCATCATCTGGGACCTCAATTCGCGGAGCACGCCTCCCATGTTGCCCTTGATGATTTCGCGGATTTCGGCAATCATGGTGTTGTAATCATCCTTCGAAATCAAGCCCTCGCAAGGACCATTGCATTTGTGGATATGGTAGTCAAGGCAGACCTTATATTTGCCTTTCTCCACGCCTATTTCCGTCATTGGTGTGCGGCAAGAACGGATTTTATAGACCTGCCCGAGCAAGTCGAGCAGGATATGCGCCGTGCGCACCGAGGGATATGGCCCAAAGTAATCCGATCCGTCGTTCACCTTCTTTCTTGTCAGGAAGACCCGAGGATAAGCCTCCTTCTTGATGCAGATCCACGGATAGGTCTTGTCGTCCTTGAGCATGATATTGTAGCGCGGCTTGTACTGCTTGATCATCGTGTTTTCAAGCAACAGAGCCTCCGACTCCGAATCAACGATGCTATATTCGAGGTCGGCGATTTTGCTGACGAGAACACGTGTCTTGCCAGTCTGTTCCTTGTTGAAATAGCTGCTGACACGGCGTTTCAGGTTCTTGGCCTTGCCCACATAGATGAGGGTGCCGTTTTTGTCGAAATAGCGGTACACGCCGGGCTTTGAGGGCAGCGCAGCGAGCTTGGATTTCACTATTTCGGGGAGGTCTGGCATTGTTTTTACTTGTTGAAACTATGACTTGTGATTGTGACCATAATCGTTTTCACATAGATTGAAGCGGTCATGGGTCATTGTTTCTTCTTCAAATGGTCCCAACCTTGCGCCTTGATGGGGATAACATGGTTGTCGGGCGTAATCATCTCGGCCACGCCTGCGTTGTCGGTCATGTAGCCGATAACAGTTACATCCGCCGACAGGGTCTTAATCTTCTCATAGTCTTTCTGGTCGATGGTGAAGAGCAGTTCGTAATCCTCGCCGCCGCTGAGGGCAGCCACGGAAGGCACGATTTGAAACTCCTTGGCCATTCGGTCGGTGGTTGGGTCAATTGGGATCCGTTCCTCATAAAGCTGACAGCCCAAGCCTGACTCCTTGCAAAGGTGCAAGATTTCGGAAGCCAAGCCGTCGGAAATGTCGATCATCGAAGTCGGCTTAATGCCAAGGGTTTTGAGCTGCTCCACAATATCCTTACGGGCTTCGGGCTTCAGTTGGCGTTCGAGCACATAGTCCATGCCCTTCAGTTGGGGCTGCATGTTGGGATTGGAGAGAAACTCCACTTTTTCGCGCTCAAGGATGAGCAGGCCGATGTAGGCCCCTCCCAAGTCGCCCGTAACGCAAAGCAGGTCATTCTTCTTGGCGCCGCTGCGGTAGACGATGTCCTCCTCCTTTGCCATGCCGATGGCGGTGATAGAGATGACGAGGCCCGTCTTGCTGCTTGTCGTGTCGCCACCCACCATATCGACTTGGTAACGCTCGCAAGCCAAGCGAATGCCTGCATAAAGCTCATCCAAAGCCTCAACCGAGAAGCGACTCGATACGCCCAAGCCGACCACAATCTGCGTAGGAGTACCGTTCATGGCATAAATGTCGGAGAAATTGCTGACGGCCGCCTTGTAGCCGAGGTGCTTCAAGGGGCAGTAGGTCAAGTCGAAATGGATACCTTCGATGAGCATATCGACCGAGACAAGGGTGCGGCAGCCTTCGTGGTTGATGACGGCGGCATCGTCGCCGACGCCTTTCAGCGAGGAGACATTGCGCATAGGGAAATCGGCGGTCAGTTGGTCGATGAGGCCGAATTCGCCGAGTTCGTCCAGTTCGGTCAAAGGTTTGAGGGTGGTTTCTTGTTCCATGGGGTTCTGCATTATTGGCGTAGGGCTGCCATGGTATGACAGCCCTACAATCCAGGATTTCTTTATTGTGGTGGTCCCACTAGGGCTTGAACCTAGGACCTACTGATTATGAGTCAGTTGCTCTAACCAACTGCGCTATGGGACCGTAAAAAAGCAAGACCAAAACAAAGATTTCCACCTTTTTTCTTGCTTTTTGCGCTGCAAATTTACAATTTTGCACCGAATTAAACTGAAATTTTCTCAAAAATGAGCACAAAAATCAAGAATATCATCTTCGACCTCGGCGGCGTAGTCCTCGACATCGATGAGAGCATCATCCACAATGAACTCGAAAAAACAGGAATCAACACAACGGAATTGTCTCATTCCAAGGAGTTTATCGAAATCATGAGCAAATTCAACACCGGCATTTACACGGCCCCAACTTTCCGAAAAAAGATGAAGATACTCCTTGGCCAAGAAAAAATGACAGACCAAAAGTTCGACTCGCTTTGGAACGCCATGCTCTTAGACATCCCGCACGAGCGTATTGAAGCCATCGAACAGATTAAGAAGCACTACAAAATTTTCTTAATGAGCAACTCCAATGAAATCCATTATGACCTGTATATCAGAGATTTGCAACTCCGTTTCGGTTATCGTGAATTTGACGAGTTATTCAACAAGTCCTATTTTTCCTTTGCCGAGCACTTGGAAAAACCCGACCCACGTTTCTTCGAACTGATTCTTGACCACGAACACCTGCTGCCCGAAGAGACTTTATTCATTGATGATACCGAAGAAAATATCAAAGTCGCCAAGTCGCTGGGTATCAATACTTATCATATCAGCAGAGAGGAGTTGGTGCGGAACTTGTTTGAAAACGGCGTGTTGAAGGAAAGGGTTATTTGACTATGGCTTAATAATAAGCTAAGCCCAAACCACCGTATCCATTGGCCGTAAACCTTAATCAGCGGCCATAGTGATACGAAATTTCGTCCAAAATTCCCAAAACCTCATTCACGGACAAAGTTTCCATCAACCTCATTTTGAACGGTTTAAAATTAGGCAGGCCTTTGAAATACGATGCCCAGTGCTTCCTGATTTCCAATAAGGCAATGTGTTCGCCCTTCCACTCCACCGAACGCTCAAGCTGTATCCTGCTGACACGCACACGCTCTTTCACATCGGGCAAGGGCAGCTCCTCCCCTGTTTTCAAATAATGCCGTATCTGACTGAAAATCCACGGGTTGCCGTAAGTAGCACGGCCTATCATCAAGCCATCCACACCAAAAGTATCCTTAAAGTATTTGGCCGAAGGACCGTCAACCACATCGCCGTTGCCGATGATGGGGATGTGCATTCTCGGGTTGTTTTTCACCGCACCGATGAGGGCCCAGTCGGCGGGCTCGCTGTATTTGGTGGTACGCAGCCGTCCGTGAATGGTCAGGGCGGCAATGCCCACATCTTGCAGGCGTTCAGCGATGTCAACAATGTCGCGGTGTTCGTTGTCGTAGCCAAGGCGCGTTTTCACCGTCACGGGAGTTTTCACCGCTTCCACTACGGCCTTAGTGATGGCCACCATCTTGGGGATGTCGTTCATAATGCCCGATCCTGCCCCTTTTGAGGCCACCTTCTTCACCGGACAGCCGAAGTTGATGTCGATAATGTCAGGGTGAGCAGTTTCGGCATAACGCGCCGCTTCCACCATAGGTTCCACGGCATTGCCGAAAATTTGGATACCTACAGGTCGTTCAAACTCCTCAAAATCAAGTTTCTTAATGCTTTTCACCGAGTCGCGGATGAGGCCATCGGCAGAGATGAACTCCGAATAGACCACATCGGTGCCGAAGAGCTTGCAAACATAACGGAACGGCGGGTCGGAGACATCCTCCATAGGGGCGAGGAGCAAGGGATAATGGGGGAATTCGAGGTGGGCTATCTTATACATGACGCTGCAAAATTACAAAAAGTGTATCTTTGCAGCAAAATCAACAGCCATGAAAGACAATTTTTTCACCGAAAACCTCAAGCAATCCACTGGGATTCGGATTCTTCTATTTCTTTTTATTTTATTGATCAGCAGCTTGATTGGCGTAGCCCTCTCTGCCGTCTTCGTCTTTGGCGGCGACATGGGAATGAAACTTGCCCAAGGCTTCAGCTCCATCATGATGTTTGTGGTGCCGCCTATCGTCTACTATTTCATCACGCGCAAGGAGCACCAAATTCATAGCTTGGGTTTCCGCAAACTTACATCACCGTGGTGGCTTATATTAATAGGTGTAGCCGTCTTGCTGGTATCCATACCATTTACCGCCACCTTAGCCAAATGGAACGAAGGCATGAGCCTCGGAGACAGTTTTACCAAACTTGAGGGCTTTCTGAAAACCTTGGAAGAAACCGCCAAGCTCGCCACCGAGAAGATGTTGGATGTGAACACCTTCGGAGGGCTGCTGTTCAACCTCGTCATCATGGCGTTGATACCCGCCGTGGGTGAAGAACTGACCTTCCGAGGCGTGCTACAACAATCGTTGACACGAAGAATGAGCCCGCATATCGCCATCATCCTTTCGGCGGCTATCTTTTCTTTCATCCACTTTCAATTTTACGGATTCCTGCCGCGTATGTTCTTAGGCATCGCAATGGGTTACATGTTCTACACCAGCGGTTCGCTTTGGACCAGCATACTCATGCACTTCGTCAACAACGGAACAGTGGTTGTCCTCTATTATCTGAGCAACAAAGGTATTATTGACGATGCGGAACAATTCGGGGAAACACAAAACGCATGGATTATCGTGGCCAGTGCAGTGACAACGGCGGCACTCCTCGTTTGGGGTTGGAGCACAAGTCGGCACAAAAACGAGCCGAAACAACAAACAGCATCCGCTGAGGAATGATTCTTACAGGAACTTATCCAAGAAAACGAAGGGCATCAGCGACTCGACGCCGTCGAAGACCATGATAGGCCCCGTATCGCCTTGACAGAGCACGCGCAGCGGTCGTTTCGAGACCTGCTCCACCTCTACCATCACCTGACGACAAGCCCCGCAAGGGGCGACAGGCTCGTCGATGGGCTTGTCGGCAGCATAAGCGGTAACGGCCAAAGCCTCCAACGGCACGCCCGGATACTGCGCCATAGCACCAAACATGGCTACACGCTCGGCACACAAACCACTGGGATAAGCCGCATTCTCAATGTTGCTGCCTAACACGATGGCACCGTTGGCCAGCCGCACCGCAGCACCTACATTGAACTTGGAATAGGGCGCATAGGCGTTGCGAGCCGCCGCATGGGCACGACTCATTAGCTCGGCATCCTGCTGCGGCAGTTCTTCCATCGAATCATAAACCGTGTAGGGACAAATAAACTGTTCTTTCCTCATCATGGTTCGTTTTTTCATTCATGTGCCGCAAAGATATGGAATTTTTCATTACTGACTGACATTCTTGCGTTTTTGTGGCGCGGCAAAGAGCAACATGGCCCAAAAAAAGGCAAACAATGATGCTCCGGCTTGTGTCTCCAAGGTGTCTTCAGGGAACATCGAGAGCAGCATGATACAAAGGAATACCATATACAAATAGGTGTGATTTCGCTTTGACACAAACCAAGGATAAAACAGGACGAACAGGAAAAACGCCAGACCCACCAGACCAAAAGCTACAGCAATGGCAAGATACTGATTGTGAGCGCGGAAACGGAACGCTTCATGCAAGGGGGAATGGATTTCATCATAGGTCTGGGCAAAAGCCTGAGGCACATCGCCCGTGCCCACACCGAACCAAGGATGACGCCCGATGATATGGAACGAAGCCTTCGTGAACTCGATACGCTGGGAAAGTGACCCTCCGTTGGGATTGTTGAAACGGCGATAGCGGTTGTATTCAAACAAAGTTGAAGAGAGCCTCGCCCGTATTCCCGGGTGCTTCCAATTGTTATAATTGGCCACGCCCTGCTCGATGTTGCTTATATCCTCATCGGTCAACGCTGCCACTCCTTGGGCATCTTTGCGCAGGTCTTTGGAGGTAAGATAACGCGCCAATGTGGCTTCAAAGTCCTCGCCGTTGAAAGTCGTGCCGTCCAAAGGCAGGTCGCTACGCTGGCTCCATGCCTCTTGCAACTCCTTTTTGCAATAATACAGCCCCACATACTTGCCATCTTCAACAGGATTGTACATAGTGTCGTGCCAATAATCGTTGCCCAAGGTTGTTTTCTTTTCCAGTGTGCCGAAATCAACGGGTGCAACCTCCAGCAGTGGTTTCACAAAATGCAACACAGCCAAGCTCCCAATAACACACACTGCCAAGGCGGTCGCCCCAACAACAAGTCGCCATCCCCTGCTCTTTTTCCATTTCAGGAAGGCATAAGCGGCGGAAACAATGACGACTGCCATCAAAATCACATAGCCCGACAAAGATTCGAAAATGAAAATCTGATAGGCGAACCAACACATCAGGAACCACATCAAAAACTGCTTTAAGGCAACTTTCAGCCCAAAACTCGGCACTCTTTTCCCTTTTGAGACTCGATTTCTATAAAGATAATACCCGACAATCGCCATACTGAACACGATGTTGAGGCAGAAGCGGATATGGCTGATGAAACGGGAGATCTCGCGGATATCCTCGTAGTCATGCCTGAGGTAGGAGAAGAAACTGAACTGTGTAGCCACAAACACCGATAGCACATAAACAAACAGCACCAAGTCGAAACGCTTGCGATCCAAAGGCTCCATGCTCGACAAAACGAAAGGCATGACCAACATCGGCAACTTGACACGGAGGTCTTTCAATGCATACTGAAAGTCGGTGGTATAAAGCAGGCCGACAACATGCATGAGATAGAATGCGACCAGAAGTACCGCGGCTTTGTTATGCCAGAAACGGGAGAGTTTGGTTTTGAACCCACTGGCGAAGGAACTTTCATTCTGCGAAGGCGGAACGCCATCCCCTATGCGCGGAGACGCATCCTCACACTTGGGAGATGACGGGTCAAACCCACAATGACGACTGGAAGTGAAACCATCGACTATCCATACGAGCATGAGCCAAAACTGCGACATACCCATCAGGAAAGGCGACAAAGTGAGACCCACCGCCATCATCATCAAGCCCAAGAGATAGGCTTGGTTCAGATAGGATCGTATAGAAAGCTTGAATGCCATCACTCGCCACTCAAAATATTGTGATATTCGTCCTTTCCGTTAGTGTTGAGCAAAATCTCAAAGGCGCGTTTGAGGTCAGGGTCATCTTTCAGCGAAGCGATGATACGACCTTTTTGATAGTAGTAGCGGCCCACAATCTCGGAACGCAACAACTCCTCAATGTCCTTGCGGTTGTTGAGCAGGTCGTTGTCCTTCTCGGCGGTAAGATTTTTCTCCAACAAGTCGATTTGTGGCTTTATCTTGTCGAGATAGCCCTCGTCCTTGGCGTTCTTTTTCAGCTTCTCGATGGCCTTCTCGCTCTCGGTAGTGTAAGTGAACTTCTTGTCTTTCACAAACTTTATGAAGTCCTGATAGGTGGCTTCGTCTATTTGGAAGCGGTCGGCGGAGTCTATGCTCTTATGCTCATTAAAAAACTTATTGGCATAATCAAAGATAAAGCTCTTGGCATAGAGATAAGCGGTCACCGTGGCATAGGGGTCGCGGTTGACCTTCACATCGGGCGCAATGCCATGACCTTCGTAAACGGTGCGGCCATGAATGGTCTTGAAAGCCTTGCCGAGCGTGTCGGCCTTCACCACGGTGGTGTCTTTCTTGTGAGAATAATCGATCTCCTGAATGCAACGCCCGCTGGGGATGTAATAATGGGCCACCGTAACTTTCATCTGTGTATTGTAGCTCAAAGGCAAAATGTTCTGCACTAAGCCCTTGCCAAAAGTACGCTGGCCAATGATAACGCCACGGTCATAATCCTGAATGGCCCCTGCCACAATCTCACTGGCCGAGGCGCTGCTACCGTCGATAAGAACGACTAAAGGGATCTCCAAATCGACAGGCTCGTGGGCGGTGGGGTGCATGCTGTTTGAATTGGCCGCCTTACCTTTCATCGAGACGACAGCTTTGCCCTTGGGAACAAACAGATTAACAATGTCCACAGCCTCGTTCATCAATCCGCCGCCATTGCCGCGCAAATCGAGGACAAAGCCTTTCAGCTGATGGTTCTTTTTCATCTCAAGAAATCTTTCCTTCACTTCTTTAGCAGCATCGCGCGTGAAGCCACTCAACGAAAGGTAGGCGATGCCATTGTCGAACACCTTATAATAAGGTATGTTGTCGATTTTTACCTTCTCTCGCTTTAATTTGATTTCCAATGGCTTATCAACGGCATACCGTTTGAGTTTCAGCGTTACCTCAGTGCCCGGCTGGCCTTTCAGCAAGTTGCTGACCTCTTGGGTGTTCTTTTTCTTGCAGTCCACACCGTTCACTTCAAGGATGACATCGCCTGCGATGACACCTGCTTTCTGAGCTGGCCAACCATAATAAGGGTCGGAAATGCGGGTGAACTCGCCGTCATATTGGATGATGGCACCTATGCCGCCGTATTCGCCCGTAGTCATGAACTTGGCGTTCTCAATGTCCGACTCTGGGATAAAGACCGTGTAAGGATCGAGACCTTCGAGCATGGCCTTGATGGCGGACTCGGTGAGTTCGCCCGGGTTGATGTCATCGACATAATTCAAGTTGAGCTCGCGAAGGAGGCTGTTATAAATGTCGAGACTCTTAGCGATTTCAAAGTTGTTCTGCTTCTCTTGGGCAATGAGGCCGAGGGGAAAGAGCAGTGCAAGGATTAGGGTAGTTATGTGTTTCATCTTTCGTTTGTTGTTTCTTGGTTTTTGCCCCAAAGTTGTGCTTATGTCGGGTTAATATCGGTCGCACTTACAGGCTTGTTAAGGCACTGGGTCATACCCACTTCCGCCCCAAGGGTTGCAGGAGAGGACACGTTTGAAAGTGAGCCAACCGCCTTTGAAGAAGCCATATTTCCTAATCGCCTCAATGCCATAGTTGGAGCATGTGGGGGAATAACGGCAGCTGTTGCCGATAAAAGGCGACAACGTCACCTGATAAATCCTAATCAAGAAAATCAGGAACTTGGCCGGCAGTTGTGCAATACGCTTCATAGTAAGTGAGCTATCTCGAACTATACTTCTTTACAATCTCTTGGACGGCTTTTTTCGTCTTGGCAAACATCTCGTCGTAGCTGTGGATGACCGTAGCCGTATAAACTAACGCTACATCCACGGAAATATTATCCCTTTCGCAGATTTCGCAAAGTGCGGACTTGTTGCGGCGCCACGACTCGCGTATCAGTCGCTTCACGCGATTGCGCTTGAAGGCATGATGGAAACGCTTTTTGGAGACGGAAACAAGCAGGCGACAAGTAACAGGGCGGCATTCGTCGCGCCTGAACAAATAGACGACACGATAGGGGTACACACTCATGCCGTGCCCCTTTTCGAAAAGCGCACGAATGTCGTTTTCCTTACAAATCCGTTCGTATTTTGGGAATCCCTCCTGAGCCATCATAGCATGAAACGCTTTGGAAGACAGGAAGTTTATTTCTTCTTGCTCTTTTTATTCTCAGCGGCGAGATAGGCTTCCATGGCCATAGTCATCGAAGGAGCCATCTGCGTGGGAGCGCGGAAACTGAGTTCGAAACCCGCATCGACGATGGCTTGGCAGGTGGCCTCACCAAAACCGCCAATGGCGACTTCTTTTTGTCCAAACTCAGGGAAATTCTCTTTCAGCGAGTGGATACCGGCGGGGCTGAAGAATACCAGCATGTCATAATCGTTGATATTCAATTTGCCCTTCAGGTCGGCAGGCACCGTGCGGAACATCACTGCCTTTGAGAAGTTGAGCTTGGCGGCGGTCAGCAGTCCTATCGTAGCGTCAGAGCTGATGTCGGAGCAGCAGTAGAGGTATTTCTCGTCCTTGTGCTTCTTCATGATGTCAACAAGGTCGTTGATGGTTTGGTTGCCGTAAAACACCTTGCGCTTGCGGTATTGTACATAGCGTTGCAGATAGAAGGCCGTCGATTCGTTGATGCAAAAATACTTCAATGTTTCGGGGACGGCATAACGCATTTCCTTGGCCACCCTGAAGAAATGGTCGATGGCATTGCGGCTGGTGAGTATGATGGCGGTGTGGTCCGTGAGCTTGACATGTTCTTGGCGAAGCTCGCTTGCGGAGACATCATCAAGTTTGATGAACTTTTCAAAAGTAATGTTCACACCATATTTCTTCATCATGTCGGCAAAGGGAGTTTTTGAAATGTCGGCAGGCTTGGGCTGTGACACCAAAATTGACTTAATCTTCATCTTTTTCTTCTCTTTTTAAGAACTAAAAAACACTCAATTTTTCCCACATCCGAGTTGTCCAACTCATTAAAAAACAGTTCCTTGACTAAAGTAGCGCCAGCCTGCGGTTACGAGTGTTGCAACGGGTGCGATTTCGAGGGCGCAAAGATACAAAAAAATATAGAACGCGGAGATTTTTGTCGCAACTCTCGTTTCAATGACACCCAAGACCAACCTTAAAAAGGCCGCTAACCCCAATAAACCAATACCAATCCACACAAAATACTTTGTTGGATTATAAATCAAAAGTAGTATGACGGGCATCAAAACGATGAGGGTGAGTATGGAGACGGAAAATTGGACGGTCATCAGGCGGTCGACGGCGTCGCGCGTGCCGAAGAGCCAGTTGACGAAATACAAGATCAAGTAGCGAAGCAACACCCAAGCCCAAATGCCGCCACAAAGGGTCCAAAACACCAACCAGCTATCGTATTTCACCACATCGTGCGACAGCACCATACAACTTTTCTGCACAAAGAGTGCCATGAGCAGGATGTATCCAATCGTAAACGAAACGCACAAGAAACTACGCAAAGGATTCCACTCTCTCAACAATTGGTTGGTGTGGGACACACCGAAAGGCACCGACAGCACCTGACGAAACTGGCGGGGATAGAGCTGTTTGTTGAGCACGATGAGCAACAGCATTAGGCCCAACAAGGCCAAATTCCAGCCTTGCAGGATCTCGTAGCTCATGCGAACCACAGGAATGAGCGTGCCATCGAAACCCGATGTGATGAAACTCGGCACCATGCTGCCGCGAGCAAGCGTATCGATAGTTTGCGCAGTGTCAACGACTTGCGCTGGTTCTGCAAAGGGCTGATAGAAGATGTCGGGGTATTGAGGCATGTGTTTCTTTCGATTGCGCTGCAAAAATAATGGATTATTTGCAAACCGATACAAAATCTTCGTAACTTTGTAGGTCAAATTTTGACAGCAACATTTAAACAAAATCAATCAACACATTCAAACATTTCACATGGACTTAATGCAAGAAATCATTGCCAATGCACAAGCCAACAAACAGCGCATTGTGCTCCCCGAAGGCGATGAGCCCCGCACCTTGAAAGCAGCCGACCGCCTGTTGGCTGACGGTGTTGCCGACATCATCCTCATCGGTCCCGCCAATAAAATCAAAGAGATGACCGCAGAGTTCGGTCTCCAAAACATCGGCAAGGCCCGTATCATTGACCCGAAGAACAATCCCGACAAGCAGAAATATGCCAACCTGCTTTATGAACTGCGCAAATCTAAGGGCATGACGCCAGAACAAGCCGACGACTTGGCCCAAAACTTCATGTATCTCGGCATCCTGATGGTCAAAGCCGGCGAGGCCGACGGTCTCGTCAGCGGTGCCCGCAGCACCACAGGCGACATGCTCCGCCCTGCCTTACAAATCATCAAAACGGTGCCCGGTGTGAGTTGTGTCAGCGGTGCCTACACCATGTTCCTGCCCGAAGGCTGTCCCTACGGCACTGATGGCAGGATGGTGTTTGCCGACTGTGCCGTTACACCCGTGCCGACGGCTGAGCAACTGGCCGAAATCGCCATCTGCACCGCCGACACGGCCAAGGCCATCGCCAAGATCGAACCCATCACCGCCATCCTGAGCTTCTCCACCAAGGGCAGCGCCAAGCACGAGGTGGTCGACAAGGTCATCGAAGCTACCCACATCGCCAACGAACGCCGTCCCGATCTCCTCATTGACGGTGAGCTTCAAGCCGATGCCGCATTCGTACCGTCAGTCGGCTCAATCAAGGCTCCGAATAGCCCTGTTGCAGGCAAGGCCAACACCCTCGTGTTCCCTTGCCTCGAAGTGGGCAACATAGCCTACAAGCTCGTGCAACGCTTAGCCGGTGCCGAAGCCGTCGGTCCTGTCCTGCAAGGCCTCGCCAAGCCCTGCAACGACCTCAGCCGCGGCTGCTCCACCGACGATGTTTACAAACTGGTGGCCATCACATGCAACCAAGCTATCGCGCAGAAATAACCATAGCTTATGGCTGTCCCCTAACGAGGACAAGCCATGACCATCAGCCATAGTCAGACAAAACCGAATACAAAAGTGAAAACCATACAAACAATAAAATCTGAAATACGATGAAAATATTAGTATTAAACTGCGGCAGTTCCTCCATCAAATACCAACTGTTGGAAATGGAAAACGCCAATTCATCGCGCCTGTTAGCCAAAGGCCTGCTTGAGCGTATCGGCCTTGAAATGGGCGAGTTCACCCACAAATACAATGGAGAGAAGCACTACGAACAGCTTCCTATCCCGAACCATACCGAAGGTATCAAGTTGGTGCTCAAGGCATTGGTCGACCCGAAGATGGGTGTCATCAAAGACCTGAAGGAAATCCATGCCGTCGGTCACCGCGTGGCCCACGGTGGCGAGAAATTCACCAAAAGCGTCCTTATCGACAGCCAAGTCATCAAAGGCATTGAAGACCTTTGCGACCTCGCTCCCCTGCACAACCCCGGCAGTTTGCAAGGCATCCGCGCTATGGAAGAGGTGCTTCCCGGCATACCGATGGCCGCCGTGTTCGACACCTCGTTCCACAGCACCATGCCGCCTGAGGCCTACCTCTACGCCCTGCCTTATGAGTACTACGACAAGTATCGTGTGCGCCGCTACGGTTTCCACGGCACCAGCCACAAATATGTGGCCGAGAAAGCCGCCGTTTTCGTCGGCAAGGATTGGAAGAAGTCGAAAATCGTTACCTGCCACCTCGGCAGTGGCGCCAGCATAGCCGCCGTCGAATACGGCAAGTCGGTGGAGACCTCGATGGGTTTCACCCCCGTTGAAGGCCTCGTCATGGGCAGCCGCACCGGCGACCTCGACTTGGGTGCTTTCATGTACATCATGGACAAAGAAGGCTACTCCACCAAAGAGATGAATACCTTGGTCAATAAAAAGTCGGGGCTTGTGGGCATCACGGGCGGCAAACAGGACATGCGTGATGTGAGTGCCAGCAAGGAAGAAGGCGACGAGCGCTGCACCTACGCCTTCAACATGTTTGCCCACCGCGTCAAGAAATACATCGGAGGTTATATGGCCGTGATGAACGGCGCCGACCTCATTGTGATGACGGGCGGCATTGGCGAAAACGCATGGTTTATGCGTGGAGCCATCCTTGAAAACATGGAAGGCCTCGGCATCGAATTCGACCGTCAGTTGAACAAGCAGACCATCGGCGATGCCGGGATTATCTCCACTCCTAACTCCAAAGTTACCGTAGTGGTGTTTCCTACCGATGAAGAGTTTGTCATCGCTCAGGACACTTACAATTTGGTGACAAAGTAAATCGCCTTTCTTTACTGAAACCAATCTGGCACAAATCTGAAACAAATGCTTGTTTTGGAAATGTGCCTGTTTTGTTTTCGGAAAAATTTGTATTTTTGCCGTTGTAAATAAACAAATAGCGACCAGTATGAGGGAGACCACTTTGAACAGCCTGCTTGATTACCTTCACGGAACACTCAGCACGAGCGATATGCGCTGGGTAGGCGAGCACCTTATTAGATATGCCGAATACGAAGAAGAGCCTGTAAAGCAATATACTATGGAGGAAATCAATGCGATGCTTGATGAAGCGGAGGAAAATTTCAATGCAGGATTGGGCATTCCCAGCGAGGATGTTTTCCGCGAGTTGGAAGAAGAAATGGCACAGGAAGAGCGTCAACTCGAAGCGGTATGAATTTAGTATGGGATCCTCGAGCAAGGGAAAATCTATACCAAATTGCCAGATACATTCAATCCAAATTTGGCAGTAAGGCAAAAAAGAACTTTATTAAGAGCGTTCGTGAGACAGAAAGTCTTTTGAAAAACAGTCCTTATTTGGGTCAAATTGATTCTTTGTTTGCCGACCGTACATTTACTTACAGAAGCATTATCATCAACGGACTAAGCAAGTTGGTTTATTTTGTCGCAAATGAAACCATCTATATTGCCGCTTTTTGGGACACCCGCAGCGAGCCGAACAAACAGGCTGAAAACAAGTGAAATAGTTATTCCCTTGGGTATATTTTCCTTTTCCACTTTTCATTCCACCACAATCCTCCACCCGACCCAAAGCAGCACCCGCCTGCCACAGTTGGGGCAAGTATGGATGAAGCATACAAAAAAAACAGCCGACTGAAAAAAATATTCTTATTCTCCTAACTTGTTGAGTTTTCTGGAAATATTGACTATCACCATACCGAAGGCAAATTCGATAAGCGTTGTGAAAAACACTCCTGCGCCAATGCCAAACAAAGTCCAATTGAAACCATAGTCTTCTGCTGCGATGCCCACATTGCGATGAATGCAATGATTCCAAATACCAGTATAGTCACTGCACAAACAGAAAGTATTGATTCTACACCGGCATTTGTTTTCTCAGATTTTGAAGTTGTTTCTTGTTCGTATATTTCACGAACTCTTTCAAAATCTTCATCCGAAATATCGCAGTTATACCGAAACTTATAGGAGCCTGATGTCGATGGAAAATCTTTCGTCCGCTAACGACATTTTTTGCCTTTTGTGGACGAATTTGTTCGAAAAAAACAGACAGTCTTATCCCCTATCATAATGCGGCATCTCCTCCGGAAGGATGATGGAGAACTCCACCAAGCCACCCACGATTTGCTTTTCGTCGTCTTCGTACCACGGCGTTTGGTAAATCAGTTTTTTCATCCCTTTTTTCGAGATGGTGTAGGCATTGGTCGCAGCATCGTCCAAAAGGTGGCGGATAATCTGTTGCGAGCGTTCGTTGTGGCACTTCATCAAGTCACGGCCACGAGCATCCCCGTTCACCTCAATGGAGCTATCATTTTGGTAGAGAATCTCGCCGTCTTTGGCGCTGATGGTAATGGCCATGTTGAGGCCTTTGAAATAATCCGATTGAACCATAGTGTGTATTTTTGTCGGCAAAGGTAGAAAAATCCCTCTTACCCCCACCAAAGGGAGAAATATTTCTAACTTTGCAGCGTTTTTTATGGAAAATGAAGAAACTTTACCGCTATATCACCAAATCGTTTTTGGGCACCTTCGTACTCACCTTTTTCATAGTGGTGTTCATTTGGGTAATGCAATTCTTGTGGCTTTATGTCGATGACTTGGTAGGCAAAGGGTTGGAAATCAAAATTATAGCAGAACTCTTGTTCTACACTTCCATTACAGCCTTTCCCATGTCGCTGCCTTTGGCCTTACTCCTTGCCCTACTGATGAGTTTCGGCAACTTAGGCGAGCACTACGAACTGGTAGCCATGAAAGCCTCAGGCATCTCCATGTGGCGTGTCATGCAACCATTATTACATTTTTCGCTGATTATCAGTATTTTAGCTTTCTTCATTTCCAACAGTCTCATTCCCATCGCCACCCTCAAATGGCGCACCCTGCTCACCGATGTGCAACGGCAAAAGCTGGCTTTTAACATCAAGGAAGGCGTGTTTTACAAGGACATCAACAACTATGTCATATATGTGGAGAAGAAAGGCAAAGATGGCAGCCGTATCTACGGTGTCAAGATTTATGACCACAGCGACCGCATGGGCAACACCAAAATCATCTCCGCCGACTCGGGCATGATGACGATGAGCCCCAACCAACGCAATATCATTTTCACGCTATACAACGGATACAATTACACCGACCTCACCCCCGACAATTACAAAGAGAAACGGCCCTTCGAGCGGATGTCGTTCAAACAGGAACAAATCAAGTTCAGTTTGGCCTCTTTCGACATGACCCGTTCAGACGAAGAGATGTACAAGTCGTACCAGCAAATGATGAACATCCGCCAGCTCTCCACCTCCTTGGATTCGCTTCAACGCCGTTACGAAAGCAAGCAAATGGCGTTCACACAAGGTTTTGAGCGACGATGGACCCACTACAACAGTCTGCACACGGGCATTCCGCCCGAGGGCATTGCAAAGCCCGTTCCCGACAGCCTTGTGGTCGACACTTGCGTTCCCCTTAGCTGGCCGCTGCTCGACCGCTACGAAGGCGAAATGCGTTCTAACATCCTCAACATGGCCACAGCCAGCGCCCAAACCGCCAAAGAAAACATCGCCTTCAACAAAATGGACCTCAAATCGCAAAACGAGAACATCAACAAGCACAAGAAGGAATGGCACAAAAAATTCACGCTGAGCATCGCCTGTCTCATCTTCTTCTTCATCGGGGCACCTTTGGGCAGTATCATCCGCAAGGGCGGACTGGGATTGCCCGTGGTCATTTCCGTAGTTTTTTTCATTATCTACCACCTCATCTCCACCATCGCCGAGCGCATGGCCGTATTCGGTGACCTCAACATGTTCTTAGGCGTGTGGCTCTCCTCCCTTGTGCTACTGCCTATGGGGCTCTTTTTCACTTTCGAAGCCACTACTGATGCGGCCCTCTTTGATGGCGACAGCTGGAAGAAAGCCCTGCAAAAACTCTTCAAACGCCGAAAGGTCCAAGCCAAACCAACAGCCTAATCACTCCACATCATGAAAATTCTCCTACTCTGCAACAAACCCCCATTCCCTGCCTCAGAAGGTGGCCCCATGGCGATGAACAGTATCATCACCGGACTTCTGGAAGCCGGACATCAGGTCAAGATACTGGCGGTCAACAGCGAGAAATACAATGTCAAGGAAAGCGACATCCCTGAAGAATACAAGAAGAAAACCGACATCGGACTCATCGACATCGACTTGACCATCAGGCCTTTGAAAGCCTTACGCAATCTGCTTACCAGAAAGTCCTATCATGTGGAACGCTTCATCTCCGAGGAGTTCAAGGGAAAGCTCACAGAAATACTTGAAAGAGAGCAATTTGATGTAGTACAATTGGAGATGCTCTTCATGGCTCCTTATGTAGAAACCATCCGTAGGCACAGCAAGGCGATGATTGTATTGCGTGCGCACAATGTGGAGCACAAAATTTGGGAACGCATAGCCAAAGAAACCAAAACCCCACTCAAACGCTGGTATCTCAACCATTTGGCAAAGACCCTGAAAGAATACGAGCTTAACGCCCTTGATACCGTCGACGGTATCGCTGCCATCACCCGCAAAGACGCCGCATTTTTCCGTAAATACTGCTCCAAGCCCGTTATCGACATCCCTTTTGGCGTTTATCCCGAACAATTCACACCCAAATACGAGATTGAAGGCAAGCCTACTTTCTATCATATCGGCTCAATGAACTGGATGCCCAACGAAGAAGGCATTCGCTGGTTCATCGACGAGGTGCTGCCCAAGACGGTGGAAAAAGTGCCCGATTTCGTCTATCACTTGGCAGGCCGCTCTATGCCCGAATGGCTCACCACCATGAAAAACCCGCATGTCGACATCATCGGCGAAGTGCCTGACGCCAAGGCTTTTGTCGCCAACCACGATGTAGCCATCGTGCCCTTACTTTCGGGCAGCGGTATCCGTATCAAGATTATCGAGTCGATGGCCTTGGGCAAGACCGTCATCACCACACGCGTGGGTGCCGAGGGTATCCTCTACGATGAGGAAGTCAACATCATCATTGCTGAAAACAAGGCAAAGATGGTGGAAGCCATCCGCAGCCTCAACGAGAACCCGCAAACCGCCGTGAGGATTGGGCAAGCCGCCCGACAACTCGTTGAGAAAACCTACGACAACCGCAAAATCATCGCCCGTCTGCTGATGTTTTATGAACAGATTAAACCGGGAAGCAAGATTTCGTTTCTTTGACATGTAGCGCGGGCCTTTTTCGCCCCGCAGCCCCATGTTCCGTGTCATAGTCAAGTTTATATTTATCCGTTCCCAAATCATTTTTTGCTTATCTTTGTGGCCCAAATCAGACGAGATGAAGATTTTTGTCCTCTTGCCCCGCATTCCCTATCCGCTTGAAAAAGGCGATAAACTGCGGTCGTTCAACCAAATAAAGCAACTTGCAAAACACAACGAGATTGTCCTTTGCGCTTTGAACGACAATTCGAAAGTCAGCGAGCAGGACGCCTTCCGTGCCTTGCAACCCTATTGCCAGTCCATCAACTTCATCAGAATCTCCAAGCCGCAAATCTTTTGGGGTCTCGTTCGTGCCTTCTTCAAAGGCCTGCCCATGCAATGCGGCTATTTCTACAACCGCAAAGCCGAAAAGAAAGTTAACACGCTGATTGCCAAGCACAAACCTGACATACTTTACGGGCAACTGCTCCGCGTGGCAGAATACATCCGATATAAAGACTGTCCCAAAGCCATTGACTATCAAGATATTTTCTCCTACGGCATGAAACGCCGTGCCGACATCGCCTCTTTCATCAAGCGTCTTGTTTTCAATATGGAGCACCGGCGCTTGAAACGCTATGAGGCCGCCATTTTCGACAACTTTGATGTGCGCACCATCATCAGCGAGCCCGACAGAGCCTTGTTCCCGCATGATAAACGCGGCGAAATCCTTATCATCCCCAACGGTGTGGACCACGACTACTTCAAGCCACAAGAACAAGAGAAGAAGTATGACCTTGTTTTCACGGGCAACATGAGCTACCCGCCCAATGTGAACGCTGTAGAATATTTGGCTTACGAAATCCTTCCCATTGTATGGAGAACCTTGCCTGAAGTGAAGCTCTACATCGCCGGTGCCACTCCCGACCCAAAAGTGAAGAAAGTCGCTTCGGAGCGCATCATTGTCAGCGGCTGGCTCGACGACATCCGCGACGCATACGCACAAAGCCGTGTCTTCATCGCGCCCATGCGTATCGGTACGGGACTACAAAACAAACTGTTGGAGGCCATGTCGATGCGGCTGCCCGCCATCACCTCGCCCTTAGCCAACGCCTCTTTGGGTGCCAAACCCGATACGGAGATTCTGGTTGGCAGCAACGCAGAGGAAATGGCCCAACATATCATCACCTTTTTGACCGAGAAGGATAAGGCCGAACGCCTCGCTCAAGCGGGATTTGATTTCACCAACCGCGTGTACGACTGGGGCAAGGCAACGGAGAAAATAGAAGAGGAAATGAGAAAACAATTATTATATAAGTAAGTACAACCATGTCTGACGAATCATTAATACAAATCTTTGATGGAAAGAATGTTCGTATTGTTTGGAACGAGCAAGAAGAAAAATACTATTTTGCCGTGTCAGATATTGTTCAGGTACTAACAGATACTGCAAATCCAACTGACTATCTGAAGAAAATGCGGCAACGCGACAAAGAACTATCCAAAGGGTGGGGACAAATTGTCACCCCCCTTTCTTACCAGACTATGGGCGGCAAGCAAAGGATTAACTTTGCGGACTTGGAAAGCATTTTCCGTATCATTCAATCCATCCCTTCAAAAAGGGCTGAACCCATCAAGAAATGGCTCGCCGAGGTCGGTGCACAGCGCATCGACCAGATGATAGACCCTGAACTCACATTCCAAATGGCGGTGGATGACTATCGCCGTCAAGGCTATAGTGATCGATGGATTAATGAGCGCATAAAGTCCATCAAGATGCGGAAAGAATTGACCGACGAATGGGAACGCTCGGGTATCCATGAGCAAAAAGACTTCGCCTTACTGACCAACATTCTCACCAAAGAAATCTCGCGACAGCGCAATCCGAAAGGCTTCAACGAGAGCCAACAAACCGCCCAAGCAGGAGGCAGAATTGCGAAGAACGCACGGAAAGACTTAGAGAAAGAATTAGGTCACAGCGTCATTTCGCCTGCCAAAGCTGCTGATTATCTCGCTCCCATTGAGGATGTTGAGGCGAAAAACTTGCCAGAAAAGGAGAATTAAATGATTTAATAACTTAATGAAGTTTCTTACAGAAATGGTCTCGTGAAAGTGGAATTAAATCATCAAGAGTATTATCTTGACTCTGCCGAAAAACAAATTTGACCAAAACAATAATCAAACATTTCAATAACCATGGCACAACCCGACGACAAAAAAATCATCTTCTCGATGGTGGGCGTGAGCAAAATCATCCCGCCGTCGCGACAAATCCTGAAAGACATCTACCTCTCCTTCTTCTATGGCGCCAAAATCGGCATCATCGGCCTCAACGGAGCGGGCAAATCGACCTTGCTGCGTATCATTGCGGGCAAGGAGAAATCCTATAACGGCGAAGTCGTCTTCTCGCCCGGCTATTCGGTCGGCATGCTCGAACAAGAGCCTCAACTCGACGACAGCAAGACCGTTCTCCAAGTGGTGGAGGAAGGCATGCAAGAAATCGTCGACATCCTCAAAGAATACGAGGAAATCAACAACAAATTCGCTGAGCCTGACGCCGACTTCGACAAACTGATTGCCCGTCAGGGCGAGCTGACTGAACTCATCGAGCAGCACGACGCATGGGAACTCGACAGGAAGCTGGAACGCGCCATGGACGCCCTCAACTGTCCCGAGGGCGACACCCCCGTGCGAAACCTCTCTGGAGGCGAGCGTCGCCGCGTGGCCCTCTGCCGCCTGCTGTTGCAAGAGCCCGACATCCTGCTCCTCGACGAGCCCACCAACCACTTGGATGCCGAGAGCATCCTTTGGCTGGAAAGCCACCTGCAACAATACAAGGGCACCGTCATCGCCGTCACACACGACCGTTATTTCCTTGACCATGTGGCCGGCTGGATCCTCGAACTCGACCGCGGCGAAGGCATTCCGTGGAAAGGCAACTATTCCTCGTGGCTCGACCAAAAGACCGCCCGACTCGCCATGGAAGAAAAGACCGAGAGCAAACGCCGCAAGACCCTTGAGCGCGAACTGGAATGGGTGCGCATGGCTCCGAAGGCACGCCATGCCAAGGGCAAGGCGCGTTTAGAATCGTATGAGAAGATGCTCAACGAGGATGTGAAAGAGAAGGAAGAAAAACTCGAAATCTATATCCCGAACGGAGACCGATTGGGAACAAAAGTTATTGAGGCACGCGATGTTACTAAGGCCTACGGCGACAAACTATTGTTCGAGAACTTGAACTTCAGCCTCCCGCAAGGCGGCATTGTAGGCGTCATCGGACCCAACGGAGCAGGAAAAACAACACTGTTCCGCCTTATCATGGGCTTGGAAAAGCCCGACTCGGGCACCTTCGAGGTCGGTGTGACCGTAAAGATCGGCTATGTCGACCAACAGCACGCCGACATCGACCCCGAGAAGAGTGTCTGGGAAGTCATCAGCGGCGGCAACGAACTCATCCAATTGGGCAAGCGCAGCATGAACTCGCGCGCCTATGTCTCCCGTTTCAACTTTGGCGGCAACGACCAGCAGAAGAAGGCCGGCGTGCTGTCGGGTGGCGAACGCAACCGCATGCACCTCGCCCTGACTTTGAAGCAGGAAGCCAATGTGCTCCTTCTTGACGAGCCCACCAACGACATCGATGTGAACACGCTCCGCGCCTTGGAGGAAGGCTTGGAGAACTTCGCGGGATGTGCCGTCATCATCAGCCACGACCGTTGGTTCCTCGACCGCGTGGCCACCCACATCCTTGCCTTCGAGGGCAACTCGCAAGTGTATTTCTTTGAGGGAAGCTACTCGGAGTATGAAGAAAACAAGATGAAGCGCTTAGGCAATGTAGAACCTAAACGCTTCAGATACAAGAAATTGAAAGAATAACGCTTGTTTATTCTAAAAAATCACTTTAAAAGAATAATGAATATGTATAAACTAGAAAAATCACTTACCACAGAGAAAAAACAATTAGCTCCCACTGCGGTCGCCTCGTTGGTGCTTGGCATTCTGTCCATCAATTTCGGCATGTTGGTCATCCCGGGTTTCATCTTATCCGTCATCGGTAAAAAGAAGGCGCAAGAAGGTTTCTCGGCCATCGCCGCTAATCCCGATGTCTACACTGGCGAAGGCATGCTCAAGGCAGGCCGAACCACCTCAAAGGTAGGATTCATCCTCAGCTTTGTTGGAATAGCCTTTTGGTTATTTTACATCTTATTCCTTGCGGTTATTATTTCCAACCTTTAATGTAGATCATCAACAACAAACTCAAATGCAATGAGAAAAAGTGACAAGCATTTACCGCTGTGGTGAAGAAGAATCTGTGTTTGAGGTTTCTGATGTGGGCGGCAATAATTTATCTCATCCGCATCGAGAGCAATAAAGGTGTGACAATGCACAAGGTTAATGTGAACAAATAGATTTTAAGACTTATAGGTCAAATTGCATGCTAAGACAGCCTCAAAACACCAATAAACACTGGCGATACCAAGGATTGAAATGTTTCAGGGACAAAATCGAGCTTTGAAACCGCTCTATGGGTCAAAATGCAGGCTGCGACAAGG
>JBHACT010000104.1:0-14497 GCA_041854745.1 Candidatus Limimorpha sp. | reverse complement strand
TCCTCACGCCTCCCGTGGTGTACTCCATCCTCACGCCTCCCGTGGTGCACCCCATCCTCACGCCTCCCGTGGTGGCTCCCGTCCTCCCGCCTCCCGTGGTGGCTCCCATCCTCACGCCTCCCGTGGTGTACTCCATCCTCACGCCTCCCGTGGTGCACCCCATCCTCACGCCTCCCGTGGTGGCTCCCGTCCTCTCGCCTCCCGTGGTGGTCTCCATCCTCTCGCCTCCCGTGGTGGTCTCCATCCTCACGCCTCCCGTGGTGTACTCCATCCTCCCGCCTCCCGTGGTGGCTCCCATCCTCACGCCTCCCGTGGTGACTCCCGTCCTCACGCCTCCCGTGGTGCACCCCATCCTCACGCCTCCCGCGGTGGCTCCCGTCCTCACGCCTCCCGTGGTGGCTCCCGTCCTCACGCCTCTTGTGGTGTACTCCATCCTCCCGCCTCCCGTGGTGGCTCCCATCCTCCCGCCTCCCGTGGTGGCTCCCGTCCTCACGCCTCCCGCGGTGTACTCCCCGTCCTCCCGCCTCCTGTGGTGCACCCCATCCTCCCGCCTCCCGTGGTGTACTCCAGTGAAGATCTCCCGTGGTGTCTCTCGCGACAGAGACCCAATCTCAAGCAAGGGCGCAGTCCGCGCGCTAAAGCCCCCGCAGGGACGATAGATAGCCCGCAGCCTCTGGCCCCAAGTTGAAAATCAAGTCTAAAATACTCAAATCGGGCGCAAAAGGATACTTCTCGCTAAACACTTGGTAATAACTTGGAAAAAGCGTTGCGTCAAACGGTCTCTTTGGACTGAAATCCTCGCGCAAATCCTTGTCGGTCTCACGGGCATAATCTGTTGTATGAATAATTCCCCTCTCTTTTTTCAGTAGCTTCAATACCGCTCGTAATGCCGTGTCGTTCAGGTCGATGAGCCGGTTGAAACGCCCTTTAAAAATAGGTTTCAGATAGTCAAAATAATGGTCGAAATAAGGCGATGCCTTGTAGGCCGACTCCAAGCAACGGCTATGGATATGCTGCCACGGCTCAAAGGGACTGATCGCTATGTCTTTGGTCATGGTGTGGCTGCCGTTCACTTTGACGACGGGCACGCTGAGGCTTTCCACACCGTTCGCCGTCATCACGCGGCAGCGGTTGCGGTAGGTCTGCTTGCAGTAGGTCTCCCACACTTCAATGGCGGGCGCGTCTTCGTTCAGAAAACGCGCCATGTAGCTGATACTCGGGAAATACGCTGTGGTGAAGAGCGTCATTTGACTAGTTGTTCCACAACAACTTTTCTATAGCCCTCCTCGGGCAATGCACCTACTTGCATCATGGGCTGTCCTTCCAAGGGGATGAACAGCACCATAGGGATGCTTTTTGCTTGGAATGCGGCTGCAAGCTCCTTTTCTTGATCTACATTGATTTTGTAAACGAGCAACTTGCCGTCATATTCCTCGGCCAATTTTTCCATGATGGGAGCCACGCGGCGGCACGGGCCGCACCAGTCGGCGTAAAAGTCGATTATGGCAGGCAGTTTTCCCTTATAGATAAAGGTATTCGGGTTGTTTTCGAAGTTCCAAACTTTGCTTAGAAACTCTTTGTAAGTCAGGTGTTTTACTTTTGATTCTGCTTTCTTTTCTTGTGCATTAACTATGCAGGCAGTGGCCAATATGACCATAGCAATTAGAATGGTTTTTCTCATTGTGTCTCAATTTTCGGGGACAAAAATAGCAAAAATCGTGCAATTGGCTCATTTTTTCCGTACCTTTGCCGATAAAATTATAGTCTATGTTAATCGTCAACATCAAAGAGCTTGTCGGTATAGAAGAAGAAGGCCGACTGCTGAAGCGTGGCCAAGAAATGGCTACCACGGGAAGAATCAAGAATGCTTTCCTGTATATCAAGGGCAAGAAAATCGCCGATTATGGCCCTATGGACTCCGAGGCATGCCAAAAATACCTCGCTGAGAACCATCGTGTTTACGATGTCAAGGGAAGCGTGGTGATGCCCGCTTTCTGCGACTCGCACACACATCTGGTCTATGCCAACTCGCGCGAGATGGAGTTTGTCGACAAAATCCGTGGTCTAAGCTACGAAGAAATTGCGAAAAGGGGAGGAGGTATCCTCAATTCGGCTAGGGCGACTGCGGCGGCTTCCGAAGACGAACTCTATGATATGGCCATGCAACGCTTGGACGAGGTCATGCGCATGGGCACGGGCGCCATCGAAATCAAAAGCGGCTACGGTCTTACCACGGAGAGCGAGTTGAAGTTGCTGCGTGTCATCCGCCGACTGAAAGAAAACTCACCACTGACTATCAAGTCTAACTTCCTCGGCGCACATGGCATTCCGATGGAATATCGTGGCCGTCAAGAAGACTATGTGGACACGGTCATCAACGAGATGATTCCGCTCGTGGCTGCCGATGACTTGGCCGACTTCATCGATGTGTTCTGTGACCAAGGCTTCTTCACCGTCGAGGATACCGAGCGTATCCTCATGGCGGGTATCAAATATGGCATGAGACCCAAGATCCACGCCAACGAGATGGCTATTTCGGGTGGCGTGCAGGTGGGCGTGAAATACGGTGCCATCTCTGTCGACCATTTGGAGCAAATGGGTGATGACGAAATCGAGTGCTTGAAAGACACCGAGACCATGCCTACCATCTTGCCGGGCTGCGCTTTCTTCCTCAACTTGCCGCTCTCGCCGGCACGCAAGATGATAGAAGCGGGTCTGCCTGTGGCTATGGCTTCAGATTTCAATCCGGGCACTTCGCCATCGGGCAATATGCAGCTCATCCTCTCGATGGCCTGTATCCGATACCGCCTGACCCCGGAGGAGGCCCTGAACGCCACCACCTTGAACACAGCCTACGCCATGTGCGTGAGCGATGAGGTGGGTAGTATCACCAAAGGCAAACTCGCCAACCTTATCATCACCCAACCGATGGCCCAACTGGAGTTTATGCCCTATTATTTCGGCACAAACAAAGTGGCCAAAATGATCTTGAACGGTAAATTTGTATAAATATGAAAACGATGAGGCATTTCAGGTTTGGTCTTGTCTTGCTTGTCTTGGCGGTCGTTGCCATGTCATGCAATAAAGACCATTACAATGTGAGCAATGTACATGGTGTGAATGCCGAGGGCGAAATGCTGCTTCCCTTGGCGTCGGGGAGTTATTCCCTCATGGATTTGATGAAACACCTTCAAATCGACTCGCTGATTGAATGCAATGCTTCGGGTGATATGAGCTTTGGTTACTTTTACGAGCGTTTTGGCGCAGTGAAAGGCGGCGATTTGTTGCGTTTCAAGGACTGGAGCTATCAAGAGCATTTCGTCATCGAAAATTTGAAAAGCGGTTTGTCGCAGCGAATCGACACTATTGTCAGAGTGAGTCAGACAATAGCCTTTGAGTCCGACCATATTCGCGTGCTGGCGGCCAAGATAAAGTCGGGCCATTGCGAATTTAGTCTGACTTGCAATGCAGGTAGCTTTTGGGAAGTAGTCGTCACTTCGCCCGACCTCAAAGACACTGAGGGCCATGAGTTGCGCTTCGTCTTCCAACCGCAAATGGGGCCGGCAAGCTTCAGTTTTGAAGGCATGCAATACCAAACCGACGAAGCCAACGCCCTGTGCCTGAATTATGAGTACCATCTTGTGGTAGATGAACTGCAAGTCCATGAGCTTGCCATCGACGCCCAAGTGTCGGTGACCGACCTTGCCCTCAGTGAGATGAGAGGTTATGTGGATTCTTATGCCTCATGCGACCACATTGACACGGTGTTCAGCCTGTTTCCCGCCAATATGTCGGGTAATATCAAAGTGGAGGACGCGCTCATCACTCTGCGCGGACGCAACACTTTCGGTCTGGCTGCCCGTCTCGCCATCGACACGGCCTTGGTGTGGGGCGAGAACATAACGCCTTATGACCTCTTTGCACCAATGCCGATTACGATTGACATGCCGTCCAACCTCTCTTACTCTGAGGTTTACCGCCAGTCCTTCAGCGGCTGGATTGACGCGCACTCAGGATATGCTATGGCTTCTTCCTTGTTTACGGTCAATCCTGACGGCGTGAATGACATGGTTGCCGTATATGACACTTGCAACATCGATATGCGTGTGGATGTCAGCATTCCGTTCTCGTTCAAAATCAGCGATATGAAGTATTCGGATACGGTCAACTTGCGACTCAACGAAATTGAAAAGCCCGAAATGATTGAGGCACTGACCCTTGAACTGGCGTTCAATTCAACGCTTCCTATGAAACTGGGCGGAACATTCATGCTCTATGACTCCAACACCGGGCGCATTACCGATGTCTTGTTGGACGAGGCTGCATTGATAGCGGCTTCCTGCGACGGACAAGCCTCGGTGTCGACGGTTGAGATTGCCATCACGGATGAAAGGATGGAGCATGCCTTGCAGTCAGACCACCTCATTTTTTGTATCGACTTGGATACCGAAGCGCATGATGTGAGCCTGAACGCCGACCAAGGCCTTCAATTCTTTGCCAAGACCAAAGTGAAATATAAAGGTATCGTTGAATAAAGAATAATGGATATGAATATGAAAAGGCTATTTGGGATTATTGCTGTTTTCTCAGTTGTTTCGGCGTTCCAGTCGGCTCGGGCACAAGAGGTGTCTCCCGCCGATTTCATGCTTCTCAACCCCTATCAGATGAATGCCAATCCTGCCGCTGACTTGCCTTACCAAAGTGTTATGTCGCTTGTCATCGGCAACATCGGCTTGGATGTGCAAAACACTTCGCTTCGTTACGACAACTTCTTTGATTTTGACGCACAAGGTCGGCCTGCAACCATTAATTTGCGTCGGTTGGCCAATAGTCTTAAAGAGGACAACTATTTGGGTGTCGATGCATGTCTGGACCTCTTTACCTTGTATCGCCGCCCGAAAAAAGGGATGATCACTATCAATTATGGTATCAAGGTGCAGGGCAATGTGAGATACAATGACGGCTTGTTCAAGTTGCTCGGCTATGGCAACTCGGCGTTTGTCGGGGAGGAACATCCTGCTACCGTCAGCATGGATGTGAACGCCAAGGCCTATCAGGAAGTGGCCGTGGGTTACCAGTGGAATATGACCGAACAACTTTCGTTGGGCGCTCGTGGTAAGCTGCTCTTCGGTTTGGTCAATGTCAGCACCGATGTTTTTGATGCCCAACTCTTCACTGATCCTGATTCGTATGCACTTCGCCTGCGCGAAAACATCGCAATGAAAATCGCCATGCCGAATGTGGTTTATGTGGATAATGCCGGACAGCTGAAAGCCGACGGCCCGTTCAGTATGGGTGAACTTTTCCGCAATCCCGGCTTGGGTATCGATCTTGCCGCTGATTATCGCTTCAACGAACAGTTCAGCGCGGTGGCTGCCATCCGCGACTTGGGCTTCATCCATTGGGGGAAGAACAACATTGGAATAACGGGCAAGGTCAACGATGCGGGCCAATTCTATGACGAAGACAGTTTCCTTCTCGATGGCTTGGATGTTGATGTGCTGCGACGTGTTATTTCCGACAACTTATACCGCGAGCAGTTTTTGGACACTTTGCAGCGGTATTTTCAACTGGAGTATGCTCCTTTGGAAAAGTACACTACCGCATTGAATACCAGCCTTCTGCTGCGAGGCAACTACGACCTTGACGCCAACAACCGCTTCAGTGCCCAGTTGCAAGGCCGTTTCTCGGGCAGTGGTTTCCGCCCCGCTTTCACTTTAGCCTATTGCGGTTCTTTCTTCGACAACTTTAATGTGTGTGCTACCTACACGATGAGCCCCGACAGCTACGACAACCTCGGCCTCGGCCTCTCAGCGATGATAGAGACTTGCAACATCTACCTTACCACCAATAACCTGATTGGACTTTTCAAGCCATTGAATACGAGTGGGTTTAATGTTCATTTGGGTATCGTATTCAATCTGTTCCTGCCAGAGAAGCGCTTCGTCGACGAGTCGGGAAAACTGGAGTATTTAGATAGGCGTGACTGATTTTGACGAGTTACTATATTATTAAGGTAATCAAAGCGGTTATTATTCGAAATTAAATTGTACCTTTGCTTCGTTAAAGTACATGAACGGATAACATGAAACAGGGTGAACTGACATATAGGATTCTGAAAAGATTGCCAGCCTTTGTTGTGGGATTCTTTTTGGTTGTGTTTGCTCAAAGAGCAATGTCTCAGACAATAGACACCATCGATTGTGATTGTTACTGGCCAAAGGAAGGGGAGGTTCTGTTGGGTGTACCAGAATACATGCCGAGTTTCCCTGGTGGAGAGATGGCCCTGATGGATTACATTTTGGAGCATTTGGTCTATCCTCAGGAAGCAAAAGACGCAGGCGTTGAAGGCCGTGTTTTTATTGGGTTTGTCGTGATGGAAGATGGTAGTTTAGGTTGTTTTAAGGTGTTCAGAGGATTAGGCTATGGCTGCGATGAAGCAGCAATGGATGTCGTGCGGAAAATGCCTAAATGGAAACCGGGTGCCCAGAGAGGTAAGCCAGTCCAGGTACCATTTGTAATTCCAGTCAATTTCAAGTTGGAGGATAAAATGGTTCAGGTAAAGGACAATAAACCAGTATCAGCTCTCAATGAAGGTGTTTTGGTAGCCGAGTATGTCTCTCCGATGACGGATGTAGTTGAAGACCCCGAAAATGAAGTGTATCAGATTGTCGAGCAAATGCCACAGTTTCCGGGCGGTGTCTCTTTAATGATGGAATATGTCAGAGAACATACGGTTTATCCCGAAGAGGCGAAAAGGAAAGGCATTCAAGGCCGTGTCTATGTGAGTTTTGTCGTCGAAACCGATGGCAGCATCTCAAATGCCAAAGTATTAAGAGGTATCGGCAACGGTTGCGATGAAGAGGCTGTCCGCGTGGTGGAATCTATGCCGAAATGGAGTCCAGGAGTGCATAAGGGAGAAACTGTGAGGGTTTCTTACCAGATCCCATTGCTTTTCATGTTGGAGGATACACAAGAATAATTTCTGTTTCCTTTCGTGTCTAAAAAATCCCTACCTTTGCAGCCGTTTTGGGAAGTATCCGGCAGGTCAGACCCCGGTAGGTTTCCCCCTTTTAAGGGGGTGCCCAAAGGGCGGGGGATTCACAACCCCAACTTTCCAATTCCTAAATCTTGAATTTGAAATCTTAAATCTCCAAATAATGAAACAACTCATCGAATGCGTGCCGAATATCAGCGAAGGTTGCGACAAGAACATCATAGACCAAGTAACCGCTGAAATCGAGAAAGTGGAAGGTGTCAAACTGCTGGATGTGGATCCGGGCATGACCACCAACCGTACTGTCATCACCTTTGTGGGCGAGCCTGAACCTGTGTGCGAGGCCGCCTACCGCGTGGTGAAGAAAGCTGCCGAACTCATCGACATGAGCCAACACCACGGTGCCCACCCACGCCAAGGTGCCACCGATGTGTGCCCTCTTATCCCCGTGAGCAACATCACGATGGAAGAGGTGGTGGGCTATGCCCACAAACTGGGCGAACGCCTCGGCAACGAATTGAACATCCCGATTTATTGCTACGAAGATGCCGCCTTCCGTCCCGAACGCCGCAACCTCGCTTATTGCCGCACGGGTGAATACGAATCCTTGGCCTCGCGCCTCGGATCGGAGCAGTGGAAGCCCGACTTCGGCCCCAACGAATGGAACGAACATGTGGCCCACACGGGTGCCACCCAAGTGGGCGCCCGCGACTTCCTCGTGGCCATCAACTATAACCTCAATACCACCTCAACGCGTCGTGCCAATGCTATCGCTTTCGATGTCCGTGAGAAGGGTCGCCCCATGCGCGAAGGAGATAAGGTAACCGGCAAGCCGATGAAGGACGAGAACGGCAAACCCATTATGATTCCCGGCACCCTGAAATGCACCAAGGCCATCGGTTGGTTTATTGAAGATTTTGGTATAGCTCAGGTTTCGATGAATATCACCAACATCAGTGTGTCGCCGGTGCATGTCTGCTTCGAGGAGGTCTGTGCCAAGGCCGCTGCCCGTGGTGTGCGCGTTACTGGCTGCGAGATTGTCGGCCTCGTTCCTAAGAAAGTGCTGATGGATGCTGGCCGTTTCTATCTGGCCAAGCAGCAGCGCAGCCTCGGCGTGAGCGAAGAGGAAATCATGAAAATCGCCGTCAAGTCGATGGGCCTCGACGACCTGAAGCCCTTCAACCCGAAGGAAAAGGTCATCGAATACCTCATCGAGGATCATGCGCAGAAGAAACTCATCGACATGACTTGCAAAGGCTTCGCCAACGAGACCGCGAGCGAGAGTCCGGCTCCGGGCGGAGGCTCCATCTCGGCCTATATGGGTGCCCTCGGTGCTTCGTTGGCCACTATGGTCGCCAACCTTTCATCACACAAGCCGGGCTGGGATGAGCGTTGGGAAGAGTTTTCCGAATGGGCTGTCAAAGGTCAGGCCGTCAAGGACGAACTGCTTGAGCTCGTTGATGAAGACACCAACGCTTTCAACACTATCATGGCCGCCTTTGGCTTGCCGAAGAAGACCGATGAGGAAAAGGCCGCCCGCACGCAGGCCATCCAAGACGCCACCAAATATGCCACTGAGGTGCCGTTCCGTACGATGAAAGCCGCTTTCAAGGCTTTCGAGGTTGTCCGTGTTATGGCCGAAACAGGCAATCCCAACTCCGTGTCTGATGCTGGAGTAGGTGCTTTGTGCGCCCGTTCGGCCGTCATGGGTGCCCATCTGAATGTGAAAATCAACGCCGCATCGCTTAAAGACGAGGCTTTCAAGAACCAGATTTTGAAGGAAGCCGCCGAAATTGAAGCTGCTGCTTTGGTGCAAGAGTCTGAAATTCTGCAAATTGTGAACAAGGTTATCCAAGGAGATTAAAATTTTGATAAAACGGTTGCGGGTATTGAAAAAAGTAGTACTTTTGCAGCCAAATTTGAAAGGAAGATAAGCTATGTCAAAGAAACAGAAAGACGCACGCGTGAAGGTCATCCTCGAATGCACTGAACATAAGGCTAGCGGAATGCCTGGCACTTCGAGATACTTCACCATGAAGAACAAGAAGAACACTCCCGACCGTTTGGAGTTGATGAAGTATAACCCGATTCTCAAAAAAATGACCCTCCACAAGGAGATTAAATAATTTAGAGTTATGGCAAAGAAAGCTGTTGCTACCCTTCGTAGCTTAGACAAGACCTATAGCAAGGTCATCAGAATGAAGCGTTCTGAGAAGACTGGTGCCTACTATTTCGAGGAAACCGTCGTCCCCGCCGACAAGGTACAGGAGTTCCTTGCTAAGAGATAATCTGCGTAAACCGCAGGACAACAGAGCTTTTCCATGACTTTATGGAAGAGCTTTTTTGTGTTTTATTAAACAGACATGAGGTGTTGACGCTCTGCCTACGATGTCATTGCAGGTCAAGCCTGCCATGACGGTAAAAGGCTAAAGGTAGTATCCTTGGTCTTGATCTCGTGTCAAAAACAAAGACTATTATGGGCCTGTTCTCATTCCTGACGAGGAAAAAAGAAAACAAGGAAGACCTCGACAAAGGGCTTGAAAAGACCAAGACCAGTGTCTTCTCCAAAATTTCTAAAGCCATCATTGGCAAGTCGACAGTCGACGACGAAGTGCTCGACAATTTAGAGGAAATCCTGATTACCTCTGATGTGGGTGTCGAGACCACATTGAAAATCATCGACCGCATTCAAGCCCGCGTTGCCCGCGACAAATATGTGGGCACCAGCGAATTGAACACCATCCTGAAAGAGGAAATCATGGGCCTGCTTCAGGAGAACGAGTCGGGCGATGGCACTACCTTCGACATCCCTTCCGACAAGAAGCCGTATGTCATTATGGTCGTTGGTGTGAACGGCGTGGGCAAGACCACCACCATAGGCAAGTTGGCCTATAACTTCAAGAACGCGGGCAAGAAGGTCGTGCTTGGTGCTTCCGACACCTTCCGTGCCGCTGCCGTCAGTCAACTTCAGATTTGGGCGGAGAGGGTAGGTGTGCCCATCGTGCAGCAAGGTCAAGGCGCCGACCCAGCCTCCGTGGCTTTCGACACGGTGAAGTCGGCAGTTGCTCAGGATGCAGATGTCGTCATCATCGACACGGCGGGCCGTCTGCACAACAAGGTCAACCTCATGCGCGAGCTGACCAAGATTAAAACTGTCATGCAGAAGGTCGTTCCTGACGCACCGCATGAGATTTTGCTCGTTTTGGATGCCTCCACGGGTCAGAATGCCATCGAACAAGCCAAACAGTTTACTGCTGCCACTGAAGTGAATGCGTTGGCATTGACTAAATTAGATGGCACCGCTAAAGGTGGCGTGGTCATCGGCATCTCCGACCAGTTCAGAATCCCTGTGAAATACATCGGTGTCGGCGAAGGCATAGACCACTTGCAAATCTTCGACCGCACGGCATTTGTGGATTCGCTGTTTGAATGAAGAGGACGCAGGTATACACTTGCCCTTCCGCCCCTGTCATTCCGTGCGATGAAGGAATGAGCGTATCTATTTTGGTATGACTGCCTTTAAAATCCAAGGAGAATAGACTATGCGAAAACCCGCTCTAAATATCATCACGCTCGGTTGCTCCAAAAACAAAGTAGATTCGGAGCATCTGGCCGCCCTGTTGGAGCACCGTTATCTCATCCGTCACGATTCCAACAGGAAGTGTGATGTAGTCATCATCAACACTTGTGGTTTCATCGGCGATGCTCAAGAGGAGTCTGTCGATACCATCTTGGAATATGCCGAGCTGCGCAGGCAAGGCAAGATCAACAGGCTTTATGTCACAGGATGTCTTTCTCAGCGGTTCCGAAAGGAGCTTCAGGAAGAAATCCACGAGGTGGATGGTTTCTATGGTGTGGAGAGCGTCAACTTGATTGCCGCCGACTTGTTGAAAGAGGCTCCAAAGCAGGAATATTGCGCTCAAAGGGTGCTTTCTACTCCAAAGCATTACGCCTATCTCAAGATTTCCGAAGGCTGCAACCGCCGCTGTGCCTTCTGCGCCATTCCAATCATTAGAGGTTCGCATGTCTCGGTGCCGATGAGCAATTTGTTGGACGAGGCGCGACTTTTGGCCAAAAAAGGCGTGAAGGAACTGATTCTCATCGCTCAGGACTTAACCTATTATGGCCATGACCTTGATGGTCACTCGCATATCTTGGAGCTGGTGAAGGCCCTCTGCGACATTGACGGCTTCGAGTGGATTCGCTTGCATTACGGTTATCCGCTCGGTTTCCCCGATGAGTTGCTTGGCCTGATGCGCGAGAATCCCAAGATTTGTCATTACATCGACTTGCCCTTGCAGCATATCAGCACACATATATTAAAGGACATGCGCCGTGGCGTGGACCGCGGGCAGACCATTGGTTTTGTGGAGAATGTCAGGAGACTTGTGCCCGACATCGCTTTCCGCACCACCTTCATCGTCGGTTTCCCCGGCGAGACAGAGGCTGATTTTGAGGAGCTTTGTCAATTTATCAGAGATATGCGCTTTGAGCGTGCCGGCGTGTTCGCCTTCTCGCCCGAGCAAGGCACAGCCGCTTATGATATGCCGGATGATGTCCCTGACGAGGTGAAACAAGAGCGTGTGGACCGCTTGATGGATATCCAACAAAACATTTCCTTAGAGATTAATGCTCAGCGTGTGGGCAAGATAGAGAAAGTGCTTATTGACCGTCTCGAAGGCGACTATTACATTGGTCGCACGCAATACGATTCTCCCGAAGTCGATGGCGAAATACTCATTTCCGCCGAGAAAGAACTACGAATTGGCTGTTTCTATCCCGTCCGTATCACCCAAGCCGATTATTTCGACTGTTACGGTGAGGTCGTGAAATGAAATAGGCATCCGGCATTCATAGTCAACCGATTGGTAGTGCGCCATGCGGCCTAAGCCGTGCATTCGATTGACAATGTGCTGAGCCTGCGCCGTGATGTTCATGGTGAACGGGTGTTGTCGGCTCCTGGCAACTGTCAATAGAGAGGTACGGTTCGCCCTACAAATGCGGATGCCATTTGGGTTCAGACCAACTCGGTCTGGAAATTCAACGATTGGATTTCCATGTCGAGTTGACGCAGCTGTGCAGAGCATTCATCCACTTGCTTGCCGATGGCTTTCACATCGATTACAGTCACCGTTTTGATTTCCGAACGAGAGTAGCGGTCTTGACTTGCCGAAGCGGTATCAAAGATGTTGCGCAAGCTGCTGACGCGCATGGTCAGCACGTCTTTGCGGGCCATGAGTTGTGTCAGTGTAATGCCTTCGGCGTTTTTGGTCTGCATGTTGGTAACATTGATACGCCAGATGAGGCTTTCTAACTGTGTCAGGCTTGAGTCGAGTTCCTTCATCAGTTCCAAAGGTTCTTCCGAAGGCTCGTCGCCCTCTTGCACTTTCACATTGTTCTGTATGCGCTGCCCCAGCTGTTGGATGCGCTTTTGCAAGTCTTTCCTGATGCTTAATGCTTCTGCGAGTTTCATAGTGGATGAGATTTTGGTACAAACTTTAGATTTGCAGCGTGATTATCATGCGAATCAGTTTGCGAGGGCAAAAATAATAAATTTGCATTAACGAGCAGTCCGTTATGAGTAAAATAGACAAAATAAATATGGTGTATAACAATTGTCTCCGCCCCGTCGGGGATGACTAGGCTGCTTGTTCCGCGGGGGCACAGGGCACCGTTTGCGGCCTCCCTTATATATATAAGGTGTGTCTCCCTGTCGCTTTTCCGCATCCCGCGCTCTCCCTCCCGGAGCCGCCGCCCGCCCCCGTCACTCCCCGCTCCCCCCGCCCCGCAGGGGCGAAACTATACTGTCCGCGGGTCGCGACCCGTGGCTCTCCCGCGGCAGCTCCCGTGCCGTCTTGCCGTCAGGCTCTCCTCTGGTAGGCAGTCCCCGGGTGGGCACTCTCTCGTCAGGCACGCTTCCGGTAGTCCCCGCCCCGCAGGGGCGAGACTATGCTATCCGCGGGTCGTGACCCGTGGTACTTCCCGCGTCGTCTCCCCGTCAGGCAGCTCCCCTGTAGGTGCGTTCCCGTCAGGCACGCTTCCGGTAGCCCCCGCCCCGCAGGGGCGAGACTGTACTGTCCGTGGGTCGCGACCCGTGGTACTTCCCGCGGCAGCTCCCGTGCCGTCTTCCCGTCAGGCAGCCCTCCAGTAGGCACGTTCCCGTCAGGCAGCCCCCCTTCCCCCGTCCGCCCCCCCCTCCGTCCGTTTCCGTTTTTTTTCCGTATTCTTTCCCCCTGTAATCCAGCCTGTTGCCGTGCTTTTCGAAAAAAAGTGCAAAAAACCCATTGCTGTTTCGCGGGAATGTAGTACTTTTGCACCCGCAAAACAGGGGAAGGCAAGCGGGGGTCGGTGCGTTTTGCGGCGGTTCATTGAAAGTCTGAGGCCAGCACAGGGCATCCGTATGGATGCCCGAAGGAACCTAAGCCGGGGGACACGCGGGCGCGGCGACGCGTCCGGGGCGTGCCCGGAGATTCAGAATACAACGAGACAACAATACTACAACGAAGAGTTTGATCCTGGCTCAGGATGAACGCTAGCGGCAGGCCTAATACATGCAAGTCGTACGGGATCGGCGCCTTCGGGCGCCGTGGGAGTGGCGGACGGGTGCGTAACGCGTATGCAACCAACCCCCGACCGGCGGACAGCCGGTGGAAACGCCGGATAATACGCCATGGCCTCGGCAGGGGGCATCCCCCGTCGAGGAAAGCGGAGGCGCGGTCGGGGACGGGCATGCGTGCCATTAGCTTGTAGGCGGGGTAACGGCCCACCTAGGCGTCGATGGCTAGGGGATCTGAGAGGACGGTCCCCCACACTGGTACTGAGACACGGACCAGACTCCTGCGGGAGGCAGCAGTAGGGGATATTGGGCAATGGGGGCAACCCTGACCCAGCCATGCCGCGTGAGGGAATGAGGCCCTACGGGTCGTGAACCTCTTTTGTTCGGGGACAACCGCGCGGCCTTGCGCCGCGCCTGAGGGTACCGAAGGAATAAGCATCGGCTAACTCCGTGCCAGCAGCCGCGGTAATACGGAGGATGCGAGCGTTATCCGGATTCATTGGGTTTAAAGGGTGCGCAGGCGGCCTGGCGAGTCAGCGGTGAAATCCCGGGGCCCAACCCCGGAAGTGCCGTTGATACTGTCGGGCTGGAATGCGGTCGGGGCGGGCGGAACGTGGCGTGTAGCGGTGAAATGCGTAGATATGCCACAGAACGCCGATAGCGGAGGCAGCTCGCCGGGCCTGCATTGACGCTCGGGCACGAAAGCGTGGGGATCGAACAGGATTAGATACCCTGGTAGTCCACGCCGTAAACGAAGCTCACCGGCTCTATGCGATAAGACGGTATGGGGCTAATAGAAATAATTAAGTGAGCCACCTGGGGAGTACGTCGGCAACGATGAAACTCAAAGGAATTGACGGGGGCCCGCACAAGCGGAGGAACATGTGGTTTAATTCGATGATACGCGAGGAACCTTACCCGGGTTTAAATGTATGTTGCATTAT
>JBHACT010000103.1:0-28022 GCA_041854745.1 Candidatus Limimorpha sp. | reverse complement strand
TCTCGAGTTCCATCCGATGGGCTTCGCTTAGTTCTAATCGTACTGCTTTTCTCATATCCTATAAGGTTTGTACTGAGATAACGAGAATCGCAGCATAATAGTATTAATAGAAAACTAATTTTGAACATTTACTTAATAAAAAATACAAATGTCAAAATCTTGGCTATTACCAACCATAACCATTTTGATTTAAAACAATTTGAGGAATTTAGAGATGGGGTTTCAAATCATTGTCAGATATGGCCAGGAATTGAACTAGATGTTTTAGAAAATGGTAAAAAATCACACTTGATTGTAATTTGCAATCCAAAAAACTATAAAAAATTTAGCGTAGTTGTTAATGAAGTTTTAAAAGACAATAGCCCTGACACCTTTACAATTTCCCTCAAAGATATTGTAGATAAATTCGACCATTTAGACAGTCTTTTTATTGCACACTATTTTGTCAAAAAACCGAATTTGGGAGACGAGGAAATTTCAATTTTACACGACTCACTTTCTAACCCTAAACGACTATTGAAGGAGGCAACAAATTCCATTTCGGCAGGAATTTATATTAGTCATGGACATAATTCAATTTATGGGTCAGATGTGCAAAATTGGGATAATTATAATGAAATATCTCAAACATTACCTGAATTAAGACTTCCAGTTGAAAGTTTCGAGCAATTCTGTTTACTGCTTGAAAAAGATGAAGCGACAATAAACACAATTTTAGACAAAAAAATGAAAGAGAGTATTGAAATTGCTCCTTTTACTGCTGCTGAGATCATCTGCTTGAATATTTATAATGACATCAATATTTTATTTGGTTCCAAAGGGACTGGTAAAACCGAAATTTTGGAAGCTTTATCAAAGTACTTTAACTCTAAAGGTCATAAAACATCTGTTTATAAATCAAATGACAATCATCTAAATGATGAATTTGACATTAAAGGAAGCTCCTTCAATTGCAATGCATCAGATTTTGGGATAGATGATTGTGTTGCCGAAATTAAATTTTTAAAAGAGGTAACAGAAGAGGACGTGACAAGCTTAAGTAAATATCTACTTCATTATTCATTCCAAGAGACAAATAAAATTTCTCAAAAACTCAAAATTAAAACCATCAATGAAGAAGATGATACTCAATCAGAAAGGACTCTATAAGATATAAGCGGGATACTTCAAGAATTCAAATCTTTCCAAGACTACATTGGTGAAAATGAAGAAATTTTTGAATACGTTGACAATGATTTAATTCAAGAGCTTATAATTGTTTTAGAGAAAATATTAGACCAGTTAAAAACAGGAACAGAGAATAGTTTTTTGGAAAATAAGAGTATAAAACTATTGAATGGTATTATCACCTGCTTTAATACTGAAATCTCAAAAAAGACAAATCAACCTCCTAAACCTACAAAAACAGGATTTTCAGAATATTCAAGAAACCGAATAAAAATTGAAAAAGCTTCAAAAAAAATTATAGGATTGGTTAATCAATCGATAAGTCCAAAAGAAGAATACGCCGGTAGTTTAGGGATTAAAGGAGAACTTAAATGTCGAACAAATTTGGTATTTCAAAATGGCAAGTTTTCTAATTCTGATTACTCCCCTGTAAAAAATGTAAATAAGAGACCACAGACAAAATTTGTTAATTCAATAGATACAATCTCAAAATACATCCATTCAAATGAACTATTTGCAAAAATTTCAGACTTGAATGATATTGAGAATATTGAAACAATTAATTCATTAAGTGATTTATTATTAAAGCACAAGCATTTTACTCTTAATGATAATCCGTATGGACCATCAAATGGGGAATCGTCTATGATTTTACTTCATAAAGAGCTAACTGAAGACAAGGCAATTTATTTGATTGATGAACCAGAAAAAAGTCTTGGTAATGACTATATCAATGATGTAATTGTACCCTTGCTTAAAGAAAAAGCATTACTTGGCAAGAAAGTAATAATCGCAACGCATGATGCAAATATTGCAGTTAGAACTTTACCATATAATTCAATTTATCGATTACATGATCAAGGTCAATATTTCACACTTGTCGGGAATCCATTTTCAAATACTTTAAAGTGCATTTACAATTTAAGACCCGAACTTGATTGGAAAGAAATTAGTATGAAAACATTAGAAGGCGGCAAGGAAGCTTTCGGAGAAAGAGGAAAAATTTATGGAAACTAAAAAAGCAACAATTAATAGAGGGGTATCAAATACCCATCTGGTTCTTGAAGTTGGCGAAAACCAAGTTCAAATAACTTTAACTGACGATAATCCGAACAATGTAAAATCTGCATTTAATTCGATTTTGAAGGAATTAAAAAAGGGTCTGTTTGAGTATAAGCTTGAAGATGAAACACAAGATTTGTTTAACAATATTTGTGTGGAATATCTTAAACAGTTAAATGTAGAAATAAAGGCCATATACGATGAGTTAGAAAAATATGAACTAACTGTAAATGAATAAAATACTGTTGTAAACTAACCTCTATTCAATCAAAAAACGATGTTTCCCTCATCTGACAAGTTTGAGCATAGCGGAAACTTGTGCCCCCAAAAAGGGCAACAAAAAGAAACGCTTCAATTCAGAAAAACAAAAAGTACCTCCGCGTTTTCTTTTTGTATGTCAAGTAGGATTCGCCGTAGGTGGTTTCGCAATAGCGTTCTTCGCCCAGTATAATAGCGTGAGTAGAAATAAGGAACGGGATAAGTGCCAACAGCAACCACAACGAAGCCGTGGCAATGCATACGGCTACTACTCCAAGTGTAAAGGCAAAATACATCGGGTTGCGTGAGTAGCGGTAAACACCTCCTTTTATTGTCTCGTTGAGCGGAGCCGCAGAATATGCGTGAAATGCCGATAAGAATACCACCATGGCAATAACATAAAGTATGCTCCCCGCAACGAACCAAATAGTACCCGTTTTAAAAGGCAAAAAGAGCGAAATAGCGAGTAATGCAATATGAAAAAAGCTATTCCACCTGAAGTTGCGTCTGTCTTTTGCGGTGTACCACGAGGTATCTACGGCTCGTTTGCTCTCTTCCTTGTAGATAGCCATATACACGTACTGAATAAGCACCATTGCAAACACGGGTATCCACCCATTCAGCCAGCCGATTTTGAGGGTTGTAAAAAATTGTAATGAGTCCATTTTTTATACTTTGTTTAAAAATTTATAAATCTTTCTGATTGCAAAAAATTAATGGGTTAAACAGTCAATGATTTCCCAGAAAGCCCGTTTCCCCTCAGGGAAATAAGGCAGCATGGCGTAACAGTGACACAAGCCTTGTCCGATGTGAAATTCATATTTCATACGGTATTTGTCGCATGCCATTTTGTAGCATTCCGCTTCGGCATACAGGGTCTCCTTGCTACCGTAATAGAAATGGGTCATGGGGAAATCGGAAAAATCGCCGTATATTGCCGAAAGCATATAATCGGGCACCGCCTCGCCGTGCTCCATCAGTTTTCTAACCGTGGACATAAAAGCGACATCCACCATGATGTCATGCTTCGACAGCTGCTCCATCTTTTCTTTTTCCGCCTCCGAGAAGGGACAAGCTCCCGGCGAAACGGCAATAATCATGCGTGGTTGCGGCAGTGTTCCTTTCCGCACGTTATTGTGCTGGCAGATACCGATGGTTAACGATGCTCCCGACGACCATCCTACAAAAGATATGTTTTGGGCGGGATAAGACTGCAACATGTGCCTGTACACCTCATAAGCCATCTCAAAGGTTGTACGGATGCCGTGTTCATTGCAAAGCGGATAATAAGGAAACCAGACATCGGAAGCGGTTCGCTTTGCAATGTCAGTCGCCAGCTTCAAATCGTTTTTCATCGGAGCCAAAATGTAGCCTCCCCCATACAAGATGAGGATAGCTTTCTTGGATTTTTCCCTTCTTGACTGAATTTTCAAGCAATGGAAACGAGCCTCAATCATTTCGTCTTCGTAAAAAAACTTTCTGTTTGCAGGTATCTTAAACGGTCGTTTCCGATTGATGTTCGTCGCTTCTTTCAACAGCTTATCCTCTGGAAGACGGAACAAATTCTTTAAATCCAAACCTTTGAAGAAAAAGGATGAAATGCGATAGGCAAATACAAAAAAACGGTAGCCGAAACTTGTACGATTTGTTTTCATTTTTCTTTGCACTTTGTCAATTATACGGGTCATACGGAGCATCGTCGCTTACCGCAAAACCCTTCTCTTTCCAATTGGGTAATTCATGGATATGGGAGAAAGCCTCGTCCATACGGTTTGTATATCCCGAATGTGATGTGATTATCATGTCCAAATTACCGATATTTTTCAATTTTTGCAACGAAAGCATGTTGAGCCGGCTGTCCACATTCCATTGGTTATAAAAGCAATAGCCCTTTCCTTTGACCAAGATAAGACTGTCGCCCGTGAATAGGTAGCGGTCGTCCACTAAGTAGCATAAGTGTCCCAAGGTATGCCCGGACACCTGTATGGCTTGAATTTTTATGCCGCCGACATGTTCCGTCTGCATATCTTCCAAGACCGTATAATCGTCGGACAATTGAATGGGTGTGTTAAAACCGAAAGGTCCTATTTTCTTTCGGCTTAATACCCCTTGGGCGTACCGGATTTCCGTACTGCCAAGATAGATTCTTGCGTTTTTATACAGCCGCCGGCAACGCTTATCCAAGCCACCGGCGTGGTCTAAATCCAGATGGGTAATGAACAGGTGCGATACGTACTCCGGATCGATGTCGAGAAACGACAAAGCCCGAAGCATGTTTTCAGAGTTTTTATAGCCGCAATCGATGGCAATGACATCGTCCGCCTTGCGGTAAACAAAAGCATTCACATCCTTATCCCGCAACGCATAGATTCCACAACCGATATGGACATTGTCAACGGGGGCAAACATGTATTTTCCCCTGCAAAGTTTGGGCTTTACCTTTGTACCGAAAAATTCTACCAGATTCATACGCTTTTATCCTTTAGTATTGTTAAAAATCCGATTGTCATTTCATAGAACTGTTGCGGATGCACCATCACTAACTCGCCGTGCTCCCTGTCGGGGATTTCCTGTATCTGCATACCGTTTACATGCTTCAACATCCATCGGATGTCGCTTTTTCGGGCTTTCCGCTCCAACGAACCGTACCAGTAACTGATTTCTGTGGACAATTCAGGCAGGGGCAAAGGCATGTCATAGTTATTTGCCGAATCGAAAACATTCCAAACGGTCTTTCGGGAAAGTCCTTTGAGAAAATCGAACATGGCTTTGTAATCCGTCTCGGCGTCACTGTTTTCAGGCGTCCATCGCTTAGGGTTAAAAAAGAGCTTGAAGATACGCATGTTGCTTCTAAGCAGCTGTATCATCAGGTAATCGCGAAGCAAAATGAGGCGTGTAAACCAATGTGACCACTCGTAGGGTGCTATGCCTCCGTCAATGATGGCTTTTTTGACGGGAATACGCTCTTGGGACAGCAATCGCAAAGCCATGCTGCCGCCTATGCTGAGTCCGTAAACGCCATAAAGCGAGGTGTGCCCGTGTTCCAAGAGATAAGCGGAGGTATCACTGACGGTTTTCTCCACCGAGATAAAATCCGTTTTCTCCATCGGGTCGTGCCCTTCGAAGGCAGGAACAATCACGTGAAATTGCTGCGCCAGCAATTCAATGGAGGGCATATAATCCCTCCAGCAGGTGCAGGAACCTTGAAAGAACAGCAGTTTCCGTTGATTTTCTGTGCCGAATTCGTAAACGTTCATCATTTTGAAGTGTTGAAATTTTCTTTTTTTCGACCGATTTTCTCCAGTTCGTGCCTAAATACAATACTCAGTATCCAAATAGCAGTAAAAACAGCCAGTAAAAACCCTTTCTGCAAATTGATTTCCATGAAAAACATGCTGAGCGAATGGAAAGCTGCCACAGCCAATAACGACCGGGTTTTTTCCGCCACCAATCCGATGCCCCAAGTTCCCAACAGCAAGATAAAGAAGAAGATGATATTTGAACTTGTCAAGTCGAAATTCAGATGCCAGACAAACCACAGGACGGTTACCATGAGTATGGTAACGAATTTAGGCAGTGGAGACAACAGCGGCTGCAAAAAACCACGCCAGCCGATTTCCTCCAACAATCCGTACAATAAAAATGCAAGTACGCCGCCAATCGGAAAAGTGCCTTTGGTAAAGTAAGCCACCAGACCAACCACCAATATCAGGAGCAACCAATATACCGACAGCGGTACCAACAAGTTGCTGAAATTTCCTTTCAGGGTCAGCCTAAAAGGAATGCGAAACAACTTTACAGCAACAAGAGCACCTATGGCGGGACCGATGCCTTGCAGCAGGATTTTAATGAAAGAAGAGTCAATACCTTCCATTAGTGCGGTTTTATTGGTCAGGTACCTTAGGATAATGGCAATGCCGTAAAATACGATGATAGCCATCGCCGCACCATGCCTGTTGATTGTTTTTTCCGTTTGTTTTTCCATTGTATTCATTATTTTACGCATTTACACACCAATATCGATCTGTAATGCTTTATTTCACATTGTTTTCCGTATATTGACCCGAGCAAATCCTCAGCCTCTGCAAAGGTATAGTGTGGCGGCGAGAAAAAACCCTTTTTGTCCAAAAAATTGCGTACAAACCAGTCAGCAGGGCGGCGTTCCCCCTTGATGTAGAAGCAGCTTAGAAACAAGCCGCCGGGTTTCAGCACCCTGAACGTCTCCGAAAATGCTTTCGGCTTGTCGGGAAAGACGTGAAAACCGTTCATAGAGAGTACGCAATCGAAATGGTTGTCCTCAAAGGGCAGGCAGCCTACATCGCCCTGAACGAGTTTCAGGTTACTGAGTTTTGTTTCGGTTATTCTGTACTGTGCGATGTCGAGCACCTCCTGCGAATAGTCCAAACCTGTGATATGGGTGTTTTTCATCCGTCCGTATTTTTCGGCGGTAAAAACGGCTGTTCCCACCGGCACATCAAGGATTTCTCCTTGGAAATCGTCGGGCAGCACCCCCAATACTTCGCGGGCAATGGCGTTGTCATCCTCTTTCCAAAGGCAGTGCATATACAACCACGACCACCATTTGCGGGCGGCAAGCACATCGTCGTAACGGTTCATCCGTTTTTTGTAGGCGTTTTTGTTCATGTTTTTCAGAGATTTCCATTATTTTCTAAACGTTATGCAGTAAATCCCGCCGTTCCACAAAAGGTCAATTTCCCTTTCTGAGGTGTTCTCCGGAATACATTGTACTATAGCGTTCAAATCTATGTTTGCGTTCCGGAAATATCGTTCGGAGAAACACATCTTTTTGTATCCGTTGTTTATCAGATCGTTGGTCTCGTCGGCAATCAGCAGTTTTGACCCTTTCTTTGCCACACGCACCATTTCACGGATGGCTTTTTGCTTGTCGTTGAAAAAATTGATGCCTCCGAAGTGGAACACGATGTCGAAACAATCGGTCTTGAAGGGCAACTCCTCGGCACAGCATCTGACCAAGGTTAAATCCAATTTGCCGTTCCATTTTTTACGGCAGCGTTTCATCATTTCGGTGTTGATATCCGCCCCGCAGATTTGCAAAGAGCGGGTATCGATATGTTGCGGAATAAAATCCAAGTCTCGCCCCGTCCCGACGGAAACACAAAGCACCGAAAGTCCATTGCGCCATTCCAATTTGTCCATCAATTGTTGCCGCATTTCCGCAATACGATGATGTGCCCAAATCCATTCGAAAAATTTCTCTCCGATATCGTAGAATCGGCTGAGCCTGCGGTACATCTTCATGTATTTCAGGTTGTCGGCGGTTAGGTACTGCGGATTCACAAAGTCGGGGAAACCGACGGTGGTCTTTTTGTTGGATAAATACTCTTTCGACAAGCAATCTTTTAAGTCTTTATCAATTTGTGTTGCCATAATGCTCATATTGTTAATGAAGGAATACTGTCGTAAAACAAGCGTTAATTAAAGCGATTTCATCTTGATGCCGATGTAAACGGTACGCGGCAGTGCAGGTCCGTACACATAATTGCTGTCCCGGTTGCGATAGTTGTCAAAATCGCTTTGAAACCTGTTGGTCAGGTTTTTGACACCGGCATACAGCTCTATTCCGGAATCAATGGAAGGCATCTCGAATGTGTAGCTTGCCCTCGCATTCATCTCGAAGAACGATGGCGAGTTGCGGTATTCGTTGGGGAGAATCTCCTCATCCGGAGAGAACTTGGCAAGCAACATAGAGCCCGTATAATTGCCGCTCAACGCTACATTGATTTTCCTTGTGGGCGTAAAGGTAAGGATGGCGTAACCGTAGTGATTCGGCGAGCGGAGGAATTCCCGTTTAGCCTCCAATCCTTCAATGTTCTCAACGGCTTGGTCGCGCAGGCTTTTCTGTATGGTGAATCCGGTTTCAAGCTGCACTTTCCGCTTATAGTTGCCTCTCAGTTCTATCGTGGCACCCTGCACGGTGGCTCCAGGTCCGTTTCGTTTTTCAAACTGTTCACCCCATGTGTCCTGACCTACCGGATGCAGGTAAAAGGCATCTTGAAGCCGCGTGTAAAAGCCCTCTACGGTGAACCCGAAGATGTATTTTTCCGCAGGCTTGTCAAAATTGACGGAGCCGCTCAAACTGTTGGAGCGTTCTTCCTTCAATCCGGGAGCCAACGATATGCGTGAAACGCCTCCCCCCGCAAAGGCAATGTGCATGTCGGCATCGAAAGCTTGCGGTGCGCGGAAGCCTGTGCCCCATGTCAGGCGGAACTGTGTGTACTCTTTCAGCTTGTATAAGGCTGACACCCTTGGGCTGAAAATGACATGATCCACTAAATTGTGCTTGTCGGCACGCAGACCGAGCAAGAGCGAAAATTGCTTGACGATTTTCCAGTCGCTTTGAACAAAGCAGCCCAAGTTGCGTGAAATCTGGTTGGTGCCGTAGTTGTACTGAGGGATGGAGTCCAGAACATCATCCAGCACGTATTCACAGCCAACGGAAATCAGGTTGACGCTTCTGAAAAAGTTCTCAATGCGATGATTGAACTGCACACCTCCCTGAAACGTCATGTTCTTCGTGTAGCCGTAAGGCGGGTCGGCAAGGTGTTGCTTTTCTGCTTCGGCGTAGGCTTCGTCCGACTCGAAGCTGCTTCGTTCTGGATAAATCCCCGTATAATGCTCACGACAGGTATGCTGTCCGGCAGCATACACAGCGAGAGTGCTGTTGTCGTTGAAATTATTCTGATAGTCAATACCGCCCATCAGTATGTTGTGGATGCGTTCTTCGGATTGCATAGCCATGTGTGCTTTCTTATCCTTGCCGATAAGTTCTCCGCCGTACCTGTATTCGTACAGGCTGGCAAAATTGGCTTCTATCCTCTGATGACCATCCGGATGGTAGATGAGGTTTCCTCCGAAAGAGTTGTTCCTGATTTCGGGGAGTTCGGAGTAATTGTCCTTTTCCACTTTGGTACTGCCGTCGGGAAGCAGCGTAAGTCCAGGATGGTCGTAGGGCTGGCGGTTTCTTTTGTTGGCGAAAAGCAACACGCCGGCATTCCTTTTCTTCGACACCATGGTCACATTGGCGTTAAACATATTGTCGTAAGCACCGTTGTTGATGGAACTCACGGTGTTGCTGATGGAGTATTGCGCTTGCGTGGGGATACGGGTAATTATGTTTACTGTTCCACCTATGGCACTGGAACCGTATAAAGCCGAACCACCGCCACGAACCACTTCAACACATTCAATCATGTTTGCCGGTATCTGTTCCATGCCGTACAAACCTATCAAAGGACTGAAAATAGGACGGCTGTTGATCAGAATCTGAGAATAGCCTCCGCCCAACCCGTTCATGCGAAGCTGAGTGTAATTACAAGTCTGGCAGTCGGTTTCAACCCTTAATCCGGGTTGAAATCTCAAGCCTTCCGACAAGTTGCAGGCTTGGACGGCAATCAGGCTTTTCCTGTCCAACACATTCACGATTACCGGCGTTTCGGTTTTACGCTGGAAGGTTTTCGTGCCGGTAACCACCACTTCGTTCAAGTGCATCTCTTTCTCTTGCAACCGGAAATTTACCTCTATGGTCTTTCCTTCCACCGCTTCAATCTCTATTTCTTCAGAGGAATATCCTATCAGCGAAGCGACGATAACATGTTTCCCCACGGGAAGGTTGGTCAGCATGTAATGCCCAGTCTCGTCCGTAGTCGTTCCAATATGGGTGCCTTTCAAACGGATATTGGCAAAAGGAATGTGTTCTCCGGCCGATTGCACGTCACCGAACACGTTGGCGTCGGTTTTTTGGGCTTGCAGCTGCAGCAGCCCTGTCATCAATATACTTACAATAATTATTATTCTACGCATTGATTTTAAGTTTTGAGGTGATACAACTGGCGGTTAGTATCGGTCTTCTGTTTTTTCTGACCAGATACCTATCACACTGTATCAGCCGGTCGTAGCCCAGCATGATGCCCAAAATGAAATCCTCTTCGGGGGTGAAGTCGGTTAGCGTTTGCCGTTGAAACGACTTGACAATCCTCACACACTGCTCCTTGCCAAAGAAAATGTTCACTTTTTGTGGTGTAACGTATTGAACAAAATAAGAAATCCGATACTGCCTAAGTTTTTCTTCCGCCTTTTCCAGATCCTCACTGGCCATGGTATGCAAGACAAGGTTTCTCAATCCTTTCTTGTATTCGTAGATATGATGACACAATACTTTCATGGCTGCGCTTTGTTATATGTTCTTTCCATTTCTTCCGTTTGCTCACCGGAAAGTTCTTTTTTCATCCATGCTTCTTCACACAGCCGGATGCCGCCCACTGCCTGTACAAGGGTGACGTTGTCTTCATTCACTAAGGTTGTAAAACTCATTTTCGTATTATTTTATTGATTGATTCTTTTGTATTCTTTCACTATTTTCTGCTTTCCGCAACATTGTCTTCAAGAAAGTAGTCGTTCCATGAGGTGCTGATGTTCATGTATCTGAGTCCGTTAACGCCCATTGCGAGCAGCGGCACAAAAACCAACAGCACCCACCAGCGCCACCTGATCTATTTTATCTTTCATTGCATTGTTGTATCATAAAATCAAAAAATATCTCGGTGTTCGGCTTTTGTATTCCAGATACGGCTTGCCGTAAGTTTGTTCGCAGTAACATTCTTCTCCCAGTATAATCAGATGGGTAAAAATCACAAAGGGAATCAGCAGCAGCAATATCCACAGCGAAGCAGAAGCGACACATACGCCAATCATGCCTATGATGAAGAAAAAGTACATGGGATTGCGCGACCACTGGTAAACACCGCTCGTAATGACCTCACCCTTAGGTGCTTTAACGTATGAAGCAAATGATGACACAAAGAGGATAAACGCCAAAACATAAATTGCCGCCCCTATCCAAAACCATATCGTGGCTGTCTTCAACGGGATAAACAGCGAAAGGAGGAGCAGTAGGATTTGCAACAAGGTGCTTATGCCTCCACTCAGCTTGTCTTTGGCAGTGTACCAAGAAATATCAGTAGCACGTTTGCCGCCCTCTTTGTAGATAGCCATATAGACAAACTGTATCAACACCATGGCGAAAGCCGGTATCCAGGCATTCAGCCAGCCGATTTGAAATGTCGTAAAAAAATGTAAGTTATTCATTGATATTCTCATATTTATGATTACACAACAAGTCTATTCTCTCTATTATATGGATTAAAAACTATATTTCGCTTTCACCCACACCTCCGAGTTATCTTTGTAAGTAGAGAAGATTCCCTTGTCGCCGCCAAACCAGTCGTAGCCTGCCATAAGATGTATCTGGTCGCTCAATGCGTAGTCGGCGGCAAAACGGCTGAACCAGCCTTTGTTGCTTACGTCGAAATAGGTAAAGTTGGATAGCTGCAAGGTGCTGTTGAGCAGCCTTTTCGATACATTGAGCGTGGCGAGCATGTTGTTTCGCTCCTGCGAGATGTAATCCTTGTAGCCGAAGATGTTCTCGGTGGAAAACTGTGCCGACAGCATCCACTCGGAGGGAGCGTACCAGTCCACGCCCAGCAACCAGTTGAGCGAATGGAAGCCCTGCTGCGGATGCATCATCGCCTCAGGCTTGTAGCTGAAATGCTTGTCGACATTATAAGCCGCCTCGCCACGCAACACAAACTGTCCCAAGGGTTTGGAAATATCGCCACCCACAAAGCCCATGCGGTAGTACTGCGGCGAAACCGCTATTTCGGTCGGCGATGGTGTATATTGCTTCACGGGCATCTTGTTCCAGGTGTAAAGTCCCGAAAGGCTGAAATCGACACCGGGCAGGGTGAAAGCCACCCTTCCGCCGTACTCCGCATCGGATAGTTTGAAATCGCGTTTTTCGGCTTTCCAAACCACCGGCAGCGGCAAATTTTGCGGCAACATGCTCCAAGGGTTTCCGGCTTGCACCGGCAGCACATAACCCTGAAAGGTAGGCACGGCGATGGCTTCGACCCGCACCTTATCGTTGAAGACAAACAACCGTAAGGCATTCACAGGCATACGGATGTCGTCGTAGTCCTGAGCCAGAAACTCAGTCATGTCCAAGGGAGACACGAGGTCGGTGATGCGCAAACCATCGGCAGCGCCCCAAATCACCATCTGCCTTCCCATACGCAAGCCCCAATGGTCGTCGGTATGGTCTAAGTACGCTTCACGCAGATCAAAGCCGGTGCGTTCTTTCAGGATGGCGTTGTAAGTGGCATTGAGCGAGACGAAGAGCGACGATTTGTCGAAACACCTCCCCACCTCGCCGCGCACGCGGGTACGCGAACTCATCAAGTCGCTGTTTTTCTGTGTCCGCACGGCATGGTAGCTGTCCACAAAGCCCTTGATACTCCATTTGTCGGATTCCTGAGCCTGCAAAACGTCCGAAAACGCCAACAGGATGCATAACAAGATAAGATTAATTTTTGTTTTCATACTTTCTTTCCAATTAATATCATTCCAAAGAAAGGCGTAAACTCCTTTGTTTTAAGAATTTGCAATCCCAAACCCTCTATCTCTGTCTTCATATCTGCAATGGAATAATACTGGTATTCTTCAGGGGTGTTTTTTAGCATGTCTTCCCATGTATAAATATAATCATCCTGAATAAACGGTTTTATCCGTTCCTCATAAATGCCCTGAGGAGTAGTAGCCTTCAAAAGATAACGATACACATCATTAAATTTTTCATTGTCTTTATGAGGATCAAACATAATCAATTGATCGGCTAAAACCATTTTCCCTTCCGGCTTCAATACTTTCGATATTTTACGAAACGTTTCAATTCTATCGGTTTTTGAAACTTGATGAAGCACCAAAGAACTGACTATTAAATCCGCATAATTATCTTTAAAATCAATATTTTGTATCGGTTTATGCTGAAATTCGATATGCGAATATTTTTTATAGATTTCCTGCGCCTTTTGAATATTTTCCGCACTAATATCCACGCCGATAATCTTTTTAAAATTTCGGACAAACGGATTGATACTTGCCCCCCAACCGCAGCCGAGATCAATTAATATTTCAGTCTTAACAGGCAAAGCAAAATTTTGCAGTTCTTCAGACAGTGATTCTTTTGTCTCAAAAGTATGTCGCCCGTCAGGACTGATGATTTTATCAACATATCGATTCAGTATCTCGTCGTATGTCATATTCATTTTACATTGCTCCTTTTTCCAATACTGTTACATTGAATTTCGATTCATCCAAGGGCAGGTTGTACTTCGGGTTGATAAACTCCAAAATGGTTTGATGTTCGGTTTGCACATTGGTCATCTGCATTTTCTTTGCCACCCAGAAACCGTCCACCTTTTCTATGTCCGACATCTCCAAACGGCGTTGCAGGTTGCCCATCTTGTCGTAATACTCCACCTTGACGGGTATCAGGCAGTCCTGACGTATCCACGCTATCTTCTTGGAATAGATGTCGCGGTTGTCCTTGGGCGTGGATTCCAATTTCCAGCATTTCCGTCCGTCAAGGGTTTCCTCGCCGAGCAGGTTGTGCGTGTCTTCGTCCACGTTGCGGCTACCCATGTCGTCGTAGGTGAAGTCGCTGCCCATGAAATAGTCTTTCTTTGCCGACGAGCCGCTGATACGACGCGTCTTTTTCATTGCCGGCAAATAGAGCCATTTGTCATCATCTTTGCCTATTTCATCGTAGTCCCAGGTGAGGAAACCTGTGCCTTTCACATCGCCGGGATACTGGAAAAACATCATCGACTTACGGTCTTTCTTGTCCTTTCCCACGTCGATGGAGTAGGAAATCAGCTTGCGCTCGCGCACGCTGCCGCGCTTGTTAATCAACTTCATGACCATTTCCGACTGGCGCGTGTCGCCATCGGGACGGTCTTTTACTTTTTGGGCAATATCAAACCCGGTTTGTGCGGCAACATGGCCGGTTCCCATCAGGGCTATGGCCATACAACTTAGGCCTAAAAGTTTCATTTTCATCATTGTGTAATTGTGTTTTTTTTGGTTTTATGAGAATTGGCTTCTTTTCCGAAAATCTTGAACCTACGGAACAGTGACGGCGTAATGCACAAGTCGGCCAGCAGGGCTGCTAGTATCCCTGCAACCGACAGGATGCCCATGTGCCCGAAAGAAGTGCTTTCGGAAATAGTATAGGCGGCAAAATTGGAGGTGATGATGATGCTTGTAAGCACAATAGGTGTTCCCACCATGCGGAAAGTGCGAAGGATAGCACTCTTGTAGCTCCGCTGGCGGTCGAACTCCAAATGCCCGTGGTTGATGAAGTGGATGGTATCATCCACCGCCAGGCCGAGTATCATAGGCATGATGGTGGCTGTCATCATATCAAGGGGATAATTCATCCAGCCCATCAAGCCACCTACCACAATGGCTGGCATTACATTGGGTATCAGACCAATAAGACCCGTTTTGATGCTGCCGAAAACCAGCATCATCAGCACGCCTATCACCAACAGGGCGATAAAGAAGGAGCTTATCTGTCCCCTTACAAGGTATTGCATCATGGTGGTGAACTGAGGCAAGGCGCCTACCGGCGATATTTTGGCACTCGGGAATAACTTTTGGGCAAGTTCCGTTACATCTTTCATCTCCTTTTCGGCTTCGCCGGAATTATAGGTGCTGATATCCACCTTCAAGCGCAATCGGCGGTAGTCGTAATCGATCCAATATTCCGATTCGCTGCCTCCTGCCCCTTCGTAGAGCAACATCTGCTGGGCAATTTCATTGCCGTTGTCGGGAATCCTGTAAAAGGCTTCGTCGTCGGCATGCAAGGTGCGGTTCAAGTCCTTGAGAATGTTCAGGATACTGGTTGTGCGTTTGGTGAGCGGATATTTCTCAACGGCATCAGACAGCCTATCGAGGGCTTTCAGGTTTTCCGGTTTTTTGGCAGCACCGTCCTCTTGCAAATCGATTAATATCTCGTAGGAATAGATGGAACCCAATTCGCTCTCGCCCACTTTCAGGATTTCATCCACATAATGCACGTCTCGTCCCATGGTACGCTCCACATCGAAAACTGTTTCTATCTTCGTCATTTGAAAGAGCAAAAAAGCAGTGAGCAGGATGAATACAGGCCAAACCACCCTTCTCCACTTCAGAATTTTGTTGCCAAAGGCTTCCATAAAGGAGTCGAGTTTGAAACCGCTGTGTCGTTGCGTTGTCGGCAAAGGCTCCTTGTCCTTGCCAAAGCTGAGCATCACGGGCATTATCGTAACGGCTATCAGGAAAGTCAGCATGACGCTGGTGGAAGTGGTGACACCCACAAAGTGCATGGGAACCACGGGAATGACTAAGAACGACAAAAGGGCGGCAAAAGTGGTCAATGCGCTGAACAGCACCGGCCAACCCATTTCGCCGATGGTCTCCACAGCCGCCTGCTTGCGTTTGCCGTGAATGCGCATCTGCCGTTTAAAATACGAATGGACATGGATATTGTAGGCAATGGCGACGGCAAAAGCCAGCAACATAGGTACCAGCATCATGCCACTGTCGATGGTGAAACGCAGATAGCCCACCATGCCGTAAGCCATGGCAATGGAACTGACTGCCGTTAAGATAGGCACAACAACTCCTCTGAAAGTGCGGGTGACCAAGGCAAGTACTATGATGGCCAAAAGAATGGCAAGCCCCATCACCTTGGGCATCTCCTTGTTGATCCAGTTCATTTTCTGTTCGGTAAGGTACGGCATTCCCGAACCGCGAGGGTGCAGCGACGCATATTCGGGCTTGGTGATGATGCGTTCCAATTCCCTGCCGGTAATCATTTCGGGCGAAACGGCACCTTTCTCCCGCTTCCATACCGAGTCGGCGGGGAAGGGTCTCAATTTCAACAATATCCAGGTTTGTGTGCCGTCGCTCGACACCAAACGGCTGGCGATGTACGGTTTCACAAAAGCCCTGCGCCTGACTTCGGCCAAGCCCTCGGCATCGCCGGGAATCTCATCCGGAACAATCTGTTCCATCACCACGCCCTCCTCGTTGCCCGCCATGAACTCAATGTCGGTGAGCGAGGTGATTTTATCCGCATACGAAATACTGTCGAGCATCTCGTTGGACAAGCGGCGTATCAATTCAAGGTTTTCCTTGGTGAAGGTGTTGTCGCAGGTGGTGAGCACGGCGGCGAAGTTGTCGTTTCCGAAAATTTCTTTGAACTCATCGGTTTGTACTAACATGGGGTCGTCTTCAAGAAAGTAGTCGTTCCATGAGGTGCTGATGTTCATGTATCTGAGTCCATTAACGCCCAATGCGAGCAGCAACACAAAAACCAACAGCACCCACCAGCGCCGTCGGATGATTCGTTCGCCTTGACGGGCAAACCATTTATTAATTTTCTCTATCTTCATTTGTGTAACTTTTATTTTATGAATAAACATCAATATTCAAATATTTATGCCGTCGATTTTTCCAACATCTTCCGATATTCCTCCGATTTCGCCCGAAGTTCCTCATCCGTACCCACGGCTTCCACCCGGCCTTCTTTCAGCAGCACGATTTTGTCGGCACCGCGTATCGTTCTCATTCTGTGGGCAATGACGATGACGGTTTTGTCCTTAATCAACTCGGAAAGGGCTTCCTGTATCAGGCTTTCGTTTTCCACGTCCAGTGAGGCGGTGGCTTCGTCCAATAATATAATGGGAGCGTCTTTCAGGATGGCCCTTGCGATGGAGAGCCGCTGGCGTTCGCCTCCGGAAAGCCGCTCGCCGTTCTCGCCGATGACAGTCTCCATGCCTTCGGGCATACGGGCGACAAACTCGTCACAGCGGGCAATACGAGCAGCACGGGCAACCTCCTCATCCGTGGCGCCTTTCTTCCCGATGCGGATATTGTCTTTTATACTGGCGTTGAACAGCACCACATCTTGAAAGACAATAGCATAGTTTTTCAGCAGCGTTTCGGGATCCACTTGGCTGATGTCCTCGCCGCCGAGCTGGATTTTCCCTTTCTGAATGTCCCAGAAGCGGGCTGCCAACTTGGTGAGCGTGGTTTTGCCGCTTCCCGAAGGTCCGATTAAAGCGGTAACCTCGCCCTGCTTGGCGGTAAAGCTCACGCCGTTGATCACCGTGTAGTCCTCGTAGCCGAACTCAACATCCCTGAACTCAATATCGTAGTTCTTGGGCTGCATCTCCTGTTTGCCCTCCTGTATGGGCATGGTCTTAATCTCCTTGATGCGTTCCACCACACCGTCGAGCATGATAATCATCGACATAAAAGTGAGAATCCCCTCAATAGGAAGGTAGATGCTCGCCGTGAGAATCAGATAGGCAATATAGACGAGGATATTGATTTGTCCGGCAATAAGCATGTCGGCACCGACAATCGCCACCGTGACGATACCGAGCTTCATCAAGATACCCGCCAACGATATGGCAATACCGGCAGAAAACTCTCCTTTTATTTTGGCGCGGGTGCTATCGTCTATCTTGTTGTTAAATTCGTCCAACGACCGTTCTTCCAAATTATAAGATTTAATTTCCTGTATTTGGTCAATCTTTTCCTGTAAATCGTCGAACACCTCGCGACCGGCTTTTACGAATGTGTCCACAACTTTCCTTTGTTTCTTCTTGGAAAGCGAAAAGACCAACAACGAGACGGGAATTACCCACAATGCCGCCAATCCGAGTTGCCAATTGTAGGCGAACAGCATTATGGCAATGATAATCGTGGAAATGACGGTGGCGTAGATATGCGGCACGGCGTGCGAAAATATCTGTTCGTAAAGTTGCAAATCGCTCATCATGGTTGCCGAAAGGTCGGCGACATCGCGCTTGCCGAAGTAAGAGAGTGGCAATTTTTTCAGGCGGTTGGCAATGTCGATGCGTGAGTTGGCACTTTCGTTATAGACGTTGTCGTAGAGGCGGACATAATCCCACCTTGCCACGATAAACATCACCAACAACATCACCACTATGATGACGATATAATTCGTGAGGGTCAGCTCCGCCGGTGCGGGAATGCCCTCCAAGCCGCCCAAATATTGGAACAGGAACATAAATCCTATCATGGGCGGAAACATTTTGGTCAGATTCAGAAGGGTGTGCGAAAAAATGGATTTTTGCAGGTTTTTCGCCCCCTGATCCGACATGGCGTATTTTTGTTTGAAAAATTCAATCATGATATCATTTGTTTAGATTGTTATAAAAATTATCTATCTGCCAATCCGAAGGATTGTTTGTGATGTAATTCACAATGTTGTTGTACGATTGTTCATTACGGATGATATTTTCGTAATAATTGCGTTGCCAAACGGAAAACACATCGGTATTTTGTCGCATCCATTTGGTAACACCGATTTTAAATCCGCGCACAATCGAACCGATTGTTTTTGATGGTGATCGGAATTGCGACGACGATGACGGCAACAACGGTGGCGTTGGTGATTGCGTTGGTGGTAGGGGCGAAAATTTTTTCGCCCCTACGGTTTCCATCATCACGGCATCGGTCAATTCAATAATGCCATGTACATGATTGGGCATGATAACATATTCGTGCAAAACGGCGTGTGGAAAATGTTTTGGAATATCCAACCAACATGTATTTGCAATTCGTCCCGCATCGTTCAACACCATTTTACCGTTGATAATTTTGCCGAACAAACAATTCCTGTCCTGACAACAAATGGTCACAAAATACAATCCGTTCTGCAAATAATTGTATCCCTGCTGACGAACTGACCTGCGATGATGTTTTTCGGGGTTATATCTCGATTGCTGTATCATTCTTCATTCTAATTTAAAGTCCATTTCGTACTCTTTTGATATTCGTCCCAGAGTTTCTTGTAGGTACCGCCTTGAGTTACCAATTCCTGATGGGTTCCGCTTTCCACGATTTTGCCGTTTTCCATCACCAAAATCCTGTCGGCATGAACTACTGTGGAGAGCCTGTGGGCTATCATCAGCGTGGTTTTGTTCTTGGACAGCTCCTTGAACGACGCCTGAATGATATGTTCGTTTTCGGGGTCGGCAAAGGCGGTCGCCTCGTCAAGAATGACGAAGTCGGCATTTTTCAGGAAAGCCCTCGCAATGGAGAGCCGTTGGGCTTCACCGCCGGAGAAATAGGTTCCCTTGGTGCCGTAAACCGTTTCCAAGCCCTTTTCGAGGTTGTCCACAATCTCCTTGGATCCCGACCGAACAAGGGCTTCCTCTATCTCCTTGTCGCTTGCATCGGGTTTGCCCAGCAGCAGGTTCTCGCGCAGGCTCATCTTAAAGAGCTTGGAACTCTGGAATACAAAAGCGATTTTCTGCATCAGCGCCGATTTGTCGTACTCCTTGATATTGGTTCCTCCAACGAAGATTTCACCCTCATCGGCATCGTAGAAACGGGCCGCCAGACGTGCCACGGTGGTCTTTCCGCCCCCCGAAGCACCCACAAAGGCAACGGTCTCCCCCTTGTTTACCTTAAAAGAAACGTTGTCCAACACTTTCTCTTTTTCGTAGGAAAACGAGACGTTTCTAAACTCCAAACCCTCGCCGACCGCCTTTTGGCTGCCATAAGCAAGGTCATCATAGTTCAGTGTTTCATCGATTTTATTCAACGCCAGCTCGGCATAATAAGTGAAGTTTTGAATGGTCGCGCTGCGCATCATAAAAACGCCGAACACGGGACCAATCAAGAGATAAATGACGGAATTGCCCAGCACCTGACGCATATCGCCGCCCGTGGTGAACATCATAATGGCGGCGGGTACAAGGAAGAAAGCCGTAGAACTTGAAATCGCCTCAAAAAGAGACATCTTGTCTTTGAAGCCCATGCTCCACTGCACCACGAAGTCCTTCATCTTCATGATGAGCGAATAGAAACGGTCGAAACTCTCCACGCTCTGGGCAAAGGTTTTCACCACCGGTATGCCCCGCACATACTCCACCGACTCGGCCGACAGATTTGCCAACCCTTCGTTATACTCTTCCCGCAATTTCAGATTCTTTTTGGTGAACATGGTACCCATCAACAGCAGGGTAATGCCCATCGGTATCAGGCTTACCAAGCCTAATCGCCAGTCGAAAAGGAAGAAGAAGACCAACAGCACGATGGGCGAAACGACGGTCATCGCCAAGTCGGGCAGCTGGTGCGCCAGCATGGTGTGGGTTTCGCCCGCTCCATCGACGATGGTCTTGCGCAGGTTGCCGCTTTCGCGGTGGGTAAAAAAGCCCAAAGGCTTCGCCATCATCTTCTTGACGCTCAGTTTGATGATGTTGGCTTCCACCTCGAAGGCGAAGACGTGAGACACCAACAGTGCAAAGAAGTAGAGCAGCATTCCCGCCGCGGCAAAACATGCCGCCAGAATCGCGTAGTGCCGCACGGAAACCCCTTCGACACTGCCGCTTAAAATAATCCCGCTGACAATCTTATGGATATAGACCATAGGCATCAGCACCAAAATCCCCGACAGGGCTGAAAACACCATCGCCGCATAGAGCATGTAAGCCTTTCTGCCGGCGTAGGGCAGCAGCCGTTTCAAAACGGGCGTTTTCTTTTTACTATTTGTAGTACTCATATATTTTTGTTTTCGGGCTGCTGGCTGTGGCCAACAGCCCGAAATGAATTAATCCTTAAACTGATAGGCCCAAAAAGCGAAACCGGGCATGGTGATGGCCGGACCATCACTCACCTTGTCTGTTTTGGGGTCGTAAGTGTAGAACCCCGATCCGCTCTCACCCCAAACTGAGAAAAGCAACAGATCGTCGTAAGGAGACACATGGGTGGAATAAGCGCAGGAAGCCGGTATCGGCAATTTCTTCACCGTCTTGTTCCAAATGTCAATTTCGACGGAAATAATGGAACGGTCATGCACCCAGTCAGGCATAGCCGGATTGGCCCAGTAATCGGGAATATCCGCATATCCGTACAGCTTGCCGTTGCCCATGTAATGCGCTGCCACCAACCAACGCGCCTTGCCGTTTTCGCCTTCGATGGCCTGGTCATTGAACACCCAATTGTAATCGGTATCGATCTCGGTGCTGCCGTTTTTGATGCGCAGGATACCCGTCTTGTACTTGGGATCGATGGAGAAAGCCCCACCGGCAATGTAATAGACGTCCCCTCTTTCATCCTTGAAGCAGTTACGCTGTATGCCATAAGGATAACCGGCATTGGTGAGACCGGAATTGGTTTCCTGAATACGCTTGATCACGGTGTCGGTTTTCATGTCCACCACAAGCATGTCAATCATCGGATCGCCCACCGGCATACGGTTGGCATCCACCTGCCAGAGGGGGATAAAGACCTTGTCGCCGTCCACATAAGGAGCACCGATAGCCGGAGTCAAAACACCTTGGATGGCGTAAGAACTGATGTCAATATCACCGGTCAATTGCATGGTGGTAGGATTGAATATCAGCACTTTGCCGGTCATAGTGCCTAAATAACCTTTTTCCGCCGAGACGATAAGTCCATGAGAGGCGTAGCTATTGACGGGCAGCTCCATTTCTGCCGTTTTAGTCAGCGAGCCGTCCTTGGAACGGGTCCATCTGGCAAAGGTATTGGAAGCTCCATAGTCGGGAATGGTGTAGATGTCGTTGCCGAGGACACCCATAGGCGGCATACCGAAGCCAATCTGCTGGGCTTTGGCATTGGTTACATTTTTTTCGGCAAGACCATCGATAACCTGTAACCATGAGGTGCCCGACATTCCATCGGGGTTGGTTAACATGGACACTACGGCCAAATCATATCTGCCTGCTGTCGGTGTCGGAACGGGTTTCGGTTTTCTGCAACCTGTCATGGTAAAACCTGCAAGTAAAAGGACACTTGCCATCCAAAAAAAAATCTTTTTTTTCATTGTGTTGATTATTAAATAGTTAGTATTGCTGTTATTTCATCACATACCTTAGGCGTACAGAGAATGTGCGTCCGGGCAAGGGATAGTTAAATTCGCTGAAAAGTTTTGCATCGGTGGCATTCCCCAATTTTCCGGACAGAATCAGGCGTCCGCCCATCATACTGTACTCTATGCCCAAATCCACGCGCAAGGAACGCGGAATGCGCCTTTCTTGATAAATGCTCTGCTCAAAGTCGTAGAAATACTCTTCCACAAAAGCGGCATCGGCAAAAAAGCGTGCATTCGTACGGCGCACGCCAAACAAGTTCTCCTTATGCAGTTCCACACCTGCATTGGCCATAAAATAAGGGATGTTAGGCATGCGTATCCCGTAAGTGGTATTGGGCACTTGGCTATTCATCTCGTATTTCCGCATATCGCGCAAATCCTGATAGGTGACATTGGCATAGCCGTACAGCCAGGCGCAGATGTCAGCTTTTATCTCGGCCTCGACGCCTAAGGATCGCATCTCGCCAAAGTTGTCGTACTGGGTTTGGATGATATTCCGTGTTTGCCGTATCATGTCGTGCAGGTGGTTGCCAAAGAGGTTCAGCTCGAACTGAAACATGCCATGAGGCACTCTTTTATCCCAAATGGCTCCAATGTTGACACTGGCACCTCGTTCCGGCAGCAAATTGCCCGATGGTGCCACCAAATACCCATCGCCGATCAGTTCGCTTTCGGAAGGCGTTCGCACCTCGTAGGCAACAGCCATCTTAGCCATCCATTCCTCGGCAAAACGGTAACGCAAGGCATCGCCGATACCCCAGTAGTGTTTTTTCAAATCAATGGGATTTTCCCGATGAGGCTGGACATATTCTCGCAAAACAGTATTCATCGAGTAGAAATAGTATTTCCCTGTGATGGAATTGAGCAGGCGGTCGTCAAGCGACTTGTAATCGTAGCCCAAGCCGACCACCACGCTGTTCATGTCGCTGTTGTAGTTTGTTTTGTAGCCGAGGGCTATGTTCTTGAGGGTGTCGGAGGGATTGCCGTGTGCGTAGATCTGGAACACATTCAGGTTCACGGCGTGTTTTTCGGTGATAATGTAGTTCAGGTTGAGTTTCGTCCCCACATGCGTTTTCAAAATAGTACTGTTCGAAGGCGACGATCCGGTTTCCCCTCCCATGGGATGAACGGGGATATAAGGCTCCATCATCCAATTGTAGCGGAGCATGGCCGTATCGATGTAGTTGAAACGTGTGAGGGCGGTAGCCGCACTGAAATTCATATCCAACCCCTCCACGATAAAGTCGTTTTTCTTCATCTCCGCACCCATGACCCCTGCAAGGGATTTGCTGTGCGCTTGCCGGATGTTTGAATAGATTCCCTGTATCTGCTTGTTGTTCTTAATGCCTTCAAATGTGATTTCCAACTCATCGAAATACCATTTCCGGGCTTTCATGCCAAGTCCCCAGCCTATTGCTTCGAAACGATCATGGTCGCGTTTGATAATCAAACCTTTATGAAAAGGAGATTCCATGACATAATCGTTGTCGGAATAGGTGTAGAAACCGCCGCCGCCGAACTCTAGGCCCTGTTTGGCTAAATTGCGCTTGAACACCGTGCTGACTTTATGGGTGTTGAAACTCTCGATGGTGTATGAGGCGTCGAAATAACGCGGAGGATACTTTTTGGTGACAATATTCACCGCTCCGCCCATGGCCGATCCACCGAACTTGGCAGGCACCACGCCCTTGTAAATCTCAATTCGGTCGATCAGTTCCACTGGAATGTCGTTCACATCGACAAAGTCGCTGTTGTCGTTCATGGGGGATTCGTCGATGAAAAACCCTATGCGTTTGCCTTCCAATCCGCGCACCGACAGGCGTGAAGCGCTGCCCACGCCGCCTTGTGAACGTATGGTCACCCCCATGGTCTTGCCGAGTATGTCGCTCACATCGCTCACCGAGCCTGCCAGCTGCACCGACGACAGCACCGTTATCGGCATGGCCTGTTCACGCAACTTCCGCGCTTCGCTTTTGGCCGTGACAACAATTTCATTCAGCGACTTGGCTTCCGCTTCGAGGCGGATGGTCACCTTCCGTGTCTCACCGTCTCGCAATGTTATTTTTTGAGTCTGCTTATGGTATCCCATAAATGAAACGGTCATTTCGTAACTGCCTGCTTTCAGTCCCGAAAGGGCAAACTCACCGTTGCGCCCCGCCACCTCGCCTTGCTGCAACTGCGGGACATGCACCGTGGCGCCTGTCAAAGGATCTTCGTCCGATGCGTCTATCACTAACCCGATAATGCGGGCAGTCTGTGCCGATAAAGTCGAAATGGAAATTAATCCGAAAAACAGCAGTAAAGTTGTGAAAACATGTCGTTTGATCATGATGTGATTTTGAATGATTTTAAAAGGTTTATCAGAAAAACAGAAAATATCGCGGCGTTTTCTTCTTGTACGCCAAGTAGGACTCGCCGTAGGCCTGCTCGCAATAACGCTCCTCCTCCAAAATGACATAGTGCCGTAGCACAAGGTGCAATAGCAGCACGGCACCCAACAGCCATGAGCGGCAGAGTATCACAATGCCGATTTCCATAAAAAGCGCCGATACATATATGGCGTTGCGTGAAAAACGGTACAGTCCTTTGGTAATGGTCTCGTCGGGTTTTGAGGAGAAATAGTTCGCATAGCTGACAAGCGTACATACGGCACCGAAACCGAAAATCACACAACCCGTTGCTAACAAACCGATTGATTGCGGGTGTTTCACAAAAAACGGCACTATTGCAAAAGCAGCATAAAATGCCGTCATTACAAGCGAAAACCATTTGCCTCGGATGCTGATGAACGAGAAATCGCTCAAGCGTTTAAGGGCAGCCTTGTCGGCAAACAGAAAGGGCAAGTAGCTCACCGACAACAGCAGCAAGCCTAACCACCAATAGTATGTTTTAATGTATTCTATCATGATTGTGTATATTTGTTTGTTCCATATTTTTATTCAAGATTGACCCACCTCTATTCTTAATCCAATCTGCGGAAGCTTGAGCTTGTTGAGGCATATCATATACAGCCATAACTCTTTTTCTCTCTATTATTTCTTTGTTCCGATTCAAATGTTGCTGCCCATTGACCATAATTTGATTATCAATAATCCCCTATAATCCAAGCTTATCGAGACAAATATGCCTGCATAAAATATCGAGCATATCCTGCGAATAGTCCAGCCCAACTATCTCGGCATTTGCCATACGACTGTATTTATCAGCCGGGAAAACAGCCGTACCTACCGGTACATCAAGCAGTTTTCCCGAAAAATTGTCCGGTATCATCTTCAAAATCTCACGAGCAATAGCGTTATCATCGGTTCGCCAAAGACAGTGCATATACAACCACGACCACCATTTGCGGGCGGTAAGTACATCGTCGTAACGGTTCATCCGTTTTTTGTAGGCGTTTTTATTCATATCCTTTTGTTACAAAATTACTTTTTAATTTCCAATCGTACCACTCGTTGATTAAACCGCTTATAAAAATAGGGTAGTTTATACAAAAGTCTGAAAATCAAATGATAACGCCCTTTGTTGTAGTCGCTCAGATAGTGTTCGTGGGCAAAGTGGATTTTGCTATTCCACGCCTCCATATCGCATGTGTTGAGCATCGACCATTTGAACTCTGCCTTATGAACGGTCTCTTTGAGGGCATCGTGTTGCTTGGCTCGCCCTACAGCCATAGGCACAAGCATATCGAATATAACGGTTGCCTCTTCGAAACGGCTACATACCTCGTCGAAAAGCTCCCGAACCTGCTCCTCGTCGAAATACATCAATACCCCTTCGGCAACTATCAAAACAGGTTTGCCGTGTGCCTTTACACGCTCTGTCCAGCTATAATCGAACATCGACATTGCCAGAAATGTATTCCTGTCGCTTTCGGATAGCAGCTCTTTGCGGATGCTGATAGCCTCTTCGAGGTCGAGGTCGTACCAATGTGTTACCTGTGGGCAGCCCAGCCGTTCGTATCGGGCGTCGATACCTGCCCCTAACTGTATAACTACAGCATCAGGGCAGCGGGCGAGAAACGCCTCTATCTCCCTATCCATAAGGCTTGCTCGTATGCAGGTGCCCACTTGCGAAAGTTTTGCTTTTCTAAACTTCGCAAAATCGTAGTCAATCTTTTCTATCATCTCCGCCGCCTTGTTGTCTTTTAGCAAAGGGCTTGGCTGACGGCTTTCGGCAGCTTTTGCCCAAAGCGTTATCAACATTGTTTCGGGAATGCTTGATAGTTTTTCGGTGTTCATTTTTATATATTAAGGAATTATCGAAATATTTTCTATTTGCAAAATTACATAGACAGCATATCGTTTACAATCCCTAAAAATAAGTATTTTTTGGGGGTTAAATAACTATATTCAGTGAGGATAAAGAAATATCTTGAGTATAAAATTACTATATTTGTAAAAAGCAAAAACGATTACAGCGAGCAAGAGCAAAGACATTTATAAAAGATTTAATGCAGTAAATCAGATGATTATAAATAAATAAAAGCAGCTGTTTCCAAACCTGCAAGGTTCGTTCGCAAAGAAATACGCAACTAAAACGCAAAGTCCCGAAGGAACTTTGTAGGACAGAATAAGAAAACCCCTCTCAACCTTAGCATTGCGAGGGGATTTTTTTGTTTTCGAGGCAAAATTCCTAAAACTTCCCAAATTTGGATAGTTTTAGGAATTTTGTAGTGAGATTTTTCGATGTAATGGACAATTGTATAGCTAAAATCTTTGGGAATCCCTATGTTTGCATGGCAGCGAAGGGAAGATAGAGACATAAAGGGCGGTATCAGCATGTGATATTGACAGTATATTGGATTTTTCATATAGACGAAAAAAAAATATTATACGATTAATGTCATATTATATATTTTTTGTATCTTTGCAGTCGAAAAAGTATATCAATTATAGAATTAAAAAATAGATATTTATGGATATGCAGCCTGTTATTTCGCTTAACCATCTGGTAAAAAGGTTTCCTGTCGGAAACGGTTTTTTTACAGCGCTCAACAATGTCAACCTGAATTTCGACTGTGGAGAATTTGCCGGATTGGTCGGACCCAGCGGTTCGGGTAAAACCACGTTGCTCAACATTATCGGCTCGTTGGATGTACCCAGTGAGGGGCAAGCCGATATTCTCGGACATTCTGTTGCTTCGCTCACGGCTAAAGAATCTGCCGAATTACGTAACAAACACATTGGTTTTATCTTTCAAAGCTACAATCTGCTGCCGGTATATACCGTGTATGAAAATGTGGAGTTTGCGTTGTTGTTGCAAAAAACATCAAAAGAAGCGCGACGTAAAGCCGTAATGGAAGCGTTGGAATGGGTGGGATTGACCGATAAAGAAAAATCGAAACCGTCGCAATTATCGGGAGGAGAATGCCAAAGGGTAGCCATTGCCCGTGCAATGGTAAAACGTCCGTCTATTGTACTTGCCGACGAACCTTCGGCAAATCTTGATGCCGAGAATTCTCATAACATTCTGAAAACCATGCGTAAACTGAATGAAGAATTAAAAACGACCTTCATTTTTGCCACGCATGATGAAAAGGTAATACAATATATGAAACGGATTGTAATGCTAAAAGACGGTCGGGTGGAAAAAGATTCATTAATTGCTGAATTCAAGTTACAAATGCAACTTTTTTGATTAAACATTGGTTTGATTTTGCAAAGTTAGCGAAAAAGTATTCGATGGGTGTCAAAAATCCGAGTTTTTTTCTTGGTCTGTTGTTTAACTTGTTCTGAATCAT
>JBHACT010000102.1:0-10866 GCA_041854745.1 Candidatus Limimorpha sp. | reverse complement strand
TTTTGAACTTTTGGACGGAGGCAAAGATAGGCATTTATCCGGCTCAAACAGGGGGAGGGGTTTTCTCCTCTCTCTCGTTTGAGTAAAATATGTTTCACCTCGTGCCTCCGAAAAAGTTGCATTTATGTGTTGAATTTAGGGTTGTTGATTGTGGGCCAACCAATACAAAAAGCTAACAAATAATCAATCAAGAGAAGTTCTGGTTTTGATGACTAGTATTTGTTTTCGGCTTTCATTGATTTTCATGCTGTATTTGCCAAATGGCATCCAAGGTTATCATCGAATCAATGTCAATATGCCTTGATTCCGCTTTCTTCTCGATTTGTTCCAACCAGTTCTTGTCAGTTTTGATGTAGTTGCGCAGATTTTCAACTTTGGTCTGAAACTGAGCATCAAAGCCGTTTGTGCTTTTTGTACTTCTAAAAAGATTGTATGCGTTTTCGATAAATCCCCAACCATAATTGGGCAAGGTGGCTTCTGTTGCCATGATTATTATAACATCGTGTTTGTCAATTTGTTCCTTTAGATCAATTTGGTTCGTTGCGAGGGGCGAGTGATAGCTGTCGGGGTAAATTTGTTTGTTGTAGAACCAGAAATGGCTATTCGTAAATGCATTCGATATTCCAAAGTTGAACATGCCCCAGTAATAACTGTCGGAGACCACAAGGACAGAAGGTTTTGTTTTGTCAGAATCGGCCTGGAACTGAACATGCGGATAGGCCATGTCGAACGATCTTAGTTTAAACAGTATATTCATTCCATCCGCAATATCATAATCACTTTCATGAGGTTGGGCAATTTCAATTTTGTCCCAATACAAATTTGGCATATCTATATTTCGTGCGTTTTCAATAAAACGTATGATTGAATCGGCGGCTATGCACATTCCGTAAGTACTCCAATGGATTCCGTATTGAGGGTATAGGGGATATTCGGATTTGTTTTTGTTTTCTAAAAAGTATCTGTTGAAATCGATATAGGATACGCCCAGTTGCTGCGCCAGTTCAACATGGGTTTCGTAATTGGTCGTTCTTTTTCCGGTTTTATACTTTTCAGGGAAATACTCAGGATAGAAAGAGCCTTTGCCTGCCGCAAAAACCAAGATGATATTTTTGTTCAGTTTCGTCAAGGTGTCCTGAATATATCTTATCCGTTGCATTCGATGCATGATACTGTCATAACCGATGTAATCGGTGCCGTAATATGCTTTGATATAGTTCTCTTCAAAAAGATAATTCTTTTTGCCGATAACTACGCCGTTTGCTTTTGCCTTGCGAAATAAGGTGAAGGCCATTTGGTTATTAATCCTGATAAACAGATTCCTAAATCCAAAGGTTTCGTTTAGATACTTTTCTTCCTGTTGCTGATAGCTGCCCGAAAACCAGTCTTTATGATTAAAGTGTGCTTTTTCGGGTTCTGTTATGGCACCATTTAGAGGTTTTATATCGAAAATATTAAATGTAGCCTGAACAAACGGAGCAATTAACAGGGCCAAAACGATAAGAAACAATACCTGTTTTATTGTATTATGCTTATTTTTCATGATTAAAACCGGAAATAGATGAACGGATTAAAACCAAATGCAGTAATGGAACTGATGCAAAGTATTAAAAGCACCAAAGAAGTGACGATTGCCACATAGTGCTTCTTGTTGCTGTATGCGTTAAAGTAAACCGCATCCTGAATTTTTTGTCCTTTATTGGAGTACGCAAAAAAGGCAAAAAAGGCTGCAAGGATAAAAAAAGTATAGAATTCCGAATCAAGCGGTACGGCGCGATTGAAATCGAACGATAGCATACGTTTTATATACATAAAAGCATCGGAAAGTTTTTCAACCCTGAAGAAAACCCACCCAATTGCAACTAGGAGGAATGTGATGATTGTACTGGGCAGTCTGCCGATTTTTTCATATACTTTCAACAAAAAACTCCGTTCCAAAACCAAAAACAAACCATGATAGGCTCCCCAGAAAATAAAGCTCCATGATGCCCCATGCCATAAACCGGAAGCGAGAAAAACAAACCAAAGATTGAAATACAGTCTTCTTTTGTTTGCTACCCTGTTGCCGCCCAGCGGTATGTAAAGGTAATTTTTCATCCATGCGCCCAGCGAGATGTGCCAACGTCTCCAAAATTCGGTAATACTTCCCGATATATACGGATTGTTAAAGTTTTCGGGAAACTTAAAGCCGACCATTTTGGCAATTCCTATTGCCATATCGGAATATCCCGAAAAATCAAAGTAAATTTGGAAGGTGTAGGCTGCAATTCCAATCCATGCAGAATACGTGTCGAGGCCGGCATAGTCCATCGAGAAAATGGTATCGGCTTGCAGCCCCATGTGGTTGGCGATAAGCACCTTTTTCGCAAGTCCAATTACAAAACGGTAAAACCCAGTTAATCTATTGTCAATCGTATCGTTGTGCGTCCGGTCTTTAATTTGGTCGGCCAAGTCGTGATAACGGACGATGGGACCAGCAATTAGCTTTGGAAAGAATATGATGTATAGCTGATAATCCCAGAAACTATCCAATGGCTTATGAACCCGTCTGTAAACATCCACCACATAGGTGATTGTTTCAAAAGTATAAAAGGAAATGCCTATGGGCAGCAAAAGTTTTTCCCATTGAATGCGATTGCTGCCGAAAACCGACAACAAGGCATTAATGTTCTCGATAAAAAAATTAGAGTATTTGAAGTAGAACAGTAAGCCCAGATTGATGGAAACCGAAAGTGTAAGCATCAGTTTCCTATGCAATTGTTTTTGCGTTTGGGACATCCACTTAACCAAGTGAAAATCAAGGAATGTCGTGCCAAGTATTACGAAAATGAATTTTGGTGCGCCCCAGCTGTAGAAAATGATGCTGAAGATAAGGATTACAAAATTCTTGTATTTCTTGTCGACAAGGTAATAGGTAAGTAGAAACGCCGGAAGAAAGAATAATAAGAAAACTATGCTGCTAAAGACCATATTGTTTTTTTGTTTGGTTTTGTTGTTTGCCTGTATTGTGTGTGGGGCAAATCAATATCTTTGTGATTTCAGTTTGTCGATTTCGCGCTTCGAGTCCTTGGTTTTCAGGCTCTCGCGCTTGTCGTAGTAATGCTTGCCTTTGGCCAAGGCGATGTCCAATTTGGCCAGACCGTTTTCATTGATAAACAAGGTGACGGGAATGATGGTGAAGCCCTTTTCCTGCACTTTGTTCTTCAACTTGCGCAACTCACGGGCGTTGAGAAGCAACTTGCGGTCACGCTTAGGGTCGTGGTTGTTGTAGGTGCCTTGCGCGTATTCTGCGATGTGCATTCCGACGACAAACAGTTCGTTACCCTTGAAGCTGCAATACGAATCCGACAAGCTCGCCTTGCCGCTTCGGATGGACTTGATTTCCGTTCCGGTCAACACGATGCCGGCCATCATCGTCTCCACAAGGAAGTATTCGAATGAGGCGCGTTTGTTCTTTATCCTGATTTCGCCTTTCGCGGAATGATGTGTGTTCTTTGTTCCCATTGCGGCTGCAAAAGTACATAATTCTTGCCAATTTTGCCCATGTCATTCCGAGGATTTTTTTGGTATGTCATAAGCTCATCTTTCAGCTGAAGCCATGAAAGTTGAGCGTGTCTATTATTTTTTTTATTTTTGCCCCATGAATACAATAGGACACTTATTCAAACTCACCACCTTCGGCGAGTCGCACGGCACGGCCACCGGCGGTATCATCGACGGCTGTCCCTCGCAGTTGAAATTGGATTTCGGGTTCATTGAAAGCGAACTGAATAGGCGCAAGACGGCGCAATCCTCAACGAGTTCGCAGCGCAAGGAATCCGACCGTGTCGAATGGCTTTCGGGCTTGCTCGACGGCATCACTTTGGGCACGCCGATTGCCTTTTTGGTGCGTAATGAAGACTGTAAACCATCGGATTATGAGGCATTTAAGGATGTCTATCGTCCTTCGCACGCCGATTTCACATACGAGCAGAAATATGGACTCCGCGATTGGCGCGGTGGCGGTAGGGCCTCAGCCAGAACGACTTTGCCTATCGTGGTGACTGGTGCCATTGCCAAGCAGATTTTGAAAGAAAGGGGCATACTAATTGTTGCTGAAGTAGCTGCCTTGGGCGATGTGGAACAGGCTCGAAAAGAAGGCGATACTGTGGGCGGTATTGTCGAATGCCACATCACGGGTGCCCCTGCGGGCTTGGGTGAGCCGATGTTCGGCAAATTCTCGGCCGAGTTGGCACATGCCATGTTCAGCCTTCCCGCAGTGAAGGGTTTCGAGGTCGGCTCAGGTTTCGCCGTGGCGGGTATGAAAGGCTCAGAGGCCAACGACACCTTTATTAATAAAGACGGCCAAAACGCCTCTTTGACCAACCATTCGGGCGGCATACAAGGAGGCATTACCAACGGCAACGACATCGTTTTCCGCGTGGCCTTTAAGCCGATACCGAGCATCGCAAAGCCACAACAGACGGTGAATCGGGTAGGGGAGACCTGTGAAATCACCGTCAAAGGGCGGCATGATGTGTGTGCCTTGCCCCGTGCTGTGGTGTTGGTGGAGGCTCTGGCGGCAATGGTTACGGTGGATATGGGGATGAAGGGGGGGCAGGAGACGCGATGAAAGAGACGCGATGAATCGCGTCTCTACAATTTTGATCCTGTAGAGACGCCGATTTATCGCGTCTCAAATTGCCGATTTATCGCGTCTTGAATTGCCAATCCATCGCATTTCGTGTCAATAAACAATAAACCCTACCACGCCCGACAAAACAATAAGCAAAATCGGGTTCACCTTGAAGAAATACGATGCCACAAAGGCCAAAGCGCAGATGATGACACTGATGTTGTATTGTCCGCGACCGAAGTCGGGGAAGTTCTCTATGTTCATCATGGAGAGGCCAGCGGCGAAGATAAGTCCGGCAATGGCGGGTTTCAGGCCTTTTAAGGTGTTGTCCATCAACGAATTATTCTTCTTGCTCATGAAGAGTTTCAAGATGAGATAGACCATGATGATGGACGGCAGGCAGAGCGCAAACGAGGCCAACAGCGAGCCACCGAAGCCCGCCGTGGTGTAGCCCACATAGGTCGCCAAGTTGATGGAGATGGGGCCAGGGGTCATCTGCGAAATGGCCACCATGTCGGCAAACTCGGTGGTGTTCATCCACGCATAATGGTCCACCACCTCGTGCTGGATGAGGGAGAGCATGGCATAGCCGCCTCCGAAACCCAGCACTCCGATTTTGACGAAGACCCAAAGCAGTTGCAGGTATATCATGGTTTCACTACTTTCTTTTTGGCTTTCTTATTAATAATAAGTGCGTAGATGAGGCTGCCCGCAATGGCGGCGAGGATGATGTAGGCTGGCGAAATCTTGCACCACCAGATGAGAAACACCGTGGCGACGGGGATGATGGCGGTCTTCCAGCTCACCTTGGCCGACTTGATCATGCGCAGCGAAGGGGCGAGGATGAGGGCCACCACACAGGGACGGATACCCTTGAAAATGCGTTCCACCACAGGTTGGTCGCGGTATTCGCGGAACACCGTGGCCAAAAGCAAAATGATGGTGATGGAAGGGATGATGGCACCGAGCATGGCGGCAATAGCACCTTTGGCACCAGCCATGCGGTGCCCGACATACAAGGCCGTATTGACGGCAAACACGCCCGGAAGCGACTGCACTATGGCAATCATGTCCCAAAACTCATCGGCAGGAATCCATTTCTTCTGGTCGACGACAGCCTTCTCCACCATCGACAGCATGGCGTAGCCGCCGCCGAGGGTGAAAGCCCCGATTTTGAAGAAAGTGAGGAACAACTGAAGCGGTTTTTTCATGCCGCAAAATTATATTTTTTTGTGTCATATCTCAAAAAAATACTATGTTTGCAACTAAAATCTTCAGCTTATGATACTCTTGGAATCATCTCAAGTAATGACATTCGACCAGCCCCAAGCTTGGAAGTGGTTGATACAGTTCTGTATTTTGGCGACGGCACTGCTCTTGGGCAATGTGCTGAGAACCAAGGTGCCTTTCCTGAAAAAGAGCCTGCTGCCCTCTGCTTTGCTCGGCGGTTTGCTGCTGCTCATCTTCAAGGCATTCCCCAGTTGCTGCACCCTCATCAACAAGCCGATGATGGAAGTCGTGACCTATCATGCCTTGGGTTTGGGGTTCGTTGCTTTGGCATTGAAAAACAATAAGATAGAGTCAAAATCTACGCCGATGAAGGTGATTGAGACGGGTGCCCTGACGGCCTCCTCATACGTCATCCAAGGTATTGTGGGACTCATTGTTTCTATCCTGTTTTTCTATTTCGGCAGAAAACTGTTTTATGCGGCGGGCCTGCTGTTGCCTATGGGCTATGGTCAGGGACCGGGACAGGCCTTGAACTTCGGTAAGATTTTCTCTACTGCCGCTGATGGTCAAGGCATTGACTTCCCGGGGGCCGATTTCGGCCTCTCCATAGCCGCTACGGGCTTCATCGTGGGCAGTGTGATGGGCGTTGTCTATATGAACATACTGCGCCGCAAAGGGGTGCTTTCAAGGAAGAAAATCGTTGAGGCACAGGCAAACAAACTGGAGGATTACGAAGGCAAGGGCGAGATTCCCGATGCCGAGTCTATCGATAAGCTTTCGGTGCAGATATGCATGGTGCTGTTTGTCTATTTCCTCGTTTATTTGTTCACTAACTGGATTCAAGGTATGGAGCTGGGCAAGTTTGGCACCAACACGCTGAAACCTATGCTCTGGGGCTTCAACTTCCTGACCGGTACCTTGTTCGGTATCCTCTTTAAGTGGCTCTTGGGCCGTTTCAAGAAAGCCAAGCTGATGAGTCGGGAATACATCAACAACTATATGCTGAACCGAATCAGCGGTTTCTGCTTCGATATTATGATTGTGGCGGGCACGGCGGCCATCAGTTTTGAGAACTTCGGCAAAGTTGTATTGCCTTTCATCATCATCTGCACCTTGGGTGCGGCGGTCACTTTCGTTTTTGTGCTGGTGATTTCTAAACACCTATATCCCAACTACAAGTATGAGGGGTTCTTCTCAATGTTCGGCATGCTGACAGGCACGGCCAGTAACGGCATGATTCTGTTGCGCGAAATTGACCCGAAGTTTGAGACGCCTGCCGCCAACAACTTGGTGCTGCAAACCTTGGCAGCCATCGTGTTGGGCTTCCCTGTGCTGCTTTTGGTGGGTTATGCCCCACAAAGCCTGAACGCCACATGGATTACACTGGGCATTTTGGTTGTCTTCTGGGCCGCCCTTACTGTCTTTATGTTGAGAACGAAGATTTTCAAACATAGAAAAAGAAACGAAAAAGAGAAACCTGCCCGAATGTGATTGAATCGCAAAGTTCAAGGCCAGCGGATAGTTCCTTTTTTCAGCTTTGAAGGGTTAAGAGCGAAAACAACAAAAAAAGCTCCGAAGCAATTCGGAGCTTTCTTTTTGCGTTGTCCATAAAGGAAATCAGTCCTTGAGTTCCTTGATTCTGGCCTTCTTGCCGCGGAGACCACGAAGGTAGTAGATACGCGCCTTGCGGACAGCACCTCTCTTGTTCACCTCAATGTTCTCAATCATAGGTGAGGCAATCGGGAAACATCTCTCAACACCGACATTGTTAGAAATCTTACGGATGGTGAAAGAACCCACCTTGCCTTGTCCACTGCGTTTCAGGACGATGCCCTGGAACCTCTGCAGACGCTCTTTTTGTCCTTCAACAATCTTGTAGGTCACCGTGATGGTGTCGCCTGTCTTGAACTTCGGAAAATCTTTTACAACGATTTGATCTTCAACGAATTGAATTAATGCGTTTTTGCTCATTTTTATATATTTTTGTATATTTTCTCCAAAATTGGGTGCAAAAATACGAATAATTTCAATACGGAACGAAGAATATCAGCTTTTTTTGAATTTTTCGTACATCTCCGGCCTGCGCTCTTTGGTGCGCTCAACGGCCTGCTCAAACCGCCAATCACTGATTATCTTGTCGTTGCCCGACAGCAGGACTTCGGGGACTTCCCATCCTTTGTAGTTTCTTGGACGGGTATACACGGGAGGCGACACCAAACCGTCCTGAAACGAGTCGGAGAGGGCAGAGGTTTCGTCGCCCAAGGCACCGGGGATGAGGCGCACCAAGCTGTCAACCAAAACGGCGGCTCCTAATTCACCTCCGGAGAGGACATAGTTCCCAATACTTATTTCCTTGGTAATCAGATGTTCGCGGATACGCTCATCGATGCCTTTATAGTGTCCGCAGAGGATGATGAGGTTTTGCTTCATTGAAAGTTGGTTGCATAATGTCTGGTCAAGCAGTTCGCCGTCGGGGCTCATGTAGATGACTTCGTCATAGGTGAGCCGGCTTTTCAGGTGGCTGATACAGTTGTCGACGGGTTCGATCATCATCACCATGCCCGCTCCGGCGGCAAACGAGTAGTCGTCCACCTTGTGGTGCTTGTCGGTGCTGTAGTCGCGGAGGTTGTGCAATCCAATCTCCACAATGCCTTTGTTTACAGCACGCTTGATGATGGACTCTGTGAAAGGCCCCTCAAACATTTCGGGAAAAACGGCGATGATGTCTATGCGCATAACCTGTGTTTTGGAATTTTGGCAAAAGTAGGGATTTTGTATGAAACTGCGCTCGGTGTTGGAAAAATATGTTATTTTTGCCCGATTTTTTACCTGAAATTAAAATTCAATGACAATGAGAAAAGTTTGTTTTTTACTTTTATTTCTTGTGGTCACCATATTTGCCCAAGCGCAGGTTGCGACCAACATCTACTGGGTGCAGTTCAAAGACAAGGACAACTCGCCTTTTTCCTTCGACAACCCTGAGGCTTACCTGAGCGCGCGGGCTTTGCAACGCCGTGCCAATTTGGGGGTTGCTATTGACGAATATGACATCCCCGTCAATCCGCAATATCTTCAGGCTGTGGCTGCCTGTGGCGCCGAGTTGCTCAATCCCTCTAAGTGGCTGAATGGCGTTTCGGTGCATGTTACCGACCCCAGCGTGATTGACGCCATCAACGCTCTTGATTGCGTGACGACGGTGCGCAACTGCCCCAGTGACCTCAAGGCGCAGCAAGCTAAGGAACGCTGGTTGGCCAACGAGATGAAACCTAATGCAAGTCCCCGTGGGAGAAGAGGTTACTATGGCGGCGCCGAAGACCAAGTTACCCAACTGAAGGTTGACTTTTTGCATGAGCAGGGTTATGACGGCACCGGTGTCGTAATCGCAGTACTTGACGGAGGCTTTGAAGGTACTGAAGGCCACTCTTGCTTCGACAACATGCGTGCAGAAGGCCGTTTGCTCGGCACCCGTGACTTTGTGTATGGCTCCAATTCGGTGTATTCACAAGGCACCCACGGCACCTCATGTCTGAGCACCATGGCCGCCTACGACCCCAACAATATGGTAGGTACGGCTCCCAAGGCTTCTTATTACCTTATCCATACCGAGGATGGCAATTGCGAGAACATCATCGAGGAATACAATTGGGTATCGGGCGCAGAATATGCCGACAGTTTGGGCGTTGATGTGTGTACCACCTCGTTGGGATATATTGATTTCGAAATGACACAGTGGGACCATCCCTTTGAACACTTTGACGGCCATACCGCCCCGATGTCGATTGGTGCCGAAATAGCCGCAAGCCGTGGTATGATTTGCCTGAATGCTGCCGGCAATGAGGGTGATGGCACATGCACCTTGGGCATCCCTGCCGACGCTGAGCATGTCTTGACTGTCGGTGCAGTGGATGCCTCAGGAAATCGCGCTAGCTTCAGTTCAGTAGGCCCGACCTACGATGGCCGTATCAAGCCCGATGTGATGGCTTTGGGGAAAGGTACATACGTTGCTTCAGGTTATGGCAGTTGGTGGCCGCCCTATTACAATGGCGACGGCACCTCGTTTGCTACACCTGTGCTGGCAGGCGCAGTGGCATGTTTGCGCCAAGCCCGTCCCTACACTACGGTGCAGGAGATGTGTGATGCCATCCGTGCTTGTGGCAACCGTGCTGAAAGACCTGACAACCAATACGGCTATGGCATTCCTGATTTCTCACAGGCTTTGGAACTGCTGCAAGTGAAGGAACCGATGGAGGATACTCCCATTAATATCATCACTGTGTTTCCCAATCCTTCGCAAGGAGAGGTTCATGTGGCATTAATGGGAGGTGTCAGAGCCCAAGTGGCGGTGTACGATTTCATGGGTCGCAGCCTTTATACATACGACTTCAACGGCTTGAACCACACGATATTGGAGACTTATTTGAACACCCTTGGTTCTGGCATTTATTTTATCAATGCCGTTTCGGAACTGGGCAACCAGACACTGAAGCTGGTGGTGACGAAGTAAAATGCGTATCAGGCTGTTCGCTCTGTCCGTCCTTTCTTGATGAATTACAAGCCCGACACTTTGTATCGGGTGTGCTTTGGCCGCTCTTTCAGGGCTTTGCCCTGATACTGCGTATCGGGTTGTCCCCCGACACTTTGTATCGGGTTGTGCTCTGTCCGCCCTTTCAGGGCTTTGAGGTCATTGCGATGAGGGACGATGAAGCAAATCAAAGATTCGACGGAGTCAATCTATGTGGATGGTGTGTTGCTTCGCTACGCTCGCAATGACGGGGGGCGGTGGTGTGGAAGGCTGGCGCACGGGGCCGTTTTAATCCCCCCTGGCCCCCTTTGGAAGGGGGACTTGTGCTTCGCTTCACTGCGTTTCGCTTGCAAGGGCGCGAAGCGGCAGTGAGGGTTGACACGGGCTTGCCAAAGACAGGTCCGGGTGGGGCGGGGAGGCGTGGCCGACATGCGGGGAAGTGTCCGCAAGGGACGGCTAAAGGCTTGACCCTCACGGAGCGGCGCTTGCCGTTTGGTTT
>JBHACT010000101.1:0-26199 GCA_041854745.1 Candidatus Limimorpha sp. | reverse complement strand
GTGACTGGAGTTCAGACGTGTGCTCTTCCGATCTCCGCCCAGCCCGGACCGTCTTTGGCAAGCCCATGCCCACACACACACTGTTGCGTTGTCCCCACCGCCGCATCGCGCCATTGCAAGCAAAGCGCAGCAAAAGTCCCCCTTTTAAGGGGGGCTAGGGGGATTAAAACATCCTCCCTCTCACCGCCGCATCGCGCCTCACTGCGAGCAGAGCAAAGCGAAGATTCGACGGAGTCAATCCATGTCCCCCTTAAGGGGGAGTTTGCTCCTCGCAATGACTGGGAGGGCGGCAATGCGTTGTCAAGGCCATCCCGTAGGGATGTTCGTTCGGTAAAAGCCTAATGCCCAATCTTCTGCATCCCGTAGGGATGCGCCAATTACGGGTCTGATGCTTCGCTTTGCTTCGTTCCTTGCAATGATTGCTCGCAATGATTGGTGGATTGCTTCGCTACGCTCGCAATGACGCGAAGCGGGGTATGGTAGAGATGTGAGACGCGGCGTGGTAGAGATGAGACGCGGCACGCCGCGTCTCTACGGGGCTAGTTTTTACATTTCATCGACATCTTGAGGCCTGCTCACGAAAAAATCCTTATTTTTGCCTCTTTATTACAAATATCCAAAAATCGGACAAATGAATTTCTTGGGCGGTCTTTTCATACTATCATCCATAACGGATACCGAAGACGGCTTTGAGGCCGTTGTGCGCTGCAACCCCAATCATCAGGTTTATCAGGCACATTTTCCAGACAACCCCATCACGCCGGGGGCTTGTCTGCTGCAAACGGCAGGCGAGGTGCTGCAACAACAGTTAGGCCGACAGATTTTCCTCAAGTCGTCCAAGAACATAAAATACCTTTCCATCCTGATACCCGCTGAGGGAAAGGAAGTCAAGTTCGGTTTTTCTCATGTTGCGGAAGGCGAGACCGAATGCAAGGCACAGGTCGTCATTGCCGATGAAAGCACTGTTTATTCCAAGATATCGTTGACTTTCAGTTATGAACAAATTTGATACCTCTGACATAAAAACGATGATGTGCCAACGGAAAGTCTGCGTGCTGGTGCCGTCCTACAACAACGGCGGTACCCTGCGCGATGTGGTGGAGCGTGTGCTGACCTTTTGCTCCGATGTCATTGTCGTCAACGACGGCTGCACCGACGATTCGTCTGAAATCTTGGCTTCGTTCGCCGACCGCATCACCGTAGTCGACTACGGCCGCAACCGAGGCAAGGGCTATGCGCTGAAACAAGGCTTCAAGAAAGCCAAGGCTATGGGTTTCGACCACGCCCTCACCATCGACTCCGACGGTCAGCATTTCCCCGAGGACATCCCTTTGTTTGTTGAGGCCTTGGAACAACACCCTGACGCTTTGATTGTGGGTAGCCGCAACCTAAAACAGGAAAATATGCCGGGCAAGAACAGCTTCGCCAACAAGTTCTCCAACTTTTGGTTCAAGATACAGACTTGGATTAATCTACCTGATACACAGACGGGTTACCGCCTTTATCCCTTGCATAAACTCCCACACATCTTCAGCGCACGCTATGAAGCCGAGCTGTCGCTGTTGGTCTTCTCCGCTTGGCGCGGCACCAACTTGGTGCCCATAAAGGTCAAGGTTTTCTATCCCAAAGCCGAAGAGCGCGTTACGCATTTCCGTCCGTTTTGGGATTTTTTTCGCATCAGCGTGCTCAACACCATCCTCTGCTTAGTGGCTATTGTTTACGGATGGCCTTCGCGCATTGTCCACAAACTGTTTAGGAGAAAATCGACATGAGCAAGTTCATCCTTTACATCTACGACCGCCTGTCGAAAAACAGACCGCTATCGATAGCCTTATTATTGGTTATCACGGCTTTGTGTGTGTTTTCGGCATTGCGCTTGGACTATAAGGAGAACATCGCAGACTTCCTACCCACCGACCCCGAAAAGGAACGCTACACCTCGGTTTACAACGACTTGGGCAATCAAGGGCAAATCGCGGTGATTTTCGCTGCCGACACCACCCAATTTGCCGATGACGAGGCTATCGATGTGCTGATGGAGGCTATGGATGCCTTTGAAAGCCTTTGGAAAGAATGTGATACCAATCAGATTATCAGTGATTTGCAGTGCCGTGTCGATGGTAACCAAGTGTTTGACGCCATCGATTTCATCCGTGAGTATCAGGCCTTATTTCTCACCGAAAGCGACTACCAACGCATGGACTCCTTGCTGGCCGACCCCAATCATGTGGCCGCCAGCATGGCCAACATCAAGCGGATGCTCTCCATGCCCACGGCGGGTTTTGTCGTTGACGGCTTCAAAGCCGACCCGCTCAATCTATATTCGCCCACCTTGCAGCGGCTGAATGCACTTAACCCTACGCGGAACTACCGCATAGAGGACGAATACCTCTTCAACGAACGCGGCGACAGAGGCTTTGCTTTCTTCTCGTCACCGTTCTCGAGCAGCGACACGAAAGGCAACGCAAAAATCGTGGCTTTGATTGATAAGGTGACAGAACTGGCCGAGAACGAATATCCTAAAGTGCGGATTTCGGCTGTAGGCGTACCTACCATCGCCGTCACCAATGCAAAGCAAATCAAGTATGACAGCTATTTCTCCATCGCCTTGGCTATTGTGCTGATATTCGGCATTTTGATGTTCACTATGGCACGCAAGCGCAACCTGCTCTGGCTGGGCATCTCCATCCTCTTCGGCTGGGTTTTCGCCTTGGCGGTCATTGCCTTGTTCAAATCGAGTATCTCCATCATTGTAGTAGGCATTGGCTCGGTCATTGTTGGCATTGCGGTCAACTATCCCCTGCATTATCTCGACCACATCAAGCAGGAACCTAATAAACGCGAGGCCCTGAAGGATGTCATACAGCCTTTGGTCATCGGCAACCTTACCACGGTGGCAGCCTTTGCCTGCCTTGGTTTTGTGAAAGCTGAGGCCATGCGCGACCTTGGTCTTTTCGGTGCCTTGACCTTGGTGGGCACCATTCTTTTCGTGATGGTTTTTCTGCCACTATTTGCCGTCGTGCCGAAAAAGACCAAAAAGCTCTTTGTCGATGACGGCAGGGCTCCTTCAGAGTGGTGGCGCAAAGTCAAATTGTACGCTTTTTGGCCTTTGGTATTAATCACATTGATACTCAGCTGGTTCAGTCAAGACACTGCTTTCGATTCCGACCTGCACAACATCAACTACATGACCCGCCAAGAACAAGAGGATCTGGCCTTGCTGAGCGAGTCGTTGCAAAAGGAAGGCGAGACCGACTTGGTTTATGTGGTTTCGGAGGCGCCTGATTTTCAGAATGCTATTAGAAAAAATGAAGCCATAATAGCCAACTTGCGACAGTCGGTGCCTGACAGCGTGGAATACAGTATTTCGGGAATGGACGGCCTATTGCCTTCGGTGGAAAAACAGGAAAAGTCACTTGAACTGTGGCGGGATTTTTGGCAACGGCATGACGGCCTTGCCGAACAAGTCAAGGCGGAGGCTTTGAAAGCCGGTTTCACGGCAAACGCCTTCGACACCTTCACCGACGGCATCACCAAGGCTTGGCAACCATTGAGTGAAGGTGAGATGGAACCCCTGCTGGCTTTGTGTGGCACCTATATGTTGCAGCACGACTCGATAGCGCGGGTGGTCAACTTCGTGCGGGTGCCTGTTGAGGCCTCTGAGCCTTTGAAACAGCAGTTGCGCAATTCGTTACCTGATACAGCTTTTGCTTTCAGTATCAGCGATGTGGGCAACAACTTGGTCAGTGCCCTCTCATCCGACTTCGATTTCATTCTTTATGTGTGCAGTATAGTGGTGTTCTTCTTTCTATGCCTCTCGTTTGGGCGTTTGGAGCTCTCGCTCTTGGCCTTCCTGCCGCTGACGGTAGGCTGGGCGTGGATTTTGGGTATCATGTATATAGGTGGTATCAAGTTCAACATTGTGAATATCATCTTGGCCACTTTCATCTTCGGTCAGGGCGACGACTACACCATCTTCATTACGGAAGGACTGCTTTATGAATATGCCTACGGCAAACGGATGTTAAAGAACTTCCGCAATAGTGTCATTCTTTCGGGTATTCTTATGTTCATCGGTATCGGAACGCTGATTTTTGCCTCTCATCCTGCCATGCGTTCCTTGGCCGAGGTGGCCATCATCGGTATGGCGACGGTGGTCTTCATGGCTTGCTACCTGCCTCCCTTCATTTTCGGCTGGCTGACCAAAAAGAAAGGACAGTTTCGCGAGATACCTTTGACATTGAAGCGTTTGATTTATACAGGCGTGTCGCTTCTCGTGTTTTTTGTCTTTGTCTTTGTGTTGTTTACACCCTTCACTTTGATTTACATTATTTTAGGTCCAAACACGGAGAAGAAGCGCTACCTATATCACAAGATTGTCGCCGGCATTATGCACTTGGCCTTGAAGCTGCTGCCGGGGGTGAAGTTCCACTTGGATAACAAGTTTGGAGAGACCTTTGAGAAGCCTGCCGTCATCATTGCCAACCATCAGTCGCACCTCGACCTGCTTTGCACCATCATGTTACATCCCAAGGTGGTGTTGCTCACTACCGATTGGGTGTGGAAAAACCCGATTTACGGCCTCGTCATCCGCTATGCCGAGTATTATCCTGTTTCCGACAGTTACGACAAGAATCTGGAGCGGTTGAAAAGGCTCGTTGAGCGTGGCTATTCGGTGGTAGTCTTTCCCGAAGGCACGCGCTCGGAGACAGGCCAAATCCTTCGTTTCCACAAAGGTGCTTTTCAGTTGGCGCAATCGCTTGAAATTGATATTCTGCCGGTCTTTATCCATGGAGCCAACCATGTGATGCCCAAAAAAGATGTGGTGTTGCGCGAAGGACAATTGCATGTGGAAATAGACAGACGCATGCCGTATCAGGAACTGGTTGGGACCGAGGTGCGCGCCTTGGCATCGCAGTTCCGCGCTTACTATATCCGCCATGTAGATGAACTTAGAACACAACTTGAAAACACGGAGTATGTGCTGCCCTTTGTGCGCTACAAGTACATCTACAAAGGCCGGGAGGTGGAGCACCAATGCCGACGCAACCTAAAGAAAATCAGTACTTATGCTTCAAAAATCGATGCCATGAACCACCGATCTATCTTGATTAGAAACAGCGGCTATGGCGAGTTGGCATGGACAGTGGCTTTGGTACATCGCAACGCACAGGTGTATGCCGTTGAGGCTGATGAAGACAAATACCTGTTGGCCACGCATTGCAGCCACATTCCTGACAACTTGCATTTCGTGCAAGACGGAGAGGTTATTCTGCAGTGTGATTATGTTATTGAAAACCAAGATTTTTTGAAATGAAAAAATGTATCATCATAGGAAGTGGTTTGGGAGGTCTCTCAACGGGTGTCATTCTTGCAAAAAACGGCTATGAGATTACTATTTTGGAACAGGCATCGCAGGTGGGCGGCTGTTTGCAATGCTTCTCACGCGATGGTGTCAAGTTTGAGACGGGAATGCACTTTATCGGCAGTCTCGATGACGACCAAGTGCTTTCCCATTATTTCAACTATCTCGAAATCAAGGATAAAGTCAAGTTCAATAGGCTTGATACTGAGGCGTATGATGTGGTTTCACTGCAAGGCGAGCGCTTTGCTTTTCCCAATGGTCGCGATGCTTTCATTGAAAAGTTCGCACAGCGTTTCCCCTCGCAGAAAGAGAACCTTGAGCGTTATTATGATCTTATCGAGCAAGTAGCGTGTCTGTCGCCATTCCGCGATTTGCGGCACAGCGTTGACGAGAGCCGTTTTATTGACGACAGGTTGTTGTATCAGAGTTTAAGTGAAGTGATCGACCAAACCATCACCAACCCCCTGCTTCGTGAAGTTCTGGTGGGTAACCTTTCGCTTTATGCTGCGCAAAAGAACATGACACCTTTTGCCACTCATGCCTTTATTTTCGATTTTTACAATGCGGGTGCCTTCCGCATCGTGGGTGGCAGCGATGCCATCGTGAAAGCATTGCGTGAAGTGTTGGAGCAGTATGGCGGCCGCATCCTGACAGGGCGCAAGGTTTCCCAAATCCTTATGGAGAACAAAAAAGCAACTGGGGTAAGGACGGAAAACGGAGAGGTGTTTTGTGCGGATGTGGTCATTTCTGATGTCAATCCCAAGCAGTTGATAGATTTGGTGGAGCCCAATGTGTTCACTAATGCCTATAAGTCGCGCATCAAGGGTATCCCTGACACCATTTCTGTGTTTTCGCTTTTCCTTCGTTTCAAAGAAGGGGCAATGCCATACATCAACTCCAATTTCTATGGTTTCCGAACGGATTCGCCGTGGAAGATGGAAGGGAAGATTGACGACACATGGCCTCAGGGTTATCTCTATATGCACCAATGCCACGAGCCCAATCCCAAAACAGCCCGAGGCGGTGTTGTTTTGGCTTATATGTCGATGGATGCGGTGAAGCAATGGGACGGCACAACCATTGGGCGCAGAGGCAAGGATTATGGGCAGTTTAAGCATGACATGGCCGAACGCCTTTTGGATGCGCTGGAGCATGATTTTCAGGGAATCCGAGCGTCCATAGAAACATATTATGCCGCTACGCCATTGACCTACCGCGACTATACGCTCACTCCCGAAGGTTCCATCTACGGTCTTGCAAAGAATGTAAACAACATCGCTGACAGGGTGTCGTTTAAGACCAAGATACCCAACCTGCTTCTTGTAGGACAAAACATCAATTCGCACGGCATGTTGGGTGTGTTGGTGGGCACGATGACGGTGTGCAATCATCTGCTGGGAGAAGAAAAAGTACGGCAACAAATGGTGGAAGCCAACCGAAAGCGCATTGTTGTTGTTGGAGGCGGTCTGGGCGGGTTGGTTTCGGGTGCCTTGCTGTCCAAGGAAGGCTACAAGGTAACGGTATTGGAGAAAAACGCCGTCATCGGTGGCGGCTTGCAGAACTTCAGACGTAAAGGTGTTAGTTTTCCGACGGGAATGCACATCTTCGGAGGCTTTGATGACGATGGCCAACTTCGTAAGCTCTTCACTTATCTTGGCATCATGGACCGTCTTTCTCTCCTTGCTATGGACGAGGATGGCTATGATGTGGTCAAGGTGCTTGAAGATGGTGCGATTTATAGTTTTCCTAAAGGCAAGAACCGTTATATCGACTATTTGGCCGAAGCCTTCCCCGACGAGAAAGACCATATTAAGGCTTATGTCGATAAGGTTTTCGAGCTGTCGGAGGAAGAAGACCTCTTTTATTTGCGCGAACGGCCGTCACAGTTGTTCATGTCGGTCTCGGAAGACGCCATTCTTCCTTACGACGAGCTGATGGACCGTTACCTTAGTGACCCCAAACTGAAAGGCTTGTTGGCCTACATGAATCCGCTTTTCGGTGGCGTGGTGGGGACGACACCTGAGTTTATGAGGGCGCTCCTCAGTGTGCTTCATATCGGTGGTACCTACCAATTTGTTGGAGGCAGCCAACAGATGGCCGATTTGCTGAAAGAAGTCATCGAAGCGGCTGGCGGTCAAGTGCTTGCCAATGAGGAAGTGGTCAACATTGAGGTGGAAGGCCATGAGGTGAAGCAGGTCGTTACCCGAAAGGGCAATGTATATCGTGCCGATGGTTACATCTCGGATGTGCATCCCGATGTGCTCTTGCGACTTGTTGGCGACAAGGCCTTCCCGGTTTCGTTCAGGAAAAGGATACAGTCCATACCCGAAACCTATTCCAGTTTCAAGGTTTATGTGAAATTCAAGGAAAAAGCTTTTCCTTTCTTTAATCATACGAAGTATTGCCTTGCTAATTATGACTCGAAGTTTGACCTCAAAACCCTTCGACAGGAAGACTGGCCCAACAGCCTGATGTATTATACCCCAGCCATTGAAAGCCAAGGGGAGTTTGCCGAAACCTTGGTCATTATTGGTGAGATGGACTTTGAGTGGGTCAGGCCTTGGGAAGACACCCGGGCCGGTCGCCGGGGAGCGGCATACGAAAAATGGAAACAGGAAAAAACCGAGAAAGTGCTCGACTTCATGGAACGGCTTCATCCCGGTTTCCGCGACCATATCGACTTCGTCATGGCTTCGTCGCCGCTCACCATCCGCGACTATTACGGCAACAAAGATGGCTCCAATTATGGTTTCTTAAAAGACAGCCACAATATCATGCTCTCCCAAATGTCTGTTTTCACGAAAGTGAAGAACCTGTTTTTGACGGGGCAGAATGTCAACATCCACGGCTTGTGCGGTGTTTCGCTCACGGCCATACAAACAGCGGAAGCCTTCGTCGAGCACAATGCCATTGTGCGCAAAATCAACAAATATTAGAACAGATATGGTTTTTTTGTATTTTTGCAAACTCAACAAAATGAAATGGACACAATCAAACTGAAACTCATTTACCCAAAGTGGAACAAACTGCCGGGTCAGACGACATTCAACCTGCCGCCTCATGGCCCTGTGGCTTTTGCCGCCACTTTGCCCGAATATGTAGACATTTCGTTTACCGACGAAAATGTGGAACCTATTGATTTTGATGAGGAATGCGACCTTGTGGCTCTCTCCATGATGCTCACCACGCAAGTGAAGCGTGGTTGGGCCATCGCTGATGAATTTCGCAAGCGTGGCAAAACCGTTCTTGCCGGCGGTATCTCCACGATGCTGCACGCCGAAGAGATGGTCGACCATGTGGACAGCGTTTTCTTGGGCGAGTCGGAAGGCCGTTCCGAGCAGGTTATTCTGGACTGGAAAAACGGGTGCCTTAAGAAGATATACAACTACATTGGCAACCAGCCCGATATTGCTTCAGTTGGTCCTTGCCGCCGCGACCTATACAAGCGTGAGCTATACAACCACAAGGGCGTGCAGATGGTTGACCTTTTCAACGCGAGTAGAGGCTGTCGCTTTAGTTGCTATCCTTGCGCCGTGTCGTATCTCGGAGGCCGTAAGTTCCGTCCGCGCCCTGTTGACAAGGTGGTGGAAGACATGGCCGGTATCGACAACAACCGTCTTTTCATCGTTGACAATTCGCTGGCGCAGGACAAGCAATGGGAAAAAGAGCTTTTCCGTGCCATTGCGCCGTTGAAGAAGAAATGGATCAGCCACACCATCGAGGACGACCCCGAGGTGCTTGAGCTGGCTGCCAAAGCAGGCGCATGGTATGTTTATCAGGCCGTTTACGACACCTCCAACTATATCAAAGAGCGTGTGAAACGCTACCACGACTACGGCATCGGCGTGGAAGGCACCATCCTCTTCGGTCTCGACAACCAGACCGAAGACGACATCAAGCGGCTCATCGACTTTTTGGGTGAAATTGACCTCGACTTGGCCGAATTCACCATTTTTGCACCCTTCCCGCACACCAAAGGCCACGACGACCTGCTGCGCCAAGGCCGCATTTTCGACTTCGACTGGGACCATTACAACGCCGGTCAGGTGGTGTATCAACCCAAACACATGACACCTGAAAAATTGCAGGACCTCTACGAATACGCGTGGAAGAGCTTCTATGCCGATGAGAGTCAGGAACAGAAAATGTTCCGCCTGTTTTGCAATGTGGCTTTGCGAGAAATGCAAGATGGCACCTACCGCCCACGCGACCGCAGGTTGGCCAACAAATCGTTTGGCCGCGATGTGGACCGAAGCAAACGCAATGTCAATGTGAGAACGGAAAGCCAAAAATTAAAAATTGAGCAACAAATGGTGAGTGGTTAGGGGTGTTCAGCAGTCCCGTGTCAACAAACAATGGGACTATGTTGAATACTCATCTCAACAAATCAAAGATTGGCTTCGCCGAAATCGAGGATTTCAACGGAGTTATCATAAATTTCAACAACATTAATTCAATATCAAATGAAAGTTTCACCAGAATATTACGACGAGATTTTTTCTTTTAAGGGCGAATGGGATATGGGATCATCCTGTGGCCTGAAAATCAGAGAAGTGGAGGGTAAAACCTATGTCATCGTGACAGAATTGTATCAGGACAATCCGGGAACTTCCGTTACCTACGCAGGCCGCAAACTTGCCGACCAGATTTGTGAGGCAAAAAACCTGAAATTGGACGACATTGTCTATTTGGAATGCACGCCCAATACCAACTCGAAACTTTCGTTTTACGACGAGGAGTTTTTCCAAGTGGATTTCTTCGTCGACATACAACGCAAATACAGGCAACTCACGAAGGAAGAAGTGAAGAAAATCTTAAATAAATGATGAAATCAATACTGGTATTAAGTCTAATTTTGTTAACAGGAATGGCGCAGTTACGGGAAAGGATTTGGCAAGGAACGAATATCAGGCATGGTAGCCGAGTTACGCTTACGCCTTATTTGGCTGATGACAACCCTTCGGGCTGTTCCGTCATCGTTTGTCCCGGAGGAAGCTATTATTGGCACGACACGAAAAACGAAGGCGACAGTGTTGCCCTTTGGTTGCAAAGCCAAGGCATCTCGGCTTTTGTGCTTCATTATCGTGCTGCCGGTTATTTTGCCTATATTTACAAACATAGGGCTGTTTTTAGAGGGCGCCAGCACCCCGACATGATTACCGACGCGCAACGTGCTCTGCAATGGGTACGCACCCGCGCCGAAGAATACAACATTGATCCCGACAAAGTGGGGATGTTGGGTTTCTCGGCAGGCGGACATTTGGTGTTGTCGGCAGCTTGTTTCCACGGGCACGACTTCCTGAAAGACGCCGGAATCGACCATGAAACCGACCTTCGTCCCGCTTTTGTGGGTGCCATCTATCCTGTAGTTACGATGATGGAGCCTTATGTCCACAAGCGTTCGCGCCGTGGACTGCTGAGCGAACGCTATCAGCACGATCCGGTTTTATGCGACTCGCTCTCCATTGAGCGCCATATCCCCGCCGATTGCCCGCCGGTTTTCCTCGTCAATTGTGTCGACGACAAAGAGGTCGACTACCGCAATGCTGTCGTCCTCGATTCGGCCCTGGTCGCCGCCCATGTGAACCACCGCTACATACAATATCAAAAAGGCGGCCATAGCTTCGGAGCAAGCGAGCATCGGGGCAGCAAAGAAAGCCGCGAATGGAAAACAGCGTTCCTTCAATGGCTCGATGAAATCAAGTTTTAATATAACGTTTTGTCACAATGATCAACAACGACATAGAATACCAGCCGGTCGAGCAAATCAAAGCCTATCAGGAGGGCTTGCTGCACGAAGCATTAGGCTATCTTGAAGCACATTCGCCCTATTATCAGCGGATGTTCAAGAGTTATGGCATCCATATCGATAAAATTGAGCATATTGAAGACTTGGTGAAGATTCCATTTACCGAGAAGAAAGATCTGCAACTCTTTAACGAGGAGTTCCTTTGCTGCCCGAAAGACAAAATCATCGACTATATCACCACTTCTGGCACTTTGGGTGACCCGGTTACCTTTGGCTGCACCGAGAAAGACCTGCAGCGCTTGGCTTTCAATGAAAAGAAGTCTTTTGAATGTGCGGGTGTTCATGCAGGTAATGTGGTGCAACTGATGACGACCCTCGACAAGCGTTTCATGGCGGGCTTGGCCTATTTCCTCGGTCTGCGCGAGCTGGGCACCGGTGTCATCCGCGTAGGCAACGGCATTCCCGAATTTCAGTGGGACACCATCCGCCGTATCAAGCCCGATACCATCATGTGCGTGCCGTCATTTATCCTGAAACTGATACAGTATGCCGAAGAACACGGCATTGACTATAAAAACAGCAGCGTTCGCCGTATCATCGGTATCGGCGAGGGCTTGCGTGATCAGGATTTCAACCTCAATCTGCTGGGCAAGAAAATCAAGGAGAAATGGGATGTGCAACTCTTTGCTACCTATTCCTCAACGGAAATGGGTGCCACCTTCTCGGAATGCGAATTTGGCCTTGGCGGCCATGTGCACCCCGAATTGATTATCGTGGAAATCATTGGCGAAGACGGTTTGCCCGTCCCCGACGGCCAGCCGGGCGAAATCGTGGTTACCACCCTTGGCGTGGAGGCCATGCCGCTGTTGCGGTTCCGTACAGGCGACATTGCCGCCAAGATTATCGACCAATGCAAGTGTGGCCGCAATTCTTACCGCCTCACCCCGCTCGTGGGCCGCAAGAACAACATGATTAAACTGAAAGGCACGACACTTTATCCGCCCATAATCAACGATGTTCTGGACAACACGGATTATGTGGAAAACTATGTCATCGAAGTACGCCAAAGCGAGGCAGGCACCGATGATGTGGTGGTGAAGATAGGCCTGAAGTACCAACCCGATTTTGATGTCGTCAAGGTGCTGAAAGACAGTTTCCGTTCGCGTATTCGCGTGGCTCCTGCCATTGAGATACATCCTATTGAGGACATCAAGCGGGTCAACTATCCCGCAAAGAGCCGCAAACCCATCAAATTCATCGATTTAAGGAAAAAGTAATGAACGATTTCGACGATATCAGACCTTTCAACGAGGAAGAGATTCCCGCTGCGATGCAGCGCATGGCCGATAGCGAGGTCATCCCAGCCATTGTTGACTATCTCATGCCCGGTATGCCCGTGGAGTCGCTCCGAAACCGCATAAGAAGCATCAAGACCTTAGAGGAATTTCAACTGGGACTGTTGTTAGAGGTGATAGAAACCTTGTTCAAAAAGACCACCACGCGCTTCGATTGGTCGGGATTGGAGAACATCAGCGAAAAGAAGCCCTATCTTTTCGTCTCCAACCACCGCGATATTGTGCTCGATGCCATGTTTCTGCAATATATCCTAAACGGAGCCGGGCAGAAGACCTGCCATATTACCTTCGGCAGCAACCTCATGTTGCATCCTTTTGTTGTTGATTTCGGCAAGGCCAACAAGATGTTCCGCACAGAGCGCGGCGGCAGCAAGATAGGGTTCTACAACAGTTTGCTGCATATTTCGGAATACATACGCCATGTCATTTCCGAAGAGAAAGAGTCGGTGTGGATTGCCCAACGCAATGGACGCACCAAAAACGGCATAGATGCCACCGACCCCGCTATCATCAAAATGTTTGGCATGAGCCGTAATGACAACCGCGTGGCTTCGCTTGCCGAGCTCAACATTGCCCCAGTGACGGTGTCGTATGAATGGGAGTCGTGCGACAAACTGAAAACCCTTGAACTGTATCTGACCCGCAAGAACGGCTACTACGAAAAACAGCCCAACGAAGACCTCAACAGCATTCTGACGGGCATCATGCAGCCCAAGGGGCATGTGCATTTCCATATCTGTCCCACGATTACTGAAAACGACTTGAATGCGTTGAACAATTGTTCTTCTGGTGAGTTCTACAAGCGTGTAGCCGAACTGATGGACAGCCGTATCAACCCCAATTATTATCTCATGCCCAATAATTACATCGCCCACGACTTGAGGAGCGGTTCAAATGTTTTCGCCGAGCATTATACTGATGAGCAGAAAACTGCGTTTGTCAAGTACATGGATTGGATGGATGAGTATCCTGATATGAACCGTGAAGAACTGATGGAGATTTTTTTGGGTATTTATGCTAATCCAGTGGAAGTGAAATCAAAGTATTAACTCTATAAATTATTCATCATGAAGAAGTTATTATTGTCATTGGTGCTCATGATTGCGGGTTTGGTAGTCATGGCACAGGAAAACGGCAGCGTTGCCATACAAGGCGAAATGGTGCGCGAAAAATCAAATTTGTGTTTTCTAAAGAATTCTGAAAGTATAGTCATTCCTAAAGCCGATTTGCTGCAACTTCTTGGCGAAGAGGTTTATGGTTCATACTACAACGGTCAAAAGCTTTACAGAATCGGAGACGGACTGAAAAATGGCGGATGGGTCGCTTTTGGAGTCGGATTGGGAGCGGGAGTTTTTGGAATGGAATTGTTGATGAATGAAGGCTCTGAACATGTGAGCGGCGGCGGACTGTTCTTATTAATGACGGGTGTCTGGTCTTTTGTTGTGGGAAATATGATGATACCTACAGGATATATTCTTCGTGGAGTAGGCTCTGGAAAAATCAGCAGAATTGCAGAGGGCTATAATCAGCAGGGTCGAAACACGGCTGTTTCCTATCGTCTTTTGCCCTCTGTCATGCGTTGCCATACCATGCCAGAACAAGCCAACCTCGGCGTTGGGATGACCTTTAGCGTCAATTTTTAATCATTATCAATTGCTTGTAATCGACCTTCCCGTTGTAATTGACAGGCAAAGATACAAAAACTCCTTGGAAGGATAGAAAAGGAAGTGTTTCATTGGGAAAAACCTACATTTGGAGCCATAATAGGAAAAAGTCGTATTTTTGCAAGCTAAATATCCGAAACACAAATCAAAGCAATGGTCATAGAGAATTATCCGAATCAGCGAAATAAGCATTGTGAAACGGGCACGATTTTGAACATGTTGAAATACTACGGTTATGAGGGTATGAGCGAGACTATGGCTTTCGGTTTGGGCTCAGGGTTCAACTTTGTGTATTCGCCTTTTTTGAGAATGCGCGGTGTCAAATTGCCCATGTTTCGCATTCGTCCGGGTCTGATTGCCAAGAATTTTTGCGAAAGGATGAAAATAGGCTTCCACGGCTTTGAGTATGGTCACCGTGTGGACCAATCGATGGCGGCTTTGGACGAGTTGGTCGAAAAACAGATCCCGGTAGGCATGGTGGTCAATGTAGCCAACCTCCATTATTTCTCCCCCGTTGTCAACGAGTCGAACTTCAACGGTCATGTGTTCACTGTTATCGGGAAGGAAGGCACCACTTATACCATCGCCGATACCGATACCCGTCTGACCACCGACGATTATGTTTTTTTGGAAGAAGACGTCATGCGCAAAAGCCGTTTTACTTCAGGAATGGCAGCACCTCGTGGAAAGATGTTTTATATCGATCCGCTACCTTCAGGTTTTGGGAAAAATTTGGATTTAAAACCAGCTGTTATTCAAGGACTTGAAGAAACTTGCCGAAGAATGCTGAGGGTGCCGATTTGTTTCTATGGATGGACAGGACTGCATTATTTTGCGGGGAGCTTAAAGAGGTGGAAATGGTGGTTCTCTGAAAAACTGATAGGTTTCATTATGCTATGGATTTATAGGCTGATTGAGACTACGGGCACAGGCGGTGCAGGCCATCGCTATATGTATGCCGACTTTCTTAAAGAAGCCGCTGAGTTGTTCGAAAACGAAGTGTTGGCCGATTGCGCTGAGTTGATGAGTGCCGATGCCGACACTTGGCGCCGGTTTTCCTTGGATTGCCGTCGCTACATGAAAAGCGACAACATCACCCTAAAGGAAATGGCCGAACTCTTGGAGACCATTGGGCAACAGGAAAAGCAAATCTTCACCAAAATCGACAAGGAGTTTCTTAAACCTATTTTGGTGCATAAATAATAACCCTATCTCTGTGCAGATTAGTAAGATAAAAAGGTATGGGTATCCTGATAAATAAGACATCTCGTTGTGCCGTCATCGGACATGGTAGTTGGGCTACGGCCATCACCAAAGTGTTGATTATGAACGAGTCTTCGGTTTGTTGGTATGTCCGCAACCAAGAAGTGTTTGAATCGTTGCGCGTTGAAGGACGCAATTGCCGTTATCTTCCCGACATCGAGTTCGACATGAGCCGCATCCGCCTCACCGACGATGTGAACGAAACTGTCAACAGCGCCGACATCATTTTTTTGGTAACCCCCGCGACTTATCTGAAGTGTTATCTCTCCGATCTCAAAGTCTCTTTGAACGAAAAGATGGTGGTTTCGGCCATCAAAGGCATTATTCCGAAAGAGAATCAGTTTGTTACGGATTATCTGAAGCAGTATTATGGCCTGTCTGACGCGCAACTGTGCTGTATCAGCGGCCCAACCCATGCCGAGGAGGTAGGAAACGGGAGGCTCACTTATATGACTTTTGCCTGCTCCAATGTGGGTAATGCACGCGCTGTGGGCGAAAAGCTGAAGACACCGTATATCAAGGTAAATTACCTGCGCGACATGAAGTATCTGGAGCGTTCCTCCGTGCTGAAAAACATTTATGCCGTGATGGTGGGCATGGCGGTGGGATTGGGTTATGGAGACAACTTCATCGCCGTCTTGGTATCGAACTGCATCAAGGAAATGTATTTTTTGCTGGATCCGCAAAGTGTCAACGAGCTTACCAAGTTTAACCCCTCCAACTTCTTCGGCGACCTGTTGGTGTCGTGCTATTCGAGCCACAGCCGCAACCGCCAGTTGGGCGTGTTGATAGGTCGGGGCAACACGGTGAAAACCGCGCTCAACGAGATGATCATGGTGGCTGAGGGTTATTATTCCTCGGCGATGTTGCCTTTCCTGCCCGAGGAGCAACGCCGACAGCTTCCTATTGCGGAGAAGGCCTACGAGGTGTTGTACCGGGGCCTATCGGCCCGCAAGGCCATGAAAGACCTTGAGAACCTCTTGGAATAGGAATAGTATTTATAATCTATCAAAACAGATAGGCCAATCCGGCGATGACGCCGATGCCAATAGCAATGGCGATGAGCACTCTCCAAACTGAGACAGGAGCTTTGCCGCCCACCTTGCCCGTTTGCCCGTTCACCGCAAACTGATACACCTTGTTCTTGTATCTGAATGAAGAAATCCACGTTGGGACGAGGAGGTATTTGTAGGTGATGTTGGTGTAGAGTGTCGAGAATCTGACCGAGCTGGCACGGTCGGCATGCCAATGCGTGCGGATGTAGGAAGAAATGTCGGAACTCAGTTGCGACTGTATCTTCTTCTGTGCCGATTCCCAACCTTCTTTCAGACCTATGGAATAGCGTTCGGCAACGAAGCCCGCCACCACTTGGGGCGAATAGGGCACAAGTTTCGAGAAATCGAAAGGTTCGCAACTTCTCACGCCGGAGTCAGCCTGACGTTTTGAGGCCATAACAGTTACATCGTCAAAGAATGACTGATACACACCGCTGACATGTTTCCAATCGGTTACGGTACGACTGTTGCCTTTATTGTCTTCCACGGTTCTGTCGTAGCCGGCACGGCCAGTGAAGTTGGAAGTGGTATGGGTGTCGTAGGTCCAATAGGGGAGATAAATGCCTTGGAAGGCCTCGGGACAGGCGTTCTTCTTGGCTTTTTTTGGCGCAAAAAGTTTTCTTTTGAGCCATTTGGTAAAGCGTTCGCCAGCTTGGTCTTTGGTGACTGTGAAAGGACAAACCGCACCGGGAGCGATAGTGTTTTCGGTGGCCGCAGGCATCACGCTGGTGGAGCCGCAGAAAGGACATATTGCTGCGGTTTCGAGGGCATCGTAAACGGTTACCGCACCGCATTGCTTACATTGCACCTCTTTCTTTTGCTCGCCCCAGTTGAAACTCCCGGTGTGCAGGGCAGCCTCAAAGTCCATCTCGCAAATATCGTTTTCGGCATCGGCTTGGGGCAGCTCGCAGGTGTAGCCGCAATAGTCGCAATGCATGCAGCCTTTCGCGGGGTCGAAGACGACCGTGGCTCCGCAGTTGGGGCATTTTTTATCGGTTTCTTTTTCGGTTCTTTCCGAAAGTATTTGTTCTTCAGGGTATTCAATAGGTTCCGACATAATTCTATGGGCTTTTTGTTGCTATTTGAGTGCAAAAATAATAGTTATCGTTATTATTTTGCACAACGAATAGGAATTATTTCTACTTTTGTCCCAAAAGTAGCAAACATTTAAGGTATGAACGATAAATTAATCTCAATCTTATCGCCAATATTGGCTGTGATTATAGAAACCGTTTTGCATGTTTTTGTAGAAAAGATACGCCAAAAGAGGAATCGAGTGTATTTTTTTATACATGATTTATTCTATAAAGGAACAAATAGTGAGAATAAGGAACAATATTTACTTAAAGGAAGTCTTTTTAGTAGTAAGGCTATCGAACAATCACAAACAGAATTCAAACTTTGTCATGATTTATCATGGGACAATACTGCAACAAAGTATTATAAAAGTACACGGAATACTGATGGTACTTACCATGATGAAGTTAAAATAGACCATGAAATTGTTAGTACGAGTTTGATGATAAACAATTTAGAATTGGATGAATTCACATTATATAAAATAGAAAGTTATTTTTCAGCTCAAAAATCTTTTAATCCAAGATCTTTTTTACTAGTTAAGATGAACAATACTTCTAAGATGAACAATACTTCAAAGAAGATAATAATAGAGGTGGTAAAATGTCCTTGTATAAGTAAGAAATGGCTGTGGTTTTATGTTTTTTTATCAATAATCATGTTGACATTTGTGTCAATAGCAACTTATTTTTGTATCCATAATTGGGATTTTATAATGAACACAAATATGGAGATAAAAAAAGTGTTTGTTTTTTTAGGTTTGTTGCTTTTCTTTATCGCATCGTTTTTTATAGTGCTGATTTGGAAATTATTAGGATCTTTTAGTACTCTTTGGAAAATGAAAAAAGCTGGAATTCCAGAAAAAAAGGCATCAAACCAACAAGTTTTTTTGATTCCTAAAATACTAGAGTATATGACTGGCACTGAGAAATTAGATAATATTTTGTAGTTTTCTGGATGATAAATTTTGTTTCAAGCCATTTTTGAATGAAAAAACAGTTTTGATTTTGCTTAAAATAAACAAAACATCAACAATATGAACCGAAAATTTTTACTATTCTTTTTTTTACCTGCATTATTGTCCCCATTTGCCTCCGTTGCGCAAAGTCTGACAGTAACGGGCAATGTCGTTTCGAGCGATGACGGCTACGGTCTTCCGGGTGTTACCATCCAGGTGAAAGGCACCTCTGTGGGCACTGTGACCGACATGGACGGCAACTATTCTTTGAAAGCCGACGGCCAAGGAGTGCTGGTGTTCAGCTTCGTGGGCTACAAGACCAAGGAGGTAGCCATCCGAGGCAAGAACAAAATTAATGTTACCCTTGAGCTCGACTCACAGACCCTCGACGATGTGGTGGTTACCGCCCTTGGCATCAAGCGGCAGAAACGCGAATTGGGCTATGCCACCGAGGAAATCGGTGGTGAGCTGATTGCCAAATCGGGCTCGGGCAGTGTCATCAGCGCCTTGAGCGGTCGCTCGGCAGGCGTGCAGATCATCAACCCCAATGGTGTCGATGGCGGCTCGTCGCGTATCACCATTCGCGGCAATAACAGTATCTTTGGCGACAACCAGCCCCTCATCGTGGTTGACGGCGTACCTATGACAAACGAAGGCGGTATTTCCGACTGGAGCGGCGGCCGCGACTGGGGTACGGCCTTGAACAACATCAATCAGGAAGACATTGAGAGCCTCGACATCTTGAAAGGCCCCACGGCGGCAGCCTTATACGGCTCGCGTGGCGGCAACGGTGTGGTGCTCATCACCACCAAGAAAGGCTCGAAACAGCGTGGTCTCGGTATCACCTACTCGGCAGGCTTCAAGGTTACGACACCTTATCTCTACCGCTCGGTGCAGAACAAATACGGTGCCGGCGGCCCCATTACCTTCAATACGCCTACCTTGACCCCTATCGAAGGTTTGACAGATGAAAACGGTAATCAAGTCTATGAATATCCGGGCATTTACAGTGTCGACAACGGTCCGGCGGGCGAGCCCACCAACACCACTTTCGGTTACTACGGAGGTGCCGTGAGTTGGGGCCCTGAGATGAACGGAGAGAGTGTACAATGGTGGGATGGCTCCATCCGTCAATATTCACCCCAGCCCGACAACCTGAAAATGCTCTATAAGAACGGCCATACGATGAACCACAATGTTGCCTTCCAAAATGCTGGCGACTTTGGCAGTATCCGTGTGTCGTTCACCGACTCGCGCACCGACGCCATCATCGACAACTGCAACTTGAGGCAGACTACGGTCAATGTGGGTACATTAATTAATGTGTCTGAGAAAATCAAAGTCGATGTGGCCTTCAACTATTTGGACTATTCCCGTCTCAACTCGCCCGAAATCGGTGAGTCGTACAGCAACTTCAACAAGGGCTTGCTCTACAGCTGGCCCCGTAGCTGGCAAGGCATTGAAACCACGACCTACGAGAACGAAGACGGCACAATGAACCAATTTGACGGCTATCCCTACAACTATATCTACAGCAGCACTTTCTGGTCGTTCTACAACAACAATACGACCCTCGACCGCGACAAGATGTATGGCTCCATCCGCCTGATGTACGACATCACGCCTTGGCTGAGTGCGAGTGCCAAAGTCGCCCTCGACTGGACCAACGACAACTACATCACCAAGCATAAGCCCACCACCATCGATGGTATGGCGGGTGGCTACTACTCAAAGAGCAAGTCGTCGTCGCTCACCCGCGACATGGACTTCCTGCTCACCGCCTACAAGGACAAAATCTTCAGCTCGAAGTTCAATGTGCGCCTCTCAGCCGGTGGCGAGCAATATTATGGTTACCGCGACGGACTCAACGGCACCTCCGGTACATGGGCCTACGCCAACCTTTATACTATCTACAACTATTCGAATGCCACCGAGCGCACTTTCGGTGAGTCGAAATGGGAGAAACAAGTCAACTCGTTGTATGCCTTTTTCAACCTGAGCTACAGCGACTGGATCTTCCTTGATGTGACAGGTCGCAACGACTGGTCGTCAACTTTACCCATCTCAAACAACGCCTACTTTTATCCCTCGGCCACCTTGAGTTTCGTGCCGACCTCGGCTTTCAAGAATTGGAACTGGGGCCCAGTCAACTATCTGAAATTGAGAGGTTCATGGGCCAGAACCGCCAGCGACACCGAACCCTATCAGCTGACCTATACCTACAACACAGGCTCTTTCGGCCATCAGCTGTCTGCCACCCTACCGACCACCGTGCCGCCCTTGGAGCTGAAGCCACAACGCCAGCGCAGCTATGAACTTGGATTTGACCTCGGGCTGGGCGCTCGTTTCAACATGGACTTCACCTATTACGACATCTACAGCTGGGACCAAATCCTGTCCTCACCTTTGGCGCCTTCATCGGGTTCCAATTATGTTACCATCAACACGGGTGTAGTCACCAACAAGGGTATCGAGGCCATCATGACCTATGATATTGCTCAGGGCAAGGACTACGGCGTGCAGGTGGGTCTTAACCTCGCCCGCAACAAGAACCGTATTGTTGACTTGGCCGGTTCCAACATGTATCTCCTCTCCGAGATTTGGGGTTCCAACGGTCCTGCCATCGCGGTGGAGGAAGGCGAGGAGTACGGCACCATCTATGGATGGGACTATGTTTACGAATACACCATGAATGACGGCACCGTCGTCGGCCCGTTCTACGACGCCAACGGCAATCCGCTGCCCTTGTTGAACGAAACGGGAACTACCTATTTGAAGACCGAGAGCCGTGTGCCTGTGGGCAACTGCGCTCCTTTGGTGACGGGTGGTATCAACATGAGGGCCTCTTACAAGAATTGGTCGCTCTATGCTTTGATTGATGCCAAATTGGGCGGGCAAATCTACTGCGGTTCATACGTGGTGGCTATGCAGACGGGACAGAGCCTCGAAACCCTTTATGAGCGTGACGGCAATGGTTTGCCGTATCCCAACGCTGAAGGCACCGTCGTCGGCAACTACGGCGTCATCCTTCCCGGCTACTGTATCAACACCGAGACGGGCGAAGCCCACGAGAATGAGAATGTGGTGCATTACCTCTACAAGTACATGCCCAACTTTGGAGGCTGGGGCCCGTACCTCACCACCCCCGGCATCGTCAACAACACTTGGGTCAAAATGCGCGAGCTTTCGCTTACCTACGACATCCCGCGTAAGTGGCTCGACAAGCAAAACTTCTTTAAGCAGGCCTCTCTTTCACTGGTGGGCCGCGACCTATTCTATATCTATAAGACCCTGCCCGACAACATTAACCCCGAAGGCACCCAAGGTTCCGGCAATGCCCAAGGCCTTGAGTACGCCTCTTATCCCGGCACGCGGTCGTTTATGTTCACCGTAAAAGTCAATTTGTAATTAATCACAAAATGCACAAAACAATGCAAAACCTTAAAGATAGATGTGTTGCGGCTACACCAACCGTGTCGCCTCGGGAAAGTCGCCGGTTGGCACTTTCCTCAATACAGAATAGAGTTGATGGTTTTGTAACAATAAAAATATCGCGATGAAAAAGTATACATTTGTTATTTGTGCAGCCGCGTTAGCTTTCGTCTCCTGCACCAAAAACTTCCACGACATGAACCAAGACCCGTTCTCGCCGACGGGCACCACGGTGGAAGCCTTGTTCAACGGCGTCATCAGCAGCTTGCAGCAGCCCGGAAATGAAATCTTCTACCTGCAAAACGAGATTTTCTATCCCGAGACTGAACTTGGTGCCCTGACCTCTGATGCTTGGGGCAACTCGCAAATTGGAACCTCGGCCGTGTGGTCCAACTACTACAGCGCCCTTTCCAACATGCGCGAGATAGAAAGCCGCTTGGACGACTACTGTACCAAGCAAAACGACAATCAAATCTGCGACAAGGTGCGTGCCCAACTCGCCATCGTGAAGGCTTACAAGACCTTCAAAGTGAGCGACATCTTTGGCGATATGCCTTATACCGAAGCTGGAAAGATCTGGCAAGGTGCCGATAATCCCGAATACATGAAACCTAAATGGGACAAGCAGGAAGACATTTACAAGAGCCTGCTCAACGAGTTGGTTTGGGCCCGCGATGTGATGAAAAAAGACACCATCGCCACGGCATTGGGCAACGAGTTCTACAAACTGCCCTACGATGTGTTGCTGAACAACAACTATACACAGTGGTCGGAGTTTGCCAACGGCCTCATCCTGCGTCATGGTTTGCGCATGTACGATAAAGACCCTGAGTTTGCCACTCCCGTCTTGGTGGGTGCCTACAACTTCATCTACACGATTATGAGCACTTCGGGCGGCGTGGCCACGGGTGGCGGCATTGCCTTGTGGCCCAGTGTTTTGGGTACGAGCTGGGACATGAGCTGGGCTTTCCGCGAGCATAAGAACCTGCGCATGGGCGAAACCGTATGGAAAGTCCTGTCCTCAACAGATGACATGGACGGCAGCGGCATTTTCGACTACCGCGCCTTCCTCTTCTTCGACACGAGCCACAAGACCGACAGCTTCCCCGATGGCGCTTGGAGACCATATCCGCAAATCCGCACGGCAGAAACGCCTACCGAAGGCGGTTCGCCCTACGCACAAAGCCGCGACGCCAACTATACTTTCAAAGGCCCTTCGTGTCTCTTCTCGCCGTTCAACTATTATCTTACCCGCGATGAGAAGTATGTGCCTCAGATTCTTATCACTTACGCCGATGTGCTCTTCATGAAGGCCGAAATAGGGGCGCGTGGTATCGGTGGTATCACCCTCTCTGGAATGGAACTTGACCAGATGTTGTATCAGGGTATCTACCAGTCGTGCCTCTTCTGGGCACATATTCCGCAAAGCACCAGCCGTTGGACTTTTTTCTATCCCCAGTACACCGACTACATCGCCAATCTCGACATTTGGGCTTTGGGACAAAAAATGGCTTCCAATGTGATGAACTACGCCGTGTATATGAACCCCGAGTTTGACAATTCCAACGAAGCCTATCTGAGGCTCATTTACCAGCAGCGTTGGCTCAACCTCTTCCGCCAGCCTTGGGAAGCATGGGCCTTGGCACGCCGCACCATGGCCACACCCACCACCACCGACCATGCCAAGCTGACTTCATTCCGCATGGAATATCCGCAGACCGAAATTGAATACAACCATGACAACTACGCCACCCAAACCGCCACGATGAGCATGGGCGACACGAGGCAGACGAAGATGTGGTGGATGGATTTTTGACGGTGAAAGGTTGGTGTAAAAGAAAGATAAGATAAAATTTGTCTATCTTTGCAGCCGTGAAACGAAGGTTTCTTATAGGATTATTGTTGTTGGTGACACTGGCCGCTGCCCGTGCCCGACACCCTTGTAGAGACAGTGCATGCACCGTCTCAATCACCAAACGACAGCATTGAGACGGTGCGTGCACCGTCTCTACCACCGCAAGACACCCTCTTGCTCGCCCTCGACAGCCTCGCATGGCAGCAGCCCGACAGTGCATTGATGTGCCTGATTACCTGGTTCGACACTTGTAGAGACGTTTCCCGAAACGTCTCTACCCACCGCCGCCATTACGCCCACATCCTATTGGCGGAATTGTTGTATAAAAATGATTACGAACAAACCACCCGCACGGAATTGCGGCAGGCGGTGGAATATTTTGATTCGTTGTGCAACCCTTGTAGAGACGGTGCATGCACCGTCTCTACGGCAAACAACGACATCGTTTTCCTCTCCGCCCGCGCCCATTATATTAATGGTGTAGGCTACTACGAAACCTACAGCATTGAAGAAGCCTGCGCCGAATACATCAAAGCCTTGGAAACTATGGAAAACCATTTCGATGAAAAGGATTTGGTGGGCAACAAGGCGAGGTTTATGGGCTTGACCTTCAACCGCCTCCTTGAGTTGTTTTCCGACCAGTATATGCCAGAGCCAGCCATCAGTTGTGCCCGGCAGGCTTTGGAGTTCTTCCGTGTTGCGCCGCTTTATGCGCATACCATTCCCAATACCTTGTACTGGATAGGATTGCAATATGTTGTTATGGGCAAAACAGACAGTGCGGAATATTACTATGCCCAAGCCTTGGCTCAGTTTTCTGACACCACCGACTCCTATTATCGGGATATACGTTCAAGCATGGCTTTGTTCAACTATGAGCATAAGCAGCAAGGCCTTGCCGCAAGGCAAACGCTGAAGCAGTTGGCGGATGAAGCTGCTAATGAAGATGAACGGTTGACCCGATACTTTACCCTTGGAGGCATTTATTTTATGGACGGTCTCTATGATTCGGCCCTTAGGTATCTACAGCCTGTGTTTGACAACAAGTCGGATAGGGAGACAAGACTGCAAGCCGCTGATTTTCTGAGCAAAATCCACGACAGCCTTGGCGAGTACGCGAAAGCGGAACCCTACATACGTTTTTTGGCACAAAACAAAGCGATGGACGCCGACAACAAGATGAAAGCCTCAAGGTTGAACACCCTTTTTCAAGACTATACGAACAGGAAGCAGCAACGGCAGGCCGAAGCCGAGCAGAAGGCCGCCAAAGAAGAAGCCGTGAAGCGCATCCTCGTCATACTGCTTCCTGCGGTGCTGCTGGTGCTTGCCGCTATGGTGTGGGCTTTGAGGAAAAGGCCGAAAAAGCATCTGAAGGCTACCGAAACCACGGCACGACAGCAATTGGAAGCCACACGACAGCAACACAAACAGCAGCTGCAGCGGCATCAGGCCGAGGCAAGCAAAATGCTGGATGAAGCGGAAGAAAGGCTCCAGCAGCAAATAGCCCAAACCGAGGCCTTGAAGCTGGAAATGGAGCAACAAAAGGAAGCCGAGAAAAACACGGATAAAGGCGAAGCCTTTCTCGATGAGTCGGTGTGTCTTACGATCAGGGATTCTGTTATGCTGCGCAGCATCACGACACGAGATCTTCCTGTTGAGCATAAGGAAGTGGTGCTCGACGAGGCCGCCGGCCTGCTGTTTTGTGGTGTCGTGAACCGTCATTTCGAGGGACTGGAAGCGCGGCTGCGCGAGCGTTATCCCCGAATCAAGGCGCAGGATGTGCTGCTTTGTTATCTTTATCTGCTCGATTTGGACGAAAAACAGATGGCCGCCCTGCTGAATTTGACCTACGGCGCGGTGAAGAAAAAAACGGTTCGGCTGCAAGAGTATCTCAAAACGGATGAAAATTTGGCCGATTTTATGAAAAAACAGGCGGGTCTGCGATAAGGAAAAAACCTTTGAATTCGTTTCTTGTCTGTTTTTTGATGTCCAAAAGCCTTGTATATGGATAAAAAGAGCTTGTAAATCCTATTATATTAAAATTATAAATAATTGATATTTAATTGTTTATAACACATCAAGGTTTCTGTCCAAAAAATTCCATCAAAATTTCCATCATTTGTCCAGCAGTGTTTTGTTTTTGCCACGCTACTTTTGCCGAAACAAATCGCAAAACAAAGTGCTATGACAAAAACATTCAAAATCGTTCTGATGCTCGTGCTGCTCGGCCTGACCGATGCCGATGTTTCCGCGTTGATGCAAAAAGCCTATCCCACAGTATCGCAACGCTCCAGAAAAATAAAAGCCATTTTGGGAAGTGAGACAACGCTTCCCATCACCCTTCGTAGTTTTTCCAGCGACAACTTATAGTGTTGATTAATAAGTCGTTGTAAAAAAATACATACAGATTCACACATAGTATTTCT
>JBHACT010000100.1:0-8758 GCA_041854745.1 Candidatus Limimorpha sp. | reverse complement strand
TTCAGAGAAACCAAACGGCAAGCGCCGCTCCGTGAGGGTCAAGCCTTTAGCCGTCCCTTGCGGACGCTTCCCCGCATGTCGGCCATGCCTCCCCGCCCTACCCGGACTGTCTTTGGCAAGCCCGCACCAACACACACCTGTTGCATCGCCCCCACTGCCGCCTCGCGCCTCACTGCAAGCAAAGCGAAGCAAAAGTCCCCCTTTTAAGGGGGCCAGGGGGATTAAAACAGCCTCCCCCTCACTGCCGCCTCGCGTCATTGCAAGCAAAGCGAAGATTCGACGGAGTCAATCCATAAGGAGCCGTGGGAAAAGTGCATGGCACATTACAAGCCCGACACTTCGTATCGGGGTGTACTCGGTACGCCCTTTCAGGGCTTTGCTTAGGCCATAGCAAGGCCTTGTCAAGGCCATCCCGTAGGGATGACGGACGACAGGCAGGCGGTGAAATGCAATGCAACCCCTGCCTGACAAACGAATTCCATGTTACAACACCGTAGAGACGTGACGCACCGCGGCATGTCTCTACCACAAATCCTGACAAGGTAATCCCGTAAGGATTTTCAATCGGTAAAAACCCAATGCCCAATCTCCTACATCCCGTTAGGGATGTGCCATTATCCGGCTTTGTCGGACAGCAATAAATATTAATAAACAAGCGACCGCCCTCTGGAGGGCGGTCGCTTTGCTTTCAGCAAGTGAAGGAATTACTCGCCTTGTTGGGCTTTTTCTTGCTTCTCAAGGTTTTCCTTCAGGCCAGCCAGAACTTCTAGGTCGCCGAGAGTGCTGTGCTCAATGTTGTCATTGATTTGTTTCACAGTACGCTTGGCTTGCTTGGCAGCCTTTTCCTCTGCGCTCTTAGCGGGAGCTTCTTTCTCTTTCTCTTCCTCTACCTTAGGCAGGGCGAGAATGATCTTCTTGCTATCCTTGTTGAATTCAAGGATCTTGAACTCGAGGTTGTCGTCCACCTTGGCGTTGCTGCCGTCTTCCTTCTTCATGTAGCGGCTCGGGCAGAAGCCTTCCACGCCGTAAGGCAGGGAGACCACAACACCCTTGTCGGAAGCGCTGATGACGGTGCCTTGGTGCATGGAACCGACGGTGAAGACGGTTTCAAACACATCCCAAGGATTCTCTTCAAGCTGCTTGTGGCCGAGGCTGAGACGGCGGTTGTCTTGGTCGACATCAAGGACGACGACTTCGATGGTTTCGCCCACCTTGGTGAATTCGGCAGGATGCTTGATTTTCTTCGACCAGCTGAGGTCGCTGATGTGTATCAGGCCATCGACGCCTTCTTCAAGTTCAACAAAGATACCGAAATTGGTGAAGTTGCGCACGGTGGCGGTGTGCTTCGAGCCGATGGGATAACGATCGGTGATGTTGGCCCACGGGTCAGGCATCAACTGTTTCATACCCAGCGACATCTTACGCTCTTCGCGGTCGAGAGTCAAGACCTTGGCTTCCACCTCTTCGCCCACCTTCAAGAAGTCTTGGGCGCTGCGGAGGTGTTGTGACCACGACATTTCGGACACATGGATGAGGCCTTCGACGCCAGGAGCGATCTCGACGAACGCGCCGTAATCGGCGATGACAACGACCTTACCCTTAACAGTGTCGCCCACCTTGAGGTTCTCGTCGAGTGCATCCCACGGATGATGAGTGAGTTGCTTGAGACCCAAGGCGATACGCTTCTTGTTATCATCGAAGTCGAGGATGACGACCTTGATTTTCTCGTCCAACTTAACCACCTCTTCGGGGTGCGTGATGCGTCCCCAGCTGAGGTCGGTGATATGGATGAGACCGTCAACGCCGCCAAGGTCGATGAACACACCATAGCTGGTGATATTTTTGACCACGCCTTCGAGGATTTGACCTTTTTCGAGCTTGCTGATGATCTCGGCCTTTTGGGCTTCAAGTTCATCCTCAATAAGGGCCTTGTGAGACACAACCACATTCTTGAACTCTTGGTTGATTTTCACGACTTTGAATTCCATCACGCTGTCAACAAACACATCGTAATCGCGAATCGGCTTGACATCAATCTGCGAACCGGGCAGGAAGGCTTCGAGGCCAAACACTTCGACGATGAGGCCACCTTTGGTGCGGCTCTTGACGTAACCGTTGATAATCTCGCCGCTTTCGTAGGCTTCGTTGACACGGTCCCACGACTTGAGCAGCAGGGCCTTCTTGTGAGAGAGGATGAGTTGGCCGTTGGGACCTTCTTGGTTCTCAACGTACACTTCCACCTTGTCGCCCACCTTAAGGTTGGGATTGGTGCGAAATTCAGCAACCGGAATAACACCATCCGACTTGAAGCCGATGTTGACGACCACTTCGCGATCAGTGATAGTAACCACTGTGCCTTCGATGACCTCATGGTCAGCGATTTGGTTCATTGTTCCGGCATACTTCTCTTCAAGCTTGCCGCGCTCTTCAGCCGTGTAGCTGTCGAACTTTTTGTGTGATGAGGTCCAGTCGAAATCCTCGGTGGGAACCGGTTTCGGTCTCGGTGCTTTGGGAGCCTTCTTAACAGGAGCTTCCTCTTTGGGAGTTTCCATGACTGGGGTTTCTTCAACGGCCTTTTCTTCTACCGGCATGGCTTCGTTGATGATGTTTTCGTTTTCTGCCATTGTAATAATTGATAAAATTGTACCCGCAAGCCCTCCAGAACCTTGCCTACGAGGAGGTTAAACTTTTGATTTTCAACTCAAACCGCTGATTTTGCAATCATTCTGGAGTGCGGCTCAAATTGGGCTGCAAAGATAGGAAAAATTCTAAAACAGAATATCGTTTCTACTTGATTTTGAATTACTATTTCTTTTTCCTTGCTTTCTAAGGAAGTTTCCTCTCTTCTTCTTGATCAAAACCGTTTTTTTTATTTCAGATACTTGGCCAAGAAACCGAGCATGGCATTATAGAATTCCATGTTGTTTTCCTCGCGATAGAAGCCGTGGCCTTCGTTGTATTTCACCATATATGGCACCTCGAAGCCCTTGGCACGCAGGGCGGTTACAATCTGATCGCTCTCGTTGATGTTCACGCGCGGGTCGTTGGCGCCCTGCACCACAAACAAAGGCTTCGTGATCTTGTCAATCTGGAAGAAGGGCGACACCTCACGGGCTATTTTCGCTTCTTCGGGTTTGTCCAAGTCGTACCAAATCTCCTTGACCATCTCCAAATAGGGCTTCCAATATTCGGGGAAGGACTTGAAGAAGGTCTCGATGTTCGAAACGCCGACGTAATCCACGCCGCAGGCATACAAATCAGGTGTTTTCACCAAGCCCATCAGGGTGGCGTAACCACCGTGGCTTGCGCCGTAGATGGCGATTCTGTCCTTGTCAATCCAGCCTTGTGCGATGGCATACCGCACGCCGTCTTCCACGTCGTCCATGGCTTTTCTGCCGATTTGCTTGAAACCGGAGGTCAGGAAATCCTTGCCGTAGCCTCCCGATATTCTGAAGTTCACCTGCAGGGTGGCATAGCCGCGGCTGGCAAAGAGCTGGCATTCGGGATTGAAGCCCCAGCTGTCGCGGACTCCTTGCGGGCCGCCGTGGGGATTCACCACCAACGGCACTTTCTTGCCTTCCAAGGCAGCCTTTGGCAGGGTGATGTAGCCGTGTATGGTCTTTCCGTCGCGGCTTGTGAAGGAAATGGGGCGCATCTCGGCCATGTCCTCCTCTTTCAGCTGCGGCATCAGGTCGTACAACAGCGAGAATTTCCCGCTCTTGGTGTCGTATTGGTAGTATTTTCCGTAGAGTCTGTCACTGCCGACCTGAATCAGATAAGTGGTTTCGTCGTCGTCGCTGCTGGTGATATAGACATCTTTTCCGGGGAACTCTTTCCGGAATTGCGCATCTAATTTTTTATAGGTCTCGCTCACGGGAATCACTACATATTTTTCGCCTTCATAGGCAAAATAATCGATTTCCCAGTTTCTCTTTCTCGAAACACGCATACCGGAAACATCGTAATCGGGGTTCGAGAACAAGGTCTTGATTTCCTTGTTCTGCTTCAAATCATAAAGCACGATTTCTGACTTGTCGCGGCCGACATTGGTCTCCACGTAGGCCTCATCGGGATTCTTCGATGCGTAGTTGAACCGAGAGATGCCAAAAACCTCGTACCATTTTCCATGGTAAATCCTATTGAACTTGCCGGTTTCCAAGTCTTTGTACCAAAGCTCCGACTCGGTGCCGTTCACCATCTTGGAGTATGCCCTGAGATTGCCGTCCTTGTCGAATTCGTACCCCGAAATCGGATTGTTGACGTCGTCATTCTCATACAGTTGGGTCAACTCGCCGGTGTTGACGTTGAGTTTATACGGTTCAAAGATTTGTTTGTTGTTTTTGTTCATCTGGATGATGATATAGTCCTTCTGCTCCTTCAAGTTGTTCAAAATGTTAGCCTGAACGCCATCAAAAGGGGTCAAATCCTTGACATTGCTGCCGTCGATATTGGCGGCATAGATGTGATAGTTTTCGTTTCCGCCTTGGTCCATCACGAAAATCAGTCTTTCGTTATTGACCCAGCCGTAGCCCTTGATGAGTTCTTCCTTCTCCTCGATGGCACGAACGACTTCGCCGGTTGCGATGTTTTTCACATACACATGGGTCCTGTTGTCCTCGTCTTTTTCAAAATAAGAAAGATTTTTCCCATCAGGCGAAAGCTGAAAAGCGCGTGCTTTCGGACGTGCAAAATAGTCGGCAACGCTATATTTATAGGTTCCCTTATCCAATTCGCCCATTTTTTTCAAGTCCTCGTCGGATGTCACCAACTCGGGTTTGCCGGGCAGCTTGCTTTCGAACTTCTGCAAAACCAAGGGCAGGGTCATGCCCATCTGTTCAAAGTTGCCCGAAATTTCCTCGCCTGCTATTTTGCCGGTAAACTTGGCTTGCAAGGCATTGGCCAAAATTGTCAGTTCGTCGCCGTTCACTTCGGTCTTGTCCATCGGAATGCCGCTGGCACCCTGCATAGGCACGTCGAGTGTGGAGGCATATACGCCTCCCTCTTCGGTGATGTGAAAAATCATTTCCAAGCTCATTCCTTGCACGGAGATGGCTCCTTTCCAGTCGCCCACAAAGTTCTGGGCTTTCGTTGTCATGGTCATGGATAACACGATGGCGCATAAAACGCCTGCTTTTTTAATGTTCATAATATAATATTTAATTGATTATCAATCGATTATAAAAACTCAAATCGAAGCACACACCTATGCGCACAGCGTATTTGACGTTGCAAAAATAAAAAACTCGCGGAAATGTTCAAAACAATTTATGTGTCGGGAACTGTTTTCCATCAAAAAATATCATGGACTCATGGTAATAAATCCTATCTTTGCATCTTTCAATGGTGCTCCGTATCAACGGAAACTGCTGAATGACAACTCAAAATGCGACAGTTATGATTTTTAATAGGATTTGGAAGATTTATTTCAGTGCGACAGGCACTACCGAAAAGATAGTAAACGCCATTACCGACAGGCTGGCAGAACTTTCCGGATTCCCACCCCGGACTTTCGATTTCACCCTGCCGATGAACCGGCAATCCTTCCCTACCCTCACGGCTTCGGACCTTGTGGTTTTCGGCTGTCCGACCTACGCGGGAAGAATACCCAACCTGATGCTGAAATATTTGGACACCATCCAAGGCGGCGGCGCTTGGGCTGTCCCCGTCGTCACCTTTGGCAACCGTCATTTCGACAACGCCCTCATCGAGCTGCGCAACCTCTTGGAACAGCATGATTTCAAGACCATTGCGGCGGGAGCTTTCTCATGCGAACATTCCTTTTCCTATCAACTCGGCGCCGGCAGACCCGATGCCCAAGACCTGCAATTCGCTGAAAACTTCGCCCGGCAGGTGTTTGAAAAGCTATCGGGAAACAACGCACTGTCAGAGCCTCACATGCCCATTGCGGTAGATGGCGATGCGCAGGCGGGCTATTACCAGCCCAGAGACCGGAACGGCAACCCCATCGACATCCGAAAAGCCAAGCCCCTGACCCGCGACACCTGCATCCGGTGTGGACATTGTGCGGAAGTATGCCCTATGGGATCCATCTCAAAGGAAGATGTGAAAACAGTGGACGGCATCTGCATCAAGTGCGGCGCCTGCATCAAGAAATGTCCGGTGAAAGCCAAGTATTTCGAGGATGCAGGTTACCTATACCACAAAAAAGAGCTGGAAGCCATGTATCGGCAACGCGCTGAAAACAAGGTGTTTGTGTGAATTGCAAATTTTTGAAACAAAAGGATAAGATTTGCATGGATTTTGGGTATGGGGCTACCCTATTTGTCAATACAACCAACCTTTCGTCCGCTGTTCATGCAACGCGCCTCCATCTAAACCTGGCCAAATTGTTCAATAACGGCTTCATTATTTTGACCTGAATACCTTTTGCAATATGTCTTTCAAATGGATGCAAATGGTGTAATATCTTTGTTTCTCTATGCCTTCCGGCATCTTATTATACGCCGCAATTGAGAGGTCGAAAAGCCGATTTATCTGTTCCCTATCAGGATAAAGCATATTATCCTTGACAAAAAGAACCGCCTTTCCTAATTTCTCAGTGTCGGTTTGGGACTCCAGCATGGCCTGAATGTTTTGGGCAAAGACATCGATCAAGGTGTTGAAAGGATACTGGGCACGATACTGCTCATAGTCCGTCATGACATCATCAACACTTATCAGGCCTTCGCCTGATACATTACGCCTGAGCACTAAAATGCTCGCATCATCATCGTCAGTTGTTGACAATCCGCCTATTGCTTCTTTCAGATTTGCCTTTTGCACAAGATTTTGCACATCCTGCCTGAAAGTTGACGAACCGTACATGCCATCCGAACACAGGACAAGGCTCTCTCCTTCATGAAACGGGAAAGCACCAGAATGATAATCAAGGCTTTCGTCTCCTATGGCTTTGCTAATGGGCACTGCCGACACCACACAGCCATGATCAGTATATAACTTTCCGCCAATCTTGATATTGACCGCTTTGCCATGGTCATCCCGGGTCATTTGTTCGAGGTCTTTGGCAAGGCTGTATTTGTAAATCCGCGTGTCGCCGACATGTATGAAAACCAGTTCATCCTCATCAATATACCAAACGACAGCGCAAAAGCAAGCCATGTCGTCCGTCTTGGCCAGCACCGGGTCAATCGCCTTGCAATGTTCAACGATAGTTTCTATTGTCAGTCTGTTGCCGTGGTCTATCGTCTCTTTGCACTTCTGCACGAACAAGGCATTGGCTGTTTGCGAGGCCCTGGCATCATTCGCGCAGGATCCTACTCCATCGGCTAAAGCCAACACCACACATCTTTCGGTTTCTAACCAATGGCAATAGTCGCCATTCTTTTCAAAGTTCCCCTTCTTCCTTCCTTTCAAGGATTGGGAGGCTATTTCGTATGTCATGCTTCAAAAAAACTACCCCATTAACTATCCAGCAAATGCAGCAAATCCATCAAATTTAACTGGTTGTCTATTTGCCTCTTCAGTTGCATTATTTTCTTTTCAAAGACGATCTTGCGCATACTCCTTTCTTTATCAATGATGTCTTTGTCAATTTCCGATTCATTTTTTATTCCCTCCAAATTAAACTGTTCTTCAACATAGATCAAAAACAAAGTCATGACCTGAATAAAATCAAGATCGTGAAATTTCTTGGTAGTAGTCTTATCTTCGGAAGTTACGGAAATCCATAATTCGTAAGAAAGGCTATCGTTATCATAAAAAAAATTATAATTACTTGAATATGAAGCATATACGAGTTTTTGCATAATGTCGCAATCCGCTTCTGAAAGTCCCATTGTCGTATCCCTTTTTAAAACCAAGCTATCAAACGCATGTTCAGTATCAAAGGTTGATAGATAATCCTTATAGAAGGGCATATCTTCAATAGTCATTTTTTCATCGACGCTTTCCAACAATTCCTGACAAGACTTCGGTTCATTCTTTAGTTCATGTTTGTGACGAATTTGTTGAACAATACCTTGAAAATCGAATAAAGAATACTTGTTTTTCATATCGCTTACTTTCTTAAATTATCCATGATATACTGTTTGGTGATTTTCAGAATATTATCCTCTCCCACTTCCAAATCATACATGTCTTCAGTCAATACGCGTTGAAGCAGTCCTTTCAGGCCTCGAACACCCAAATTCCGTTCACAAGCCAATTGGGCCAAAGTGTGTTTACCCTCCTCAGTGAGTACGGTGTCAATATTATTGAAGGCAAAATACTGTTCGAATTCAGTAAATGGGGAATACGGACCAAGATCGAAAAGACGCATCATCTCTTCTTCGGTAAGTGATTCCAAATTGACAAAGTTTTGAATGCGTCCCACAATTTCAGGTTTCACCCCAAAAGCAATGAAATCATTCTCATTAAGCTGCTTTTTAATCAAGGCGGGATCCTGCTTAGACTCATGCTGTTGTTCTTCACGATTCCAAAAACCTATTTTCTTTCTTGAAGTGAGATCGTTCTGGCGTGTTTCCTCCGCTTGTTTTCCGATACCCTCGAAAACGCCGGTAAACACGAACATCATATTTCTGTTGGATATCTTCATCCGATCACTTTCTCTGGTGTCAAATGTCGTCTTGAACTCAACCTCTCCCTTATCATCAATAATATTCGGCGTATAGGTCATTTTGCAGGCTGAAAAACGAGTGTTGTTGTTCAATGGGTCAAATTGCAGGCTGAAAAATCAGGGTCAAACGTCGGAAGCGACAGTTGTTTGTTTACCTTTGCGCCGCAGCCGAAGCATAGCGGG
>JBHACT010000099.1:0-16729 GCA_041854745.1 Candidatus Limimorpha sp. | reverse complement strand
GCTCCAGAAAAATAAAAGCCATTTTGGGAAGTGAGACAACGCTTCCCATCACCCTTCGTAGTTTTTCCAGCGACAACTTATAGTGTTGATTAATAAGTCGTTGTAAAAAAATACATACAAATTCACACATAGTATTTCTTGACAGCAATATCGGAACCGCCCTACTTTTGCATCGCAATTCAAACCTAAAAAGCGATGAAAAAAGTAATAAAATTAGTTCTGATGCTCTGCTTTATCCTTTCGGGAGCATTGTGCTACGCCCACGGCGCAGCCGGAACGAAAAATGTGAAAGGAGAAGGAACACCTATTGAGATAAAGAAAAAAACCGATAGCAATAGCAGCTATGACAAGGGCAACGCCATTGATCCTACTCTCAATGGCCATGTGCTTACAGTGGTATTCACCGAGAATCTTGGCCAAGTTACCGTGGAAGTGGCATCGGTGTCGGGCAGCGATGTGAGCACCACAACGGTTTACACCCCCAACGGTCTGCAGGTTTACATTCCTATAGCAGGCGACTACATTGTAACCTTTACCCTCCCCAGTGGGGACGAGTATTATGGTGAATTTACAGTAACGGATTAATTCAATTTATGTTTAACATTAAATTCTCAGAGAAATGAAAACATTTTTTAAAACACTTTGCCTTGGTCTCGCCATGAACTTGACTTTGATGGCGAATGCACAGCTGGTCAATTGCAATCCTGATCCGAATGGAGAACCATGGATTGCTGGAGGATTGCCAGCAATTACCCCAGAAATCCTCGCTGAAATGGAAGCCATTCCTTCTCTAGAACTGACATCTCAATCAAGGTCAACTGTCTTGCCTGCAAAAGTGGACAACTCACAAAGACCTTGGTTCCGACCTGTTTTCAACCAAACCGGAGGTTGCTGTGGGCAAGCTTCAGGTATAAGTTACACTTTTACATACGAAGTTAATCGCGTGAGGAACTTAAGTGCCAATGTTCCTGAGCATCAGTATCCAACTCATTTCACATGGAATTTCCTGAATGAGACATCCCCTGGTGGTGGATCATGGTACTATGACGGATGGAAAGTCATTGAGCAAATGGGGATTCCTTCCCTTGAAGACTACGGTGGGATGTATATGTCTGGCGGTTCATCGAATACTGTTTGGATGACTGGTTATGACAACTACTACAATGCATTATCTAACAAAGTAGTAGATGAAATTCGAAGCATCAATGTATCGACTCCGACAGGCTTAAACATACTAAAACATTGGTTGAATGACCATGGCAATGGAGAAGCTACCGGTGGATTAGCCAATTTCGCTGCAAATGCTTACTCTGCTCAATACAGTGAATTACCTTCAGATAGTGATGATGCTGGAAAAAAGATTATGCTTCATTTTGGGAACGATGGATATCATGCATGGACAATCGTAGGCTACAACGATGACGTAAAGTTTGATTTCAATGGTGATGGGGTTTATACCAATCCATCGAACAATATGGAGAAATGGGAAATCGGAGCATTAAAGGTTGTCAATTCTTGGGGACAATCTTATTGCGACAGCGGCTTTGTTTATATTCCCTATCGTTTGTTGGCTATGGCTTCGCCAAATGGTATCTATCCAAAAACGGTTCATACAGTATCTGTTACAGATTATTATATCCCTGAGCTTACTATGAAAATGAATGTACAATATCCATGTAGGAGAAGACTTACATTCTTTGCCGACTATGCAGAGAACGCCAGTCAAAACGGTCTTCAAATCGAGGAATATTGGGCATTGAACAGGCCTAAATTAATTCAATATGAAAACTTGGGTATGCTTGGTTTTCCATACAACAATGATCCAATAGAATTCTGCTTGGACTATGGTCAGTTCTATAACCTTAATAATGTTGGGAAGGTGTTTTTCGTTGTACATGAAATGGATCCTTCGAATAATTACACTGGAACCATATCCAACTTTTCTTTGGTAGATTATCGATGGAACGAAGTGTTTGAATTGCCTTATTCAGGAAATGTAAACGAGCCAATAGTAAACAACAATACAAGATTAGGTATTTCTTACCACCTCATTCCATTTGAGAACCCAATCGTATCAGATTTGACCTTGACTACCGACAGAGTGGCCAGAAGGACGGTAAGAGTGACTAACAATGCCGAACTAAGCATCGAAGAGGGCGTAAGCCTTGACATGTATGGCACCGAATCATACGATTGCATTTTGCGTATTGACAATGGATCGACACTTACCATTGCTGACAATGTAGTCATTACTGCCAAACATGGAGATTGTGTCATCGAGGTATTTGGTAACATTAGAATTGGAGAGAATGTGAAATTCCAGACAGAAAATGGCTCTTCTTTACGGGTTTGGATACGGAACCAGCAGAATTTTGCCATTTCCGATTGCTCGTTTATTGGAACTTCTCTCTTGTTGGACAACACTGTTGCAGATGCAAGAAACTCATGGGCAAATGGACCTTCTGCCACTATTGAAAACTGTCTATTCAATTCGATCAGTGAATGTGATTTCGCAATAAAAATCATGAATTATTCTCAAATTGCCATAACTGGCAATACCATTAATGGAATTGATTTGTTGAACAATCGTCACTATTCTGATGGTGTTTTGCTCTACAACAGCGGAATGGCAGGACTGAATAGTACGATAAGTCAAAATCTCATAAAAGGATGTACCAATACTGGACTTACATTATATGCCACTGTTGCAAATGTGAGGAATAATGAGATTACGAAATGTGGTAAGGGCGTGATGTTGCTAAACGGAAGCACTGTGAACAAATTCACGGGTAGATGTACTGCGCTCAGTGCTGGACAAACTCAATATATTCATGACAATGACCACAGTGAGGTATATGTTCACAGAGGTAGTATGCCCCAGACTTTCCGTTTCAACTGTATTACAAGTGCGGGGACAAACAAGTTTGTTATTTACGAAGACAATGTTGAGGATGCGAGAGGCTTGAATATTAGAATTGATTTGGAATACAACAATTGGGGAAACTATACAGATAATCAAATCGCAAGTCGTTTTCAATACATTACCAATACGAACAATACAGCCACCTTTGATTTTTTGCCCAAATGGGAGTTCGGAGAGTGCCTTTCTAGCGACGAAGAATTGGCGCGAAGTATTACAAATGAAGCGGATTCGCTTTGGGGCCAAGGAAACTACTCCTCGGCAAAGCAAGGCTATAGAAATGTCATAACACTCTATCCGAATACAAGCAGTGCCCAAAATGCCCTAAAGAAACTATTGCTGATAGAAGAAGATTTTGGAGAAAACTATTTATCATTGAAGGGCTATTATAAGAATGACACTACAATTCAAGGGGATGAAAGTCTTGCGGCCTTGGCGAGTTCACTTGAAAACAAGTGTAATGAGTTGTTGGAGCAATATGACGAAGCCATAGCTTGGTATGAGGCCATTATTGAGGACGAGACAACTTCATACAATGACAGTTTGTTTGCAGTCATTGACCTTGGCTATCTCTATCTGCAAATGGAGGCTAATGGTGAAAAAGGAACAAGAGGCAAGTTGAACCAATTCATTCCAAAATCAGCGGAAGCTTTTGCAGAACAGGTTGACTATGCACTGCATCACTTAAAAACAGAATTCAGAAAGCACAACCCTCCACGAGAGTTGCCTGAACAGTATTGGGTTGATATTGTGACAAAGCAACCTGATGGTTATGTGGTGGATAATGATGGCAATGTTCATCTTTATTCTGCCGAGGCCTTGGCGTGGCTCATTTCCACGGTGAACGGTCTCAACGGACAGGAATCCGATGACTTCAACGGAAGAAAAGTGACCCTTGAAGCCAATGTCGACATGTCAGCCGCCATTTGGACTGCCATTGCCCAAGGGACAAATTACGGAGACCCCAACCCAGACAGACTTAAATTTTGTGGAACACTTGATGGTAATGGATTTGTTATCAATGGTATAAACTTACATCTGTCTCTGCCCAATTATGATTATCCTTTCACAAGTTTTCTTGGCACTCTTAGTGGGGCGCGCATTGAGAATGTGGTTTTGCGCCATGCATACGCCGAAGGCCGTAACTATATGGACGGCAAGTTTTTTGGCAATGCGGAAACGCTTGAAACAGAATCAGAAACAAGGCAGACCATCATAGACCATTGCTATGTTGAGTTTGACGAAATCTACTACGAAGACAATTTAGAATTAGATTGTGCTCTCATGGGCTACAACAATTATGGCATCATAAAGAATTGCATGGCCGTTGTGCATAAGGTAGATTATGAGGGCAATTCACATGAGCCTCTGAGTCTGTTCGTATGGAACAACTTCGGCACGATACAGAACTGTGCCTCTATTGCGGATTCATTGAATGCAGCCATGGAATTCTATCCCGGAATTGCCCGATTCAATTACGATTTTGGTGTAATAGAGAATTGTTACTCGTACATTGGAGACTGGTTCGGGGATTGGTTTCCTATGACAGTAGTATCTCGAATGGGCATTTGTGCAGAGAACATGGGCATCATCAGGAATTGTTACTTCAACACATGGTCATATAATGAACATGGAGCCTGGCATGACGAAGAAGCGGTACTTATCTCGTATGGGGGAGAAATTACTGAGACGATGAATTTTGAACCAGCACCATATTTCCAATCTCCTTACTGGGTGCTAAAGGATTCGGTGAATGTTCAAAGCTATACAGGTTCTGTCTATACTACAAACGAGCTTGGCGAAGCTTTGCTGAACTGGGTACTCGGGCAGGAAAACGGTGAGGAAAACTATAACTACTGGTGTACTGAATCAGCAACTTTCTTGCCTAACAAGTTGCCTGTGATTTGTGACCTTGATATTACGAATGTGCAAGAAAACAAAGTGGTTACAGAGACAATTTCGGTCTATCCAAATCCAGCTAAAGACATCATAAGAATTGATGGCATTGAACCTATCGAAGTGCAAGTTTACAATGCTCTCGGCCAGTTGGTAAAGACCGTGCGGGGCGCGAATGAAATCAGCGTGGCAGGTTTGCCAACGGGTGTATATCTGATGCGCATTATGGATGAAAAAGGAATCTCCCGTACGGAACGCATAAGTGTAATAAAGTAAGAAATGAGAAGAATCCCAAGCATAATTATTCTGGCAGCAGCGGCGGCCTTGGCCGCCCTGCTGCTGGCAGGATGCCAAGAAGGGAGCAGCAAAGGACTACTTTCCATGCCGCCCACACAAAAAGGGCAGGAGGAACAAACCCAAGCCCAACTCGACAGCCTCAAAGAAGACTCCTTGAGAGTTTTCTATGAGCGGATGCGGCGATGGAATGCACTGCATGGCGGAATACTTCATAGGGAAAGCGAAAAATGAGAATGGCTCTTTGTCAATAATCTAAGGCTAAACCTTAAAAATTTAAAATCATGTTTGGTAAAAACAAAATCAAACAATGATCATGTTGACAGCCGTGGCATCGTTGGGTTGAGTTGAGGAAGGTCAGGAAAGGTAACGGCAATAAACCGTTGCCTTTCCTTTTTTTTGACTTCTCGGCAGGTTGAGATAGCTATAGATTCCGTTCGCGCCACTGCTGGCTGAACGATTTTGACGCGATTTCAGGCATGGGCCTGTCTTTACCCCAAAGCGGTCCCAACAGTCGTTTCAACTCCAATTTCTTGAAAAACAAGGGACTGTCCATCTTTTTCCGCGACCTGCAATGCCAAATCATGGTTTTCAGCAAGGATTCGTATCTTGAATTGCCGGTCTTTTCAGCCACAGCCAAATGACGGTTCTCTATAATCAAATCGTCCAATGGAATCTTCACGGGACAGATTTCAACACACTTGCCACACAAGGCACAAGCGGAATTGAGATAATCGTACTCCTCCAAGCCCTCCATCAAAGGTGCCATCACGGTGCCAACCGGACCGATGTGCTTCGTACCGTAGCAATAACCGCCTATGTTTTTATATACCGGGCACACGCTGATACAAGCTCCACAATGTATGCACGACATCACCTTGCGTTGCTTCTCGTGCGCAAGCAGTTCGGAACGGTTGTTGTCCAAAAGAATGACATACATTTCCTCAGGACCATTGCCCGTTGTGCATGGACCGAAAGTGATACTGTTGCATGACGACACGCTCTGACCAGAGGAATGCAAAGAAAGCAAAGGCAACAACAAACTCAGGTCATCGATACTCGGAATCACCTTGGCAATGCCTGCCACCACGATATGAACCCTTGCCAAAGAAGTGGATTTCAGGATATTGCCTTCATTTTCGCAAAGCACCACACCACCTGTATCAGACAGCAAGAAATTAGCTCCTGTAACGCAAATGGATACATCTTTAGTTTCAATCCCCACCTCATGTCGCACAAAATTGACCATCTGCTTGGCAGTGCTGTCCGCCTTCAATTTAAAAACCGAAGTCAGGATGGCATTATTTTCTTCTTTCGAAAGATGGATGGAAGGCGAAAGTGGATGGTAAGATTTCTGTTGTCCCTTTTGAAGCACAAAACGGGCCACCTCGGTTTCAACCACTCGGATATTCTTACGCTCAAGAAAGCCATTCAGCTCAATTTCGTCGAGCACGGTAGAGTTGGAACGCATGACGGCATTGGCTTTTTCTTTTCTGATTAAATCGAAAATCATCGTCAAGGCGTCATCGGCATTGCGTGCCCACAACACTTTGCCGCCGTTTTTATTGAAGTGTGTTTCAAAGTCAACGAGCAGCTTTTCCAAACCCAACAGCGACTTGTTGCGCAAGGTAAAAGCACGCTGCTTCTCCAATTCCAAATCACGATAGTTTTCCTTGCCTTTGGCAAAGTTGTTTTCAAAACAACCTGTGCTGTAATTGATTTTCTGCCAATGCTCCTCATCGAAAGCAAGCGCACAGCCCTTTTTGAATATGGTTTTAGGATCACTCATTTTATTGTTTTTCAACGGGTTCTATCTTGTCAACTCTGCTCGCATGGCGACCTCTTTCAAAATCAGTGTGCAGGAAAGCCTGCACCATTTCCCAAGCCAATTCGTTGGAAATGAAACGGCCCGGCAAGGCAAGAATATTGGCGTTGTTGTGCTGACGGGCCAATTTGGCCAATTCCACATTCCAACATAAGGCAGCCCTTACATTATGGTGATGGTTGGCCGTCATCTGAGCACCGTTACCACTACCGCAAAGGATAATACCAAGCGGATAATCGCCATTTTCTATGGCCGAAGCCAAAGGATGGATCATGTCGGGATAATCGACACTCTCATTGCTATATGTACCGTAATCTTTGACTTGATACCCCGCTTCTTTCATTAATTCAATCAGATACTGCTTCATCTCAAAACCGCCATGGTCGCTCGCTATCGGTATGATGTGTTCCATTTTTTTGCTGTTGATAATTAGATTCGCAAAATTACATAATTTCATTGTTCATTGCCGCCTTATCGTACTATTTCTGAAATACTTACCCGCTTTCAAAAAACCAATGATTTGTATTTAATAAATTGAAAATCAGTATGATATTAAGTTATCAACAGAAAAATTGTTGATAACTTTTTCATTGGGGTGGATAAAAAACAAGGTTTGTTGATTCAACATTTTTTCAACCCAAATAAACGCAAAAATCAACATCATTTCAAAAAATGCTTTCTCATTTTACCCGTTTTTTCATTTTTCATCGAATAGCCGAAAAGGTATTGATAAGGTTGAAAAATAAACTTTTGTCATTTTTTCAAAGACCCATCTCAAACCGAAAACCATTAATGCAAGATTTTTATTGAAAAGTTTTCAACCAATTCACAGGCTTATTAATAGCAGTACCAAATTTTAATTAATTCAAAAAAATAAAAATATGATTTTATTAATGATAGTTTGTGTGTTGATAACCGTCTTGGATTTTTTTCCGATTTGTGATGACTATGCCGTCAATCCAACAAAAATGCCTAATTTTGACCCGAATTTAAAGTACAAATGAAAGGCAAAAAGACGGTCATATTCCTTTTGGCATTCTGTTTTTTGTTCGGTTTGAAGTTATTCTCACAGACTGAATATCAAACTTATACCTATCCTAATGGACAAATTTCGAGTGAGGGATTGTTGCATAACGGACGGCCTGACGGACTTTGGAAGACCTATTATGAGAACGGTCAGCTGAAATCCATTGGCAAGCGTACTGATTTCCTGTTGGACAGCACTTGGATGTTCTTTTCGGAGGCAGGAGACACCACTTTAATCGTCAACTATAAGAAGGATTTGAAAAATGGTCCGCGCTTTACCTACGGTAAAGACAACATTCTGATGGAGCCTTTTGTGAATGATGTGAAGCAGGGCGAAGGTAGTCGCTTCGACAGAAAACATCGTCTCATCCAAACCATTTCTTATAAAAATGGGTTTGAGGAAGGCATTTCGCCTGTTTTCGACACCACGGGACTGTTGCGCGAAATCGTCAACTATCGCAAAGGCTTTGTCATGACGCGAGAAGTTTTGAACCGTTATGACCGTGAAGGCAAGAAACACGGTTATTGGAAGACTTTCTACGACAATTGGAGCCTGCATACCGAATGTTATTACCGTCATGGTTTGCGAGACGGCTTTTACAAAGAGTATGATGAAAAAGGGAACTTAAAGAAAATCACCAAGTTTGTTAATGATGTTGAGCAGGTGCTTGAAGGCGACATGAAGCCGCTCATCGTACAGCATGAATATTATCCCAACGGCAAGGTGAAGCGTGAGGCTTCGTTCCGCGATGGAAAGCGTGAAGGAATATGGCGCGAGTTTGACGAAGAGGGTAATGTCGTCAGCGCTCAGACTTATAAAAAAGGTGCTTTGGTGGGACAGGGCATTGTAGGCACTGACGGCAAGTGTCGCGGCGAATATAAAGAGTTTTATCCTGACAGCACTTTGCGTGCAGAAGGCCTTTTTGTTGATGGTTTGCGCTCGGGCCAATGGAAGTTCTACTACCATAACGGACAGCTTCAGGAAATTGGGAACTACAAAGAAGGTGAGCCTGACGGCGACTGGATTTGGTACTACGACAACGGACAGAAGCAGATAGAAGAACAGTTCTATAAGGGTCAACACAACGGCCCCTACAAAGAATATGATACCAAAGGCAATCTTATTGTGTCAGGTACTTATTTTGACGGTTTGAAGAACGGAAAATGGACTGAACAGATTGGCGACATGCGCACGCAGGGCGAATACCGCAACGACAAGCAAGTGGGCGAATGGGTGTCGTATTACGACAACGGCAATATGGCATTTCAAGGCAAGTTTAATGTGGGCTATCCCGACGGACAACATTTCTTTTATTACGAGAACGGAAAACTACGAGAAATACAAAACTATGCTGCCGGCGTGATGCATGGCGATTGGAAAAAGTATTTGGACACGGGTGAATTGTATTTCACGGTTACCTACAACCAAGGCAAGGAAGTGAAATATGACGGTGAGGCTTTGGAGGAAAACGAAATTGTCAGGGAATGAAGCGAATACCTTATCTATATGAGGGTGCCAAAGTAGCGATTGCTGCGCCCGCCCGCAAGATGAGCCGCGAACAAATGGAGTTTGCCGTCAACTGGCTGAAAGAGAAAGGCTTCACCCCTGTTTATGATGACAGGCTCTTTGCTGAACATCACATCTTCGCCGGCGACGACAGTTTACGCGCAGCCGTTATCCAGAATTATCTTGACGACGAAAACATCGAAGCCATCTGGCTGTCGCGGGGCGGCTATGGCAGCATTCGCATTATCGACATGCTGGATTTCACCCAATTTTTGCGGCACCCAAAATGGATTATTGGATTCAGCGACACCACGGTTTTCCATGGAAAATTGAACCGTTTGGGTTGTCCGAGCCTGCACGCATCCATGCCCTACTGCTTTGATAAAAAGACATTTGAGGCGCAACAATCCTTGTTTGATGTCCTGACAGGAAAATCTTTGCATTATGAGTTTTCATTTCATCCGCTGAACCGTTTGGGTAAGGTGGAAGGCGAGATGGTGGGCGGAAATCTTTCTGTTTTATATGGTATGATGGGTTCCAACACTTTCCCCGAAACGGATGGGAAAATCCTTTTCATCGAAGAGGTGGACGAATATATCTATCATATCGACAGGATGATGCATGGATTGAAACGCGCTGGAAAATTGGAGCATTTGAAGGCACTTGTTGTGGGCGGCCTAACCCAAATCAACGACAACCCAGAGCCTTTTGGGATGAGCGTTGAGGAGGTGATTGCCGAAGCCGTCAGAGATTACGACTATCCGTTGTGTTTTGGTTTCCCTGCGGGACATTTCAACGACAATCGGGCAGTGGTTTTAGGACAGAAATCAATCGTAGAGATTACCCCTGAAAAAGTGCTATTTGATTCATCTTATTCAGGATATGCTTTAGATTCTCAGGTTTGGTCAGGTTGAGCCAGTCGCAGAAGGTGATGCCCATGTATTTCGCCGTCTTTTTCCAGCTTCCCTTATGGTCTTTCTTCAACGAGAAGATGTAGGAATTGCTGGTGCCGAGAAGCACCTCCTTGAGGGCGCAGACCTTATAGACGATTTCGTTGAAGAGGCTCTCGCTGGTGACGCCCGTCTTGCACTCGATGACGAACAGCTTGTTCGACTTGATGAAGCAGACATCCAATTCGTTATTATGCTTGATGAAACCGTTGGAAATGTGCACACCCATAGCGATGTCGTCGGGTTGCAGCACATCTTTAATCAAAGCATAGACATATTCTTCAAACCATCCGCCTGTAAGATACTCTATTTCATAGTTTTGAAGCGCACCTTTTCTTTCGGGAACAAAACCTATAAAGTTCAAGAACTTGCTTAGGTTTGGAATGGGAGTCATGTAATCTTTGGTGGGTCTTTCCACTTCCGAGATGATGAGGTACTTCCAGTTGCGGTATTTTTCACGCAGGATTTCCATCACTTTGTAATCGTCTTGTCCGAACTTGCCTTGTGAGAATATCGTGAACAGGTGCTGCGAAAAAGCGGTTTCCTTCACCATCTGTCGTGGCTCGTCCACATCGCTATGCAGTCCGTAAAGTCCGAAATACTCCTTCAGGTTCATGCGGTGCTTGATGGGAAAAACTTCGTCGTCATCATCAAAGATACTGTGGTCGAAGATGGTTTTTACAATCTGATTTTCACGGGTTTGTGTATAGAAAAACAAGGTATTGAATTCTTCGAAGACATGTTGTACCGAAAGGGTCATGTAACGGTTGCCGCCCGCCAGATTGAGGTAGTATTGTGTGTCGGGATTCAGTTCAATCTTAATGGTGCGGCAAATACGTTCATAGAGCAGGTTGTCTTGATAACGCTTCACGATGATGCTTTTCACAAACATTTCATCAACTTCCAGCTGTTTGGCTAAAAGTTGAATACATTTGGCTTCTTCTTCGGTAGAAATGAACAGAAGTTCATCGCCTTCGGCGTAATATTCCTTGGTGAAAAGATAAGCGGGTAGCGGATCGCTTTTATCGATAATATTGACAATGGTTTTTGGCATGGTATGAAAAATTTGCCACAAAGATAGAAAAGATTTCGCAATCGCAAACAAATGATTGTGCGTTGCTTACCTAATAACAATTTTCTTCATGGTTTTTCCATTTTCATTGCATACTTCTACGAAATAGATGCCTGAAACCAACCTTTCGATATTGATAATATTCACTTCATTTTCAATATTCTGCGATGTCATAATCTGTCCGTTGAGGTTGTAAATCACCACTTCGGAAGGCATGGCATTTTCGAGCTTGAGGGTAAACCATCCATGGCTAACGGGGTTGGGCGACACTTCAAAATGAGCAGTATTGAATGCGTTGATACCTTCGTAGCCGATGAAAGGAATATAGATGACCAAACCCAATTCAGGATTGTCGTTTTGGTGAACGATGTGGTCTTCCACTTCGTTTTCATCTGTAGTGCCCCAATTGTTACCCACGGCCGTAATCTCGTTGGCGGTGTTGTTGTAGAGGTCATAAACTACGCCGCTGTTTCCGTTGTCGTGAATCTGATTGTTGCCCCAGTCGTCTTCGGTGCCAAGGTCGATGTTGGCGGCGTTGATGACGGTGATGCCCCAAAGGTTGCCAGTGATGATATTGTTGCGCAAAACGGCTTTGTTGTTTTCGTTCGTTCCGTAAACACTGATACCGCTGCCGCCGGTCATCGGGTTGGTTTCGATGTTGTTATCTAAAAATTCATTCCCGATAATAATTGAGCTGAGGTTAATGCCTTGCTGGTTGTAGCCGTATCGGTTATTCTTTATGATGTTGTCTTTCAATAGGATTTTGGTCTCACCAGTTTCCTCCTGATCGGCGATGGTAATGCCGCCCGACTTGTCGTGGCCGTTACCTTCAATGGTGCTGTTCACGATACGGATGGTGTCCGTATTACCAGAGCCGAGATTGATTTGCGGATGATTGGTGTTGGCGGTCACATTGTTAGTGAATTGACAATTGATGATTTGTGGAGAGCTATGCCCATTGACAGGAGTGTTGATGGCAGCGCCTTCATTATCAGAAAACCTGCAATTTGTGAAAATGGGGTCGCAATTCATACATTTTACAGCCGAAGATTGATGGTAGGTATCAATTTCCGAGAATGTGCAGTTTTCAAAAATCACTTCGCTGTTGAAAATATCAATACCGCTGAACAGACCGAACAAACAGTAGTCAAAATGACTTGGATCGGAAGCATCTTCAAAACGGATACGGCCGTGATGGGCGTAAACCGGCATTCCCAAATAGTAAAGATGTTCAGGGCCTTCTACTACTATGGAGCCTTTGATGGTAAGGATTAAATCATTTTCGTTGAAATAGAGAGCGGAAGAAGCGGGAGTGTCGTTCCATTTGATGTAGAGTTTGTCTGTGGCAGAAATGGTGAGGTCGGCATTAATAGAATAGGTACTATTAGCGTTGTCATACAGCACACAGCCTGTCTCAACAAGGTCAGAAATGGTGTAAGTCGTGCCGTTGCCCGGACTCACCCATTGGGCGTTCAGCATCGACATGAAACCAAAAACAAGTGCTAAAACTAATATTCTTTTCATGGCATTTAGGTTTATTATTAAAATGTATCCATTCGTTTTTCGGGTACAAAAATACGGATATTTTCTATAAGAGATGCGAAGTCTATCATATTAATTGCTGTTCGATAAAACCAGATAATGTCAAAAAGCGGTTGCTTTCCAATCTTTTTCGGGATGATCGAACAAGCTGTAGAAGTCTAATCATGTCTAAAGCCCTGAAAGGGCGGCTTGAGAAACAGGCTGATACGCAGTTCTGGGTTTGCAATTCGATATAGGCACATCCCTAACGGGATGTATGATATTGGGCATGGGTTTTTACCGAACGCACATCCCTACGGGATGGCCTTGGCAGGTTTGTGGTAGAGACATGCCGCGGCGCGTCTCTACAATGGAAACACCGCCGCTGCGGCGCGTCTCCCCGCATAAATTCCCGTAGGGAATCGCAAACGGTTGAACCATTGCGGATTTATATTCCATCATCCCGTAGGGATGCGCCGACACAGTTCTGGGTTTGCAATTCGATATAGGCACATCCCTAACGGGATGCAGGAGATTGGGCATTAGGCTTTTACCGAACGAACATCCCTACGGGATGGCCTTGACAACGCATTGCCGCCCCCAGCCATTGCGAGGAGCAAACTCCCCCTTAAGGGGGACATGGATTGACTCCGTCGAATCTTCGCTTTGCTCTGCTCGCAGTGAGGCGCGAGGCGGCGCGTGAGGAGGAGGCTGTTTTAATCCCCCTAGCCCCCTTAAAAGGGGGACTTTTGCTGCGTTTTGCTCGCAATGACGCGAAGCGGCAGTGGGGGAGACTGTTTTTAATCCCCCTGGCCCCCTTTGGAAGGGGGACTTTTGCTTCGCAAGGGCGCGAGGCGGCAGTGTGCGTTGGCAAGGGCTTGCCAAAGACAGTCCGGGTGGGGCGGGGAGGCATGGCCGACATGCGGGGAAGCGCCTGCAAGGGACGGCTAAAGGCTTGACCCTCACGGAGCGGCGCTTGCCGTTTGGTTTCTTGGAAACCACTCCGCGACCTGAGGGTCAGGCCTTTAGGCGGCTGTGTGGGAGGCCGATGGTGTCGGCCTTGATTCTTTGTTCCTTTCTCATCAAGGAGAAAGGAAGGGGGAGGACTGCTTCGCATCGCTTTGCTCTGTTCGCATCGGGAGACAACCCGATACGAAGTGTCAAGGCAAAGCCCCGAAGGGGCGGCCACAGCACACAACCCCATACGCAGTATCAGTCCGAACAAAAAACAATAGAGACGCGCCACGGCGCGTCTCTATAATCTATAATAGGAACACGGACAATCCCCAGCCTCTCATCAATCGTTTCTCATCACCTTGTATTCCGCCGTGCCTCGTTCCGAGCAAACCTTCAAGAGGTAAAGCCCGTTTTTCAGCCCGGAGAGGTCCACCGTCGTTTTGCCCGAGAAACCCGATTCGGCCAGCACCTTACGCCCCATTGCATCGTACAGCTCCAGCCACTCGATGCGACCTTCGGCTTCTACGGTCAATGTCCTGCCTGCGGGATTGGGATATACTTGCACGGCGATATGGGCACCGCTTCCCTCGGGAAGATGAACCGAGCATTCGTAGCTGCCCGTGGTGGAAATAGGAGTCTCGTATTTCCCGTACAGCACCTCCCAGCGCTTGCCGATGGCGTTGTTCGCATTGCTCGCCAGCACGGCGGCGTGGTTGGACGAAGAAGTGGTGTAGGCGGGATAGACCACCGCGCCATCGCCCGGCTCACGTTCGGGAAGACCGCAATAGATGTCGTCCAAGGCCTGCGTGCTCATATTGTTGTCGTAACACTTCAGCACCTTCAAGGCAGTGTTGTGGCTCACATCCAGTGCCGTAACATTGGCATTGTTTCCGGCACACGAAAAGCCGACAATGTCGCCATAAACGGTCATTTCAGTGCCTCCCGAAAGGAAAGTATAATCCGGCGACCATCCTGCCGCTAACCCTTTTACATAGGTCTTGTCTCCGCTTTCCACCTTGATGTAAGCCACATCCGAAGCCAGAAACGACAACTGTATCTCCGCCGCCTCTTGCACGGCAAGGGTGAGATAACGCTCCATATTGACCGGATAGGAACAAGCATAACTGCCCGTGGTGGAAATTGGGGTTTCATTCGCATAGGTTACCCTCCAGCCTTTGTCGGTGGCATTCTCCGCATTGCTGGCCAGCACCGCGGCAAGGTTGGGGTCGGAAGCGTCCTCTGCGGGAACAACCAAATTGTATGATTGCCTTGGCGGCAAGGCGCAATACATGTCGTCCAAAACCTCTGTAGAAAGATTATTACCGCAACAGTACAACCATCCCAAGGCCGTGCATCCGTTGATGTCCAAAGCGGTGAGCTGGTTGTTGCTGCAATTCAAGGAACACAAATTTGTACATCCGCTGACATCCAATGCGGTGAGCTGGTTGGCGGAACAATCCAAATCACCCAAACGGGTACATCCCGTGACATTCAATGAACTGACGGCACAACGAGAACAATTCATTTGAGTTAAGATGCTGCATCCGGATGCATTAATGGTGGCAAGCTGCCCGTTATCATGGCAAGAAACTGTAATATAACCTGTTTCAGAACCACTGACATTCAAAGTGTTGAGTTTTCCCATATGCACATCCGCATAAAGCCCATGATGCTCATTGACATTTTCATTCCTGACAATGCTCACATCGGTAATATGACAATAAACATAATTATTCTCATCGAATTCATAATAAACTCTGAAGGAAGTGTAATCTCCATAAATGTTCATGACGGTTCCGTCAAAAAAACAGGTAAAGGATTCTTCTTGATCGTTCACCATGACCTCATAAACATTGTTCCCGCTTTCAATCCTGACGGGAATCTCATACGGACCGTTATAGTCATAACCTTTATTTCTTAAATACAAATTTACTCCCTTTCCGCTTTCACCGGTAAGGGTGATGTAGTTGTTCATGTTTACCTGCGCCATCGCTAAGTTGGCGAAGAGCAGCAGCCCCAACAGGGCCAAAGTCGTCTTTGTAAAATCAGTTCTCATAATTGTAAATTTTTAAAGTTAGTATTTGTTGTGAATAAATCAGCACGACGGTTTGTTTCGCACCGCCAGCAGGCCGCAAAACAAAAACGGGAAAACAAACGCGCATTCCGCAAAAACAAAACGCGCCGCCCACGGCATACCAAGGCTAAGGCATACCAATAAAATCTATCTAATTGATAATCAGTATTATAACGGGGGGGGGGGGAGGAGGGGGGTTTTGCTCACCAAGCATCCCTTAGAAAAGGGTGCGCAAAGCTGCTTAACATATTTGGTGAGGTTCGTCGTCATAATGTGCAAAAATAATGTTTTTTTACATTCGCAAGAAAAAAAAACCGTTTTTTTTTCAATATTATGAAAAAAAACCGCAATTGCCCCCTCGTAGAGACGCGGCGTGCCGCGTCTCACATCTCTACCACGCCGCGTCTCCACACTGCCGCCTCGCGTCATTGCGAGCGTAGCGAAGCGCGAGGCGGCGGTGGAGGAGGCTGTTTTAATCCCCCTGGCCCCCTTAAAAGGGGGACTTTTGCTGCGCTTTGCTTGCAATGGCGCGAGGCGGCGGTGAGGGCAATGCAACAATGTGTGTTGGCATGGGCTTGCCAAAGACGGTCCGGGTAGGGCGGGGAGGGTTGGCCGACATGCGGGGAAGCGTCCGCAAGGGACGGCTAAAAGCTTGACCCTCACGGAGCGGCGCTTGCCGTTTGGTTT
>JBHACT010000098.1:0-6171 GCA_041854745.1 Candidatus Limimorpha sp. | reverse complement strand
GGAAAGTGGATACGTCCGCAAGACTATGTGTCCACCGATTCCCTCTTCTACGCCACCGACAGGGCTTTGGCTTCGGTCGGTACATCTCTGTTCGTCAACTACTCTCATTATGCAGCTTAATTTTGACTACCTACTTATCAAAAAAAGAGACATTTTCGTGTCTCTTTTTTGATTTTATGCTAAATTTGCATCCTGATTCAGATTCTTCCGGAATCTCAATGTTTAACCAAATATTTACCTCAATGAAAAAATCATTATCCATTGCTATCGCCCTTACGCTGCTTGCTATAGCGGGCAACAGGGTCATGGCACAAACCTTCCACTACCCGGTCAAGGGAAAGCAAGGCTTCGCTCTGACGGAAAAGACTCGTGACGGATTGCACATCAGCTACGAACTGGGGCAAATGTCATTGAACCAACTCAACTATCGAGGCGAGGAGATGTCGGAAATCAACATCTCGGCCATCACCCTGCCCAACACGGCCGGTTGTCCCAACCTCCCTACGGAAAGTCGCATGTTGGCCATTCCGCAAGGTGCCAAGGCCAACCTGAGAGTGGTCCGGTACGAAACCGAGATCATCAAAAATGTCAACATTGCTCCAGCCTTGCGCATTCAAGCGGAAAGCGAAGAGCCCGACATGAACTATGTGAAAGACACAAAGGTTTACGCCAATAACGCATTGTATCCCGAAAATCCTTTCATAGTGGGCACGACCTATATCCGAGGAGTGGATGCCGTTACCGTTTCCATCACACCTTTCCAATATAACCCCATCACGAAAGACCTGGTCGTGTACACCAATATCGAGTTGGCCCTTGAATTTGAAGGCGGCAACGGCCATTTCGGTGAGAACCGTCTGCGTTCGCCCTATTGGGACCCCATCCTTGCCGCCGAACTGCTGAACTACGACCAGTTGCCCGTCATCAACTATGAAGCCCGCATGCAGCAATGGCTGCGTGACGGTGAGGCCGGAGCCGAATACCTCATCATCACTCCCAACAACGACGCTTGGGCCGAGTATGCCAACCAGCTTAAAGAATACCGCACACGCCAAGGCATTATCACGGAAGTGTATCGCCTCGACGAGATGCCCGCCAACACCACCGCTCAGATGAAGTCGTGGTTCCACAATGCCTACAACACGTGGGAGATTGCCCCCGTGGCCGTCTGTCTGCTTGGTGACCATGGCACCAACATGGGACAGTATGTGCCTGCCGAGACAGTTCCGCACCCTCTCGGCAGCTGTATCACCGACAACGGGTACGCTGACGCGGTCGGCAACGACAACTTGCCTGACATGGTGTTCTCACGCCTGATTGCCGAGACACCCGCCCAACTGCCCGTCTTCGTCGGCAAACAAATCGAATACGAGTACACCAAACCCAACATGACCCCCGACTTCTACACCCGTCCCATCACCGCCTTGGGCTGGCAGACCGAACGTTGGTTCCAGATTTGTTCCGAAGTGTTCGGTGGTTACATGCGCGACAAAGGCTATGACCCCAACCGCATCAATTGCATCTATAGCGGCGAGCCGGGCAATATATGGTCCAGCAACCAAAACACCAACATGGTAGTTAACTATTTCGGCCCCAACGGTTTGGATTACATCCCACAAACGCCGTCCGAATTAGGTGGCTGGACTGGCGGTACACCGAACCAAGTCGTTCAAGCTATCAACAGCGGTACTTTTTGGCTGCAGCACCGCGACCATGGTTTGGAGACAGGTTGGGGAGAACCCGCCGTCACCAACAACCATGTCGCACAAATGAACAACGTCGGCAAATTGCCCTTTGTCATGTCAATCAATTGCCTTACGGGTAAATTCAATTACAATTCCAACTGCTTCTGCGAAGCTTGGATGCGCCGCACCTACAACGGTGAGAACGCCGGTGCCGTCGGTTTGCTCTGCCCTACCGAAACCTCCTACTCTTTCGTTAATGACGCTTTCGTATGGGGAGTCTACGACCTCTTCGACAGCAATTTCATGCCCGACTACGGCCCCTTTGCCAACAACACCGGCAACTGGATGCCCGCTTTTGGCAATGTGGCAGGCAAATACTTCCTTTCCCAAAGCTCATGGCCCTACAACACAGAGCACAAGGACATCACCTATACCATGTTCACCGCCCACTGCGATGCTTTCTTGCGCATCTACACCCAAGTACCTCAAAACATGGATGTCACTCATGCTGATGTCATTCTGGCCGGTAACGGAGAAACCTTAATCACCGCTCCTGAAGGCTGTGTCATCAGTTTGGTGAAAGCCAAGTCGGACGGTGGCTGGGAAATCCTCGCCGTAGCCGAAGCCACAGGAATCCCACAAACTGTTCAATTTGAACCTCAGGTGCCCCCCACAGAAATCAACCTCATCGTAACAGGCCAGAATTATCTTCGCTATGAGTCAGTGATTGAGGTTATTCCCGCCAACGGACCATATATCGTCTTCGACAGCAAAGTAATCCATGATCAAGACAACAATGGCCAACTTGACTTTGGAGAAGCCATCAGCCTTGACATTACCATGAAAAACGTCGGATCCGAGAGCATCAACGCTTTTGAAGCCACGCTTGCCACCACCTCGGAGCACATCAGCATCAACGATGCCACAGCACAATACAACAGCATGGCTCCCAACGGCTTGCAAAGCGTGGAGAATGCCTTCTCTTTCACCGTGGACGATAGCATACCTGACAATGTTAGCATTCCTTTCACCATCACCGTAACCAATGGTAACGACTCCTATGTAAGCAACTTTAGCTTGAAAGCTTTTGCTCCCATTTTCAAATTAGGCAATATGACCATCATCGAGGTGAACGGCAATGGCAACGGTCGCCTCGATGCCGGCGAGACCGCACAACTTAACTTCCCCATCGAGAACAACGGCCACAGCAACGCCGCATCCACTACGGCCAGCTTGCAGTTCCTTTCGCCCTACCTTACCATCGTTGAAAACACCGTCCATTTCGACCATGTGAATGCCGCCGAAAGCCAGGCCGCAGTTTTCGACATCACTGTCAGCGAAGACACCCCGATTGGCTACAACTGCCCGCTTTTGCTTTCCGTGGCTTCAGGACATTACTTTGAGACAAAAGACTACCTTGTGAAAGTCGGCCTTGTCATCGAAGACTTTGAATCGGGCATTCTTGGAGAAGGTTGGACCAATGACAACCAAGCACCTTGGACTGTTGTCAACGAACAGCCTTACGAAGGCCAATACTGCATAAAATCGGGAGCCATCGGCGACAACGGATCCACTTCCTTGACACTTACCCACGAAGCAGGCACCGAAGACGAAATCTCCTTCTATTACAAGGTGTCGTCGGAAACCAATTACGACAAACTCCGCTTCTATATCGACAACATCGAGCGAGGCACGTGGTCGGGCAACGTGGATTGGACGAAAGCCACCTATTCAGTTAGTGCGGGTACCCACACCTACAAATGGACATACACCAAAGACGGTGCGGTGAACAATGGCAGCGACTGCGGCTGGATTGACTACATCAACCTACCCGCCGACCGTATCATGATGTGCACTGCCGGCAACGATGTTACCGTATGCAAAGGCAACGATGCCCAAATCGTGGGCTACGCCATTCATTACCAGACCATGCAATGGACTACCTCCGGAGATGGCACCTTCGACAACGCTTCATGTGACACGCCTATTTATTCTCCCGGCTCACAAGATATTGCCAACGGTCAAGCCACGCTGACCCTTACCATCAACGGAAACGGAGAGACAATTTCAGACCAAATGACCGTGAATATCATAGACAATGTGGTGATTTCCGAAGCACTCATCGATTATTTCTACTGCGCTGTCTCCGATCCACAACTCATCGCCGTGGACGTTCAAGGAGAATACATGTCATTCCAATGGCTGACCTCCGGAGATGGCGAATTTGCCGATGCCTCCTCCTTGGAAACCACCTACACCCCTGGCCTTGGCGACATTGCCAACGGCGTTACCCTGACCGCTTTTGCCGTTTCGCCCGGCTGCGGGGCCATTACTTTCGAGTATCCTTTTAACATGGAGCCTCTTCCCCAAATGACTTTGACCGCCGAAACCGTTGAACTTTGCGAAGGCGAAACGGTCAAAATGAATTTCACGCTCTCGGGACAGTCTTCCAATGGGCCAATTACCAATCCTGCCTTTGTTGTCATCGTGAATGGAACGCAATATGAACTTAATGCCGGCGCAACATACATTGAGCTTGGCGCTGCTACAGCAGGTGAAACCGTTTACAACATCACCTCTCTTTCCAATCAAACTTGCAATGTATCATTTGAGCAAGGCGAATTTACTTTCACCGTAAACGCCCGTCCTGTTCCCACGATTACTCTCGGCGAAGTACCCGAAGGCATTTGCGAAGGCGAGAGCGTGAACATTGAGTTCAACTTCACAGGTGTGGCACCCTACACCGTTGAAATGCAATCCTCGGAAGGCTTCACCTCGGAAAGCGACAGTTACACGCTGACACTCACTCCAACAAACACCATAGCTGATGCTGTGGTCAAGGTGACTGACGCCAACGGCTGCGAAATTGAGCCCATGCAGGCCATCGCCGTGGAAGTGTATCCTAATGTTGCCCAACCCGAAATCAGCGGCAGCAACGAATTGGACGTGTTCCTCACGCCTACTACCACCTACACGGTGACCAACGATGTGTCATCCAATTTCAGCATTGATCCTGAAGAAGCCGCCGTACTCACACCCGCCAACGATGGCAAATCGGTTGTGGTTACTTGGGACGAGACTTACAAGGGCGAAGCCGTGCTGACCGCCACGCCTGTTTCTCCTTGCAACAACGGTAACGGCACACTGAACATCAATGTGAAGAACTCCACCGATGTGAACGAGTTTGGCGTGAAAGCCAGCCTCTACCCCAACCCGACCAATGGCAATATCACCATTGAGGCTGAGGGTATGCGGCGCATTACCATAACAAACGAACTCGGTCAGGTGGTTTACGATATGGATACGAAACTCGACACGGAAATCATCAACATGAACCCCTTCGGTGCAGGTATCTACATGGTACGCATCTACACGGAGAACGGCTTTGGTGTTAAGCGCGTGACCGTATTCCGTTAATGGATTAAGCCCATTACAATAGAAAACGGCTGACCTTAAGTCAGCCGTTTTTCATTACAAGGATATGAAAAAGTGATTTACTATAAGTCTAACGACATCAGCGATTCGGTGCATCGATTTGCTTCACCTTCCCGCTGCCGATTTTGTCGCCTTTCACAACGGCATCGCCGTAGTATCTGACCCGACCCGAACCGGCAATGCTGTATTTCAGCGTTCCGTTGACCTTGGCGGTTACATCGCCTGATCCCATCACATCGACTTCAAGTTTGGTCAGTTCGGCATGCGACTCAAACGAGCCTGAGCCTGCAATGGAAACCTCCAACTTATTAATGTTGCCGGCTTCAATCTTCGCGCTGCCCGAACCCGCCACGCTCAGTTCAACCTCGTCGGCAGTGAGTTCGGGGCAAAGTATGCTTCCTGAACCAGCCAAGTTCATCTCCAACTTGCCGACACGAGCCGCCTTTTCGAAAAGCACACTTCCCGAACCCGCCGAATTGATTTCCAATTCATTGACATTCATAGGGCTCTGGAAAGAAAAGGCACCGCTTCCCGCCAAGTTCAGCTCCTCTAAACTCGGAGCGGAAACTTCGATGACAAACTCAGTAGGACGGAGGTTGATTCCACTATACATCTGTTTTTTGCCCAGCAGCAGTTCCCTGTCTTTCACCTTGATTTCAAGGTAGTCGAGAAGGTTCTCATCAATACGGATATTACAGGCATAAACATTTGAAACAGTAAAGTTTACCTTTGCGGGTAAAGATACGGAGATTTCATTGAAAGCACTCACATCATAGCCTTGTGTTACGATGTTGCCACTGCCATTAACGGTCTCCGCATTGACATTGATGGTACAGGAGTTGCTTGCCATACCAACGATGGCAAAGACGATAATTAACAGGTGTTTTTTCATAGTATTGAAGTTTAATTAATGCTGAATTCAAGTTACAAATGCAACTTTTTTGATTAAACATTGGTTTGATTTTGCAAAGTTAGCGAAAAAGTATTCGATGGGTGTCAAAAATCCGAGTTTTTTTCTTGGTCTGTTGTTTAACTTGTTCTGAATCATTTT
>JBHACT010000097.1:0-26386 GCA_041854745.1 Candidatus Limimorpha sp. | reverse complement strand
TTTGAACTTTTGGACGGAGGCAAAGATAGGCATTTATCCGGCTCAAACAGGGGGAGGGGTTTTCTCCTCTCTCTCGTTTGAGTAAAATATGTTTCACCTCGTGCCTCCGAAAAAGTTGCATTTATGTGTTGAATTTAGGTTACAATTTAAGTTCAAGTACCTTTAGATGGCATAGTAAAATCCGTTTTTCCAAACGGAAGAAGGGTTTTCTATTCCTATCCTGAATAGAATAGGATGTGTATAATTGTTTGTTTGGGCTTTACTAGAAATTCAACATTACAGATTTTAATGCGTAATAATATTTTATTCCTAAGTTATTATTTCACTAGTTCCAGCCCACGCCACAAACGGCGGGTTGGGATACGCTTCCTTGCTGTATTCCAAGGGCTTGCCGTCGTTGATGCGGAGCACCTTGCCACCTGCGGCACGAAGGATGGCATCGGCAGCAGCGGTGTCCCATTCCTTGGTCTTGCTGTAACAGACATATACATCGGCGGTTCCTTCGGCCAAACGGGCGAATTTTAGGCTGCTGCCCTGCGTGTCGATGACGAGATCGGGATGGACGGGGCGCAATACCTTATTAATATAGGTGTCCACTTCGGGCGTGCGGTGCGAACGGCTGACCAAAACGGTAAATGGGCGTTTTGTGCGGCTGCCACAGTGCGACAGCCCTACGGTATCGGAACGCCATAACCGATTTAAAACCGGCGCATAAATCACGCCTAAGACCGGCTGCTTGTCATCGATCAATGCAATGTTGACCGTAAATTCACCGTTGCGCTTCACGAACTCTGCCGTGCCGTCTAAAGGGTCGACGAGCCAATAGCGTTCGTATTGCGAACGGTCGGGCGGCAGTTCCTCCTCGCTGACAAAAGGCAGCCCCGTAAGTTTCAACATTTCTTTGATGATGTTGCTGGCGCGAATGTCGGCCTGCGTGACGGGTGAGTCGTCATCCTTGGTGTAGACCTCGAAAGGCTTTGCATAGACCTCCATGATGACTTTGCCGGCTTCGAGCGCAGCTTGTACGGCGTATTGTAGCAATTCTTCCATGGCACAAAATTACAAAATTATCTATCTATAAATCAACCAAATAAGAAAATTTTTGAAAAAAAGTATCTTTTGTCCGCTTTTATTCCACTACTTTTGCACGCGAAAATCGGGGGTTGACATCCCCTCACAAATTGAAAGATTGAGACTATGGCAAAGAATTTAGTTATCGTGGAGTCACCGGCCAAAGCCAAAACCATCGAAGGTTTTTTAGGAAAAGAGTACATGGTGAAGTCGAGTTATGGACATGTGCGCGACTTGAATAAAAACACCATAAGTGTTGATATTGAAAAAGACTTTGAACCAGAATACGAGATTTCTGACGACAAGAAAGCCCTTGTTGCCGAGCTGAGGAAACTCTCGAAAGCCGCCGAAACAGTATGGCTTGCATCCGATGAGGACCGTGAAGGAGAATCCATCTCATGGCACCTTTATGAGGCCCTTGACCTGAAGAAAAAAGACACAAAACGCATTGTCTTTCATGAAATTACCAAGACCGCCATTCTCGAAGCTATCGAGAACCCGCGCGACATCGACATGGGCTTGGTGGCAGCCCAGCAGGCCCGCCGCGTTCTCGACCGTTTGGTGGGTTACGAGCTGTCGCCCCTGCTTTGGAAGAAGGTGAAACCCTCGCTGTCGGCAGGCCGCGTGCAGTCGGTGGCCGTGCGCCTCATCGTTGAGCGCGAGGAAGAAATCAAGAATTTCGTTCAGACCAGCGCATACCGCGTTACGACGCAGTTCAGCTTCATAAAGGACGGGCAGGAATACACCCTGTCCGCCGAATTGCCCCACCGTTTTGACACTGAGGAAGAAACGCGAAAGTTCCTTGAGTCGTGTATCAACGCAGGATATAAGGTCGACGCCATCGAGAAGAAACCTGCCACCCGTTATCCCGCTCCGCCTTTCACCACTTCGACTTTGCAGCAGGAAGCCGCGAGGAAATTAGGCTTCTCGGTCGCCAACACCATGCGCGTTGCGCAGCAACTGTACGAATCCGGAAAAATCACCTATATGCGTACCGACTCGGTCAACCTTTCGAAACTCGCTCTCAACATGGCCAAGAAGGAAATCATGGAGCATTATGGTGCCGAATATGTGAAAACCCGCCAATATCACACCAAAACCAAGGGTGCCCAAGAGGCACACGAAGCCATCCGCCCAACTTATTTGGATCAACATACCATCAAAGGCACTGCTGACGAACGCAAACTCTACGAGCTCATTTGGAAACGCACCATCGCCTCACAAATGGCCGACGCCCAGATGGAACGCACCAATGTGAACATCGGCATCTCGACTAATGACAAGCAATTTGTGGCCACCGGCGAGGTTTTCCTCTTCGACGGTTTCCTGAAAGTCTATATGGAAAGCTACGACGACGACCGTGCCGAAGACACCGCCGTCATCCTGCCGCCCATTGAGGTGGGTACCGCTCTCGACATGGAGAAGATGGAAGCCCAGCAGCGTTACACGCGCCATCCCTTGCGCTACACCGAGGCCAGCCTCGTCAAGAAGATGGAAGAACTCGGTATCGGCCGTCCTTCCACCTATGCGCCTACCATCTCCACCATCCAGAAACGCGAGTATGTTACCAAAGGCGATGTGAAAGGCGAATCACATACATTTAGTATTATCACGCTTAAAAACAACAAAATAACTGATAAACAAGGCAAGGAAAACTATGGAGCTGAGAAGGGTAAGCTGTTGCCCACCGACATCGGTGCGCTCGTCAACAAGTTCTTGATACAGTATTTCGAGAGTATTGTCGACTACAACTTCACCGCCAATGTGGAGAAGGAATTCGACAAGATTGCTGAAGGCAAACGTCAATGGAACGCCATGATCAAGGACTTTTACAAGAGTTTCCACGAGCAAGTCGTATCCACTACCGAGCACTATGGCAAGTTCAGCGGCGAGAGGCTGCTGGGTGTTGACCCTGCCACGGGCAAGAATGTCTTTGTCAAAGTGGGTCGTTTTGGTCCCGTGGCGCAGATTGGCGACACTGAATCGGAGGAGAAACCTCGTTTCGCCGGCTTGAAGAAAGACATGAGTATCGAGAGTGTTACCTTGGAAGAGGTGCTGAAACTTTTCGACTTCCCGCGTATCCTTGGTGAGTTTGAAGGCAAGGAGGTCATTGTGGCCGTGGGCCGTTTCGGTCCATACATCCGCCACGACAGTAAGTTCTACAGTTTGGCCAAAACCGACAACCCCGCAGTGGTGGAATATGACCGCGCTGTCGAAATCATCAACGAGAAGCGGCAGAGCGACTTGAACAACATCATCCGTACTTTCGACCAAGACCCCGACTTGCGCGTGTTGAACGGTCGCTTCGGGCCTTATATCTCCTTCAAAAAGACCAACTTCAAGATTGCGAAGTCAGTCGACCCAGCCACACTCACCTACGAACAGTGCATGGCCATCGTGGAAGACCCAAAGAATGCACCGAAGAAGCGGACAATCAAGAAAAAATAGCCAAAACACAGGATTGCTCCTGCCGTTTTCATCCATGACATAACATTTGGGGGCGGCAACACCGCCCCCATGTTCTATTATCACGCGCTCATATAAGCGATATGCCCATCTTTTCAATACGCTTGGTCAAGCTCGATTCTGATGCTATTTGCTGTTCTTTGATAACTTTACGGAACTTGATTTGGAAATGTATTGTTCCATTTTGCTATGGAAACCAATTGCAGGTTGCAGGTCTTTCTGCATTTCAACAAAGGTTTTTCTTTCGTTTGTTGAGTTCTGCATTTTCTCGTGGTAAAACTCGCTTAATCGGTTTAATAGTTTGATGTTGTTGGCTTGGTTCTTAAGTATGGAGGCATCGCTTTGTGCTTCGGTGTACCATTCCAGAACATTTCGCGGCAAATCAAGTGCCGTGAAAATTCCTTTCGGGTCATATAGCGTTAAAATATCGGCAGATGATGTGGGCAAATGATTGCTCCATGTAACATAGTTTTTGATGATGGATTTCATCACATTAAGGGAAAGAGTCATCCTGTTTTTCAGGAGGTCGTCGTTGATCTTCGTGTAGTTATCCGAGCAAATCTGCCAGCATTCTTTCCATGATCCCGACATGGTTTTTATGTCCTCAATATGTTGCATCGATTGATTTGACGGCAGGCCAACAAGCGTAATATCACATTCATAGTTTTTATTCTTTTGCTTGGCTCTGTTGATATTTGTCTGAAGTTCTTCCAAGCTGGTTTTCAAATTGCCCCATTGCATTTCGGCGACCTTCCAATCCTTTTTGAGCATGGCTTTTTCGATGGCTTGATAAAAGCCTTGTATCCTGTCCAAATTGTTTCTGACCGAGAAGTCTTCGTCTCCTTTTGCGATTATGTTATTTGAAGAATACCAAGTGTTGTCTTTCATCTCTACGACAAAATGAAATGTGGCTGTTCCGGTATTGGTTTCATTATCTTCTGTTTTTCCTGCCGGTGTTTTCCTGACATAATGCCATTTGGTGGTAGAATTAACGGTGAAAAACACTTTTGAGTAATTTCCTCTTGTAAACACAACTTCGGCGGTTCTATTCATATTGCCCGAACCCGTCATGTTGATTTTAACCTCTGGCCCTGATTTAAAGGTCGCTTTTTCTTCTGTCAATTTCCAATCTCCGGTAAATTGGTAATTGTTGATTTCAAATGACATTCCGTTTTCGCCTTGCGATAAAATCACGGTGTTTTTTCCTACATTTGCGTAAGTGCCCGGATCTGAGCAATAATCACGCTTTCCACCCATGAGCTTTGCTTCTACGAAAACCCTCTCGCCGGAGCGGACTTTTATCTCAGCTCCTTCTTGATATTCTTTTCCGTTGACTTGAAGCACCACAAACGGTGTTCTGGGAGGGATTCCTGCGGACGATACGACCGCCATCAGCAAGATTGTTGACAATAAATACAGTTTTTTCATGATTTCTTAATTTTATGGTTCATAATTTCGGCACAAAGTTACCGTTTTAATTGGTAAATATACAATGAATCACAAAATATTCGATTGATATTTTTGATTTTTAGTATGTTTTGTCTGTCTGATCCCCAAAAAATCGCGCGAAATTGCAGAATTGCGTAGGATTGAATGCCGCATAGGTGATGCTTTTGCATTGCGGTACAAGATTTTTTATATACGCATAGCAAATTATTTACTATTTTTGCCATCCTGAATTGTGGATGATTAATCAATAAATCAAATAGTAAAATGGAGAAAAAAGACTTACTGAAAAATGTTGTCGAACATATCGACATTAAGAGCTACGACTCAACCCAACTCGTCAACGCCATGCGAAAGATGTCGTTCACCTCGCGCGAAACGGCCCGTGCCGCCGACATCTTCTGCCAGATGATTGCGGAAAAGGACTGCACCAACATCCTCACCATCGCTGGTTCCACCTCGGCTGCCGGATGTATGCAAGTGTATGTGGAGATGGTTAAAAACAAGATGGTTGACGCCATCGTCAGCACAGGTGCTTCCATCATCGACATGGACCTCTTCGAAGCCCTTGGTTATAAGCATTATATCGGCACCAAGGAGAATGTCATCCCCGATACCAAGCTGCGCGAACTCTACATCGACCGCATTTATGATACTTTCATAGATGAGGAAGAGTTGCAGGCCTGCGACCAAGCCACCTGCGATGTGGCCGACACTTTAGAGTGCCGCCCCTACAGTAGCCGTGAGTTCATCTACGAGCTGGGAAAATGGCTTGCCAACGGTCATAGCGTGAAAAAAGAGAGTCTCATCCAGACTTGCTACGAGTGCGGTGTGCCTATTTTCTGCCCCGCTTTCAGCGACTCGTCGGCAGGCTTCGGCATCGGCAAGCACCAGTGGCTGCGCAAGAAAGCCGGCAAGCCATACGTCAGCATCGACTCGGTGGCTGACTTCCTCGAACTTACCGAAATCAAGATGAACAGCCCAGAGTCGGGCCTCTTCATGGTTGGTGGCGGCACGCCCAAGAATTTTGCACAAGACACTGTCGTTTGCGCCGAAATTCTCGGTCAAGAGGTGCCTATGCACAAATATGCCATCCAAATCACCGTGGCTGATGTGCGCGATGGCGCCTGTTCGTCGTCAACATTGCTTGAGGCAGGATCGTGGGGTAAGGTGAGCGAGGAACTTCAACAGATGGTTTACGCCGAAGGCACCACCGTCATCCCGACCATCGTCAGCTATGCCTACCACAACGCACCGTGGAAAGACCGCGAGTATAAGAACTGGCAGAAGCTTTATCAATAAAACTCAAGATCTGTGTTATTAGACACGGGACTATGACCCATGACCATGACTGCTTTGGCCTTGGTTGAAGCAGTCATGGTCATTGTAACAAGTCATAGCCAATCATTTTCTTTTCAAAAACCACCACCATGGACATCAGCATTTTCCTTGAACCCGTATCCGAAGAGTGCTTCGGCAAGAGCCACCGTCCGGGAAAGAAAACCTTGGGCGAAACCATCAATATCTACCGCTATGAGGACGAATTTCCCTGTCTTGAAGGCGTAGATTTGGCCATCATCGGCGTTAAGGAAGAGCGTGGTGCGGTCGACAACCAAGGCTGCGCCGATGGGGTGGACCACATCCGAAAAGCCCTCTATCCGCTTTTCAACCACTGGCCTCAACTCCATATCATCGACTTGGGCGATGTCAGGATTGGGAAAGAGCTAAACGATACCTATTATGCTGTCAATCAGGTGCTTACAGAGCTGATGAAAAACAAAATCGTCCCCATCATCATCGGAGCAGGACAAGACCTTACCTACACGATGTATCAGGTGTATGAGCCCACGGGCAAACTCATCAACATTGCCGCCGTCGACCCCATGTTCGACATCGGCAACGACAAGGAAGCGCTCAACTCGCACTCCTATCTTAGCCATATCATCCTGCACCAGCCCAATTATCTTTTCAACTTCACCAATATTGGATACCAATCCTATTATGTTGACACAGAGAATGTTGAATTGATGAAGCAGTTGCTCTTTGATGCCTATCGGTTGGGTAATTTCAAGCAACACATCGAACTGGCCGAACCACTCATTCGCAACGCCAACCTCCTGAGTTTCGACATCTCGGCCATCCGTGCCGCCGATGCGCCGGGTGTGAAGAATGCCTCGCCCAACGGCTTTAATGGAGAGGAAGCTTGCCGCATGACACGCTATGCCGGACTGAGTTATAAGCTCTCGTCCATCGGTTTCTTTGAATACAACCCTCACTACGACATTAATGCACGCACGGCCAACCTTGTTGCCGAGATGGTGTGGTACTTCATCGAAGGTTTCTCCGGACGGCAGGACGATATTCCTACCTTGGAGAGCAACGATTTCCGGCGTTACAATGTGCAAATCGGAGAAGGAGAAGAAAAAGTGGTGTTCCTTTGCCATAAGATTACGGGCAAATGGTGGATGGATGTGTCGTTCCTGCAAAATGGCGACCAACGCTACGAACGGCATCATTTCATCCCCTGCTCGAAAGAAGACTACGACCAAGCCATGCGCAACGAACTGCCCGACAAGTGGTGGCAGTTCTATCAGAAGCTCATGTAATTGGATGCTGAAAAACCAAGATTTCAACAATTAATATTACCTTTGCCGCAAATTTTCAAGCAATGAAAAAAGCATTATCAATTTTTACCCTTTTGCTCCTGATGGCCGTCACCGTGCAGGCACAGGAGAAGAAACCCGACTGGAGAAAGTTACACTATCTCTCCGAAGAAGAAATGTACGACACCTCGCGAGGCAGGAACTTCGTTGAGACCGACCCACCTGCAGGTCAGCCCCGCTTTGTGGCCGAGTTTGAGCCTATGCAGGGCGTGATGATTCGCTACCCCTTGGGCATCCCTACGAACCTTGTCACACAGATGTCTAACAATTGTCATGTGTACTGCATCGTCGACTCTGACTTTCAGAACCAAGCCCAAAACACCTTTCAAAGTGCAGGTGTCAACATGAGCAATGTCACTTTTGTGAACGCTCCAACCGACTCTTACTGGGTGCGCGACTATGGCCCGTGGTACATCTTTGAGGACCGCCAGCCCGCCATCGTTGACAATGTTTACAACCGTCCGCGTCCCAACGACGACAATATCTCGGGCGTGTTCGCCAACTTTTGGAACATCCCCATGTATGGCATGAACCTCGAACACACCGGGGGCAACATGATGGAAGACGGTCGTGGACATGGCGTGAGCGATGATCTCGTGCTGCAAGAAAACGGCTACAACGAGACCAATGTCCGCAACAAGATGCGCGACTACCTTGGCATCGACCCCTACCATATCACCATTGACCCGCAAGGCGACTACATCGCCCATGTGGATTGCTGGGGAAAATACTTGGCTCCTGACAAGATTTTGATTGCCCGTCTGCCAGAAAGCAATCCCCGCTATCCCTATTATGAGGAAGTGGCAGAATACTTCGCCACCACCAACTGCTGCTGGGGCTATCCCTACCGTGTGTATCGTGTTGACGAGCCCGGAGGCTACACTTTGGCGCCCTACACCAACAGCCTTATTCTCAACAAGACCGTCTATGTGCCGTTGGGCAGCAATAACACATACAACCAGCAAGCTTTGGCCGTTTATCAGGAGGCCATGCCGGGTTATGAAATTGTGGGCGTGAACAGCGGCAACCCCGGTTGGCAGAATACCGATGCCCTGCATTGCCGCACCCGTGGCGTGATGGACTTCGAAATGCTTTTCGTTGACCACCGCGATGTGGTTTTCGGTGAGCAAGAATGGCAAGACTCCATCGCCGTCACCTCCAAGTTCATCGCTTATAGCGGACAGAACCTGAAGCAGGATTCTCTCCTTGTTTATTACAGCATTGATGGCGGTGCCTACCAAGTGGCCCACATGACCGCCACAGGCACCCCCGATGAATATGTCGGCTACATCAAAGGCTATCAAGACAACTCGGAAATCGACTATTATGTGTTTGGTGCCGATGAGTCAGGTCGCCGCTACACGCAACCCGTCTTCGCCGACCTCGACCCGCACCGTTTCACCATGAAAGCCTATGTTCCTTCTGGAGAACTCGTCATCACTCCTGACACGCTGTGGTTTGAACACATGGGAGAGGTGAGAAATTTCGTCATCAAAAACGAGACCGCCAATACGGTGACCATCCAAAACATTATTCCAGAAGAAGCTTCTTTGAATATCGAAGGTATTAATTTGCCACATACGCTGCAAGCCGGACAAACAGTTATTGTTACCATTTGGTTCCAGAGCCCTCCCGGAAAAGACGATCACCTTGCTTATGATATTCAAGTGCTGACTTCGTTGGGTGAACGCCATGTTACCGCAATGGTTAAGAAAACCGCCCTTGATTCCGGCTTGTTTATTGTTGGTTCACCTTATCAATATATAGAAGACGAAAATGGTGCTGAAGGCATGCTGCAAAACCGCAATTTTGGTTCGCAGATTCCTGTTGAGATTTATTCCATCACAGAAGAAGGCAATAATTATCTGAACATTGTACCGCAGTATCCATTGCCATACACTCTGCAGCCCGCTGACTATTTTACCATTATGTTCTACGCCAATTCACAAGCCAAAGGAACAGTAGAGACCTCCGTGCTTGTTGAATCAAGCGACAGGCAATGCGAGTTCTCTATCATCATCAACGGCGACCTTCTGAGCGTTACCGAGCTTTCCGCCGAGACCAAGCTCTACCCCAATCCCACCACGGGCCAATTTACCGTGGAGGGCGCGAATGTCGCACGGGTGGAAGTGTATAACCTCGTTGGCCAGAAAGTCTGCGAGCAGCAAGGCAGCAAGGTTGTCAACATCGATGCTGCCGACTGGAACAGGGGCATTTATTTGGTCAATATCATTGAGGCGAATGGTGCTGTGGTAACCAAGAAATTGGTGGTGAGATAAATTTGGTAGAGACACGATGAATTTATGGTAGAGACGCGATGAATTTATGATAGAGACGCGATGAATCGCGTCTCTACATGTTTTGCATGGTTTTTGTATTATTGCATGGAAAAAATACAACACATTATGACGAAAAAAATTCATTTTTTAATCTTGTTCGTTGCCACGGCAATGCTTGGCCATGCCCAAGTTGACAAGATGCTCGGACAATGGAATATCTTTGACGAAAAGACAGGCGACCTGCGTTCCACCATCAACATTTATGAGGAAAACGGTACCTATCAGGCTGTGATCTTGGCCCTATACGAGAAAGCCGCCAACGGCGATTATCAGGTGATGAAAGCGCCTTATCCTAAGGAATTTGAGGGTGTGGTCGGCACCAAACTTTTCGAGGACATGAAAGTTGATGGCGAACAGCTGAAAGGCAAAATCCATGACCCTGAGGGCCAAAAGACTTATCACGCAAAGGTGTCCTACAAAGCAAAAACCGACGAACTCATTCTGCGTGGTTCGTTGGACAAGACAGGACTGTTAGGTCGTTCGCAGGCTTGGAAACGCAAAAAATAAACAATGTAGAGACGGTGCACGCACCGTCTCCATCATTTTTTACGATCAGATTTGACCATGTTGAATGTAAGGCATTCGTCCTCTTAAACATCAAATTTGAATTCGGCATCAAACCAGCCGGTGTCTTCCTTCAAGAGGTCATATTCTTCGCCCGTGAGGTGGTCAACCACATGCACGGTGCCTTTGATGTCGTCGTAGGTGAATGTAAACTGTGAGTTTACGTCGTCTTTAGGTATGTCCATTTCAGATGTTATCTGTTGTTTTTATGCCGCAAAGATACAACTTTTTTCAGATGCCCAGCCTTTCATTCAGTTTCTTCGTTTGCTCCTCGAAACCTTTCTTGCCCAAAAGCCCGAACATATTCTTCTTGTATGCTTCCACGCCGGGTTGGTCAAAAGGATTCACATCCAGCATGTAGCCGCTCACGGCGCAAGCCATTTCGAAGAAATAAACGAGCTCTCCAAGCACCTTTTCGGAGATTTCGGGAATGACGATGCGGATGTTAGGCACGCCGCCGTCTTCGTGGGCGAGTACGGTGCCGAGTTCGGCCTTGTGGTTCACCTCGCTGATGCGTTTTCCGGCGATGTAGTTCAGCTGGTCGAGGTCGTCGTTCTCCATCGGAATGCGCAGTTCGTGGTTTGAGTTTTCCACCGAAATCACCGTCTCAAAGAGGTTGCGCAGGCCATCTTGGATGTATTGCCCCATGGAGTGGAGGTCGGTGCTGAAAGTTACCGACGCGGGGAAGATACCCTTGTGCTGCTTGCCGTGGCTCTCGCCATAAAGCTGCTTCCACCATTCGCTGAAAAAGACCAAACGCGGCTCATAGTTGACCATGATTTCGTTGGTCTTGCCCATAGCATACAGCACCTGACGGGTCACCGCATACTGCGAGACAGGATTGTCGATAGTCGGGTTGGCCTTGCATTGTTTTTCCATTTCAATAGCGCCTTTCACTAGAGCGCGGATGTCGATGCCCGCCATAGCAATGGGCAACAGACCCACGGGGGTGAGCACCGAGAAACGCCCGCCCACATCGTCGGGAACGATGTAGGTCTTGTATCCTTTCACATTGGCCAGCTGCTTTAGGGCACCACGAGCCTTGTCGGTGATGGCGACAATGCGCGAGGAGGCCTCCTGCTCACCATATTTGTTGATGATATGCTGTTTCAGTATGCGGAAAGCGATGGCCGGCTCGGTTGTCGTGCCCGACTTGGAAATCACCGCCAAGGAATAGTCTTTTTTGTCCAAGACGGCCATTAGGTCGTGGAGGTAATCCTCGCTCATGTTGTGGCCTGCATACACGATGAGCGGCTTGTCATTGGTCAGCGGAGCGAAGTGGTTTTGCAGTGCCTCGATGACGGCACGGGCGCCCAGATAGGAACCGCCGATACCGATGACGACAAAAATTTCCGACTTCTGACGGAGGTCGGCGGCTGTTTTTTCTATGTCAGAGAGCAGACTCTCTTCGATTTCGGAAGGCAGGTTAACCCAACCGAGAAAGTCGTTGCCGGCACCGTTTTTTTGGAAAACAGTTTCGTAAACTTCTGAAATCCTTGATGCTAAATTGATTTTTAGGTTTTCGTCCAAAAAAGTTTGGACATGCGTGAGGTCGATTTTCATATTTCTGAGTATTAAGATGCTGCGAAGATAAGACAAAATCTTTATGAATGTGGATATTATGTCAAAAAAAAAATACTTCCTTTGCACAACATTTTTGGGAATACCCCGTTATTGCTCATAGAGCAAATTCTGAATTAATTGAAATTTTGAAGTTTATTTTATTATTTTATTTTTATGTCACATTTGAATATTTTATTGGTCGAGGATGATCGTGGATTAGGTATGATTGTCAAGGCTTTTCTTGACGCCCACGGTTATCCCACAACTTTGTGCTTAAATGGAGAGGAAGCATGGAACAACTTCCGTTCCTCCCATTATGACCTATGTATCACCGATGTGTTGATGCCCGTTATGGACGGCTTCACTTTGGTGAAGCAAATCAAGGCGTTGCAACCAACTATGCCTGTTATCATCCTGACCGCCAAAAAAGATCAAGATGATGTTTTAGAGGGCTTCAGCATGGGTGCTGACGATTATGTTACCAAACCATTCAGTATGGATGAGTTGCTGGCCCGTGTAAAAGTGTGTGAGCGTTGGCTTGCGCACACGCCCGTCAACAACCAAGAATTAGAGTTCCGTATCGGGAGCTTCACTTTCAATGTACCGCATCTCCTTTTGACCGATGACAAGGGGGGGAGGCGCAAGCTGACCTCTAAGGAGATGGAATTGTTGTATATGCTTTGTGGGCGCATGGGCGAGACCTTGGAGCGCCGCTTCGTGTTGCAGACCATTTGGGAGGAGGAAAACCGTACCAACGCACGCTCAATGGATGTTTACATCACCAAACTCCGCAAGTACTTTCAGGACGATCCCAACGTTGAAATCCTGAATGTGCATGGTGTGGGATTCAAGCTGGTGGTGAAATAAAGCCACAGGCAAGATTGCCGGAAAGGCGGACGCAAAGAATCTCGAAAGGAGTTTTTGCGTCTTTTTTGTTTTTTATAACTTTGCAGGCATGAAACGTTTCTTTTGGATATTGGTTTTGTTGACGTTGGCTGCCTGTAGCACGTCTACTCGTGAGGCACGGCGCATGGTGAAGCGAGCCGAGCAGCTGGCCGGCACCCTGCCCGATAGCGCCGTATGCTTGATTGACAGCGTGTTGCGGATGCCTGCGAGCTTCAGCGAGCGGGAGCGCATGGACATGGCCCTATTGTAGGCCGAGGCCTTGTTCGGCTGTAGAGACGTTTCCCGAAACGTCTCGAAAAACAACAAAGAGGACACATTGGGAGACATTTCAGGAGACGTTTCAGGAAACGTCTCTACCCTCTCCCCCCTTATGGACGACGATTTCTTTGATGACCACGCCACCCTCTCCACCAGCCCCGAGTTGGAACGTGCCGCCGCCTATTACGCCCGCAAAAAGCAATACGCCAAGGCCGCCCACGCTGCACTCTACTGCGGCTTCGTGCAGCAGCACTACAACGAGAAGGAAGCCGCCATGCGCTCGTTTAAAGCGGCGGAAGAATATGGCAAGCTTGCCATTGACAGCCTTACTGTGGCGCAGGCGGAGTATTGGATGGGGAAGATGCTTCTTGACGATGGAAGGGAACAAGAAGCCCTTGCTATGCTTCAAACAGCCCATCTCAATTTTGGCAATCACATAGTCGACAAGGCTTTGACACAAAACGTAATGAGTGTATGTTTTCTGTTGCAAGGTGATTTTGATAATGCTGAAATTTGCCTGCACCAGAGTTTGTTGGACGCAGAAAAAAGCTATTCCAGATCCTATAAGGCGAATCGTAAAATATGGAATAACTGTGCTGTTTTGTACCGCATTCAAGGTAAATATGATCAAGCCATTGATTGCTTGTATCGGATGTTGGAGGACTCAGGTCTCGACGAAAATGGAATCTTCATGTCAAGCTTGAATTTAGGCAATGTGTTTTTTGATATGAAGGAAATGGATTCAGCAGCTAAGCATTACCAACATATAGAGGGTATTTTGCCCACTCTCAATGTAAAAAAAGAAACAATAGCTTCCGCATACAGCGCCCTATCCCGTTTTGCCGAAAGCCAAAACGATGCTGTTTTGGCTTTGCAATACCGTGAAAAGCATGAAAAGATTCTATATGACTTGATGTTTCAGCGGCAAAATCAGACCATATACCGAATTCAGCAGCAATATGATTATGAGAGTCTGCAAAATGTGATGAACAAGAAAATCATCCAAAAGCATATCACGATATTGATTATCAGTATATTATTACTTATTACAACCATCATTATTTTGGTTTTGCGAAACAGGCACAAACAATTGCTGAAATCGGAGGAAGAAATGAAGCAGCAATTGGATGGCCTGAAACAGGATTTGCTGCAAACGGTGAAGACCTCTGTGTTGGACCATGAGATTTCCACTCGACTAAGGATGATACTCACAGCTTACGATAAAGCACAACGGGCAAAAGACCCCAAAAAAGAATGGCAGTCTTTGGTATGGCAGATTATGAATGGAAAAGACGATCCTTTTGAGGCTGCGCGTAGTGTTTTGGAAACGGCATACCCCAGTCTGTATTCAACCATTAAGGAAAACCATCCCGATTTAACCGAAACGGAAGCCAAAGTCTGTCTGCTCTCCTGCTTCGACCTCTCCAATACGGAGATGGCCGATTTTTTAGGGTTAAGGATAAATACCGTCAACCAAACCCGCAGCAACCTGCGCAAGAAGCTGAACCTGAAACCCAACCGAATAAAGGAACAGCTACGCTCGGCTCTTTCCAAGTGATTTTGGTTTTGACTTCACGATCCGAAGAAGCTTGCCTGTTTTGCTCCTCTTTACCTTCCAACACTTATATTCAAAGCTAAAACACCTATATATTTGTTTTTGCTTCTTATTGTTCATCAATGACTTATGCTTTTGCCATTAAAAAAAAGCTATATGAGACGAGATTAAAGCTATATCTCAATTGACAGAAGTGTTTTTCTCTGTAATTTTGAGCTGTGATTTGATTCACGACATGTGTCATCAAAACATATTGTTAAACTCAAAAACCAAACGGTAATGAAAACAAAAGCATTACTTCTCGTTGGCCTCTGCGCCATCGGCCTGTGCACTTGGGAAGCGCAAGCTATAAACACAAAACCATACCTATTCTTAAAGCAATTTGCTATGAAAAAAGCCCTACTAGTTTCATTGCTTGCATTGATAGAATTATTCTTGAACGCACAAGAAGCTGATTTTTTCTTTTTCAAACAATACAACTATGAGCAAAACTTTTCGGGAGCTCATGTCATGGAAGTGGGAACAGACGAAAACCCCGATGAGCATTGCTACATGTTTGCCGTCTGCGATCTGACTACAGACTTCTCCGAATATGAAGCCGAAGTCACTTATCCAGCAAAGATTCTCAAACTGTCAGCCGATGGTGAATTATTAAATGAGCTAGTCATCGGAGAGGAAGGCCGTCGCTCGGTCGTATACAAAGTTTTCCAAGTTCCCGATGATTCATCTTGCTTTCTTGCTGTTGGAAAAATTCACAATAATGGATTGCATTACGACATTCCCATGTTAGTGAAATTCGATTTGGAATTGAATTTATTATGGTTGAGGGAAATACAACTGCCTGAAGCCTATAGAAAGTGGTTCTTTAGAGGAAGGGCTATGATGGATAGTCAAGGTGACATCATATATTGCACGGCACCTTTCGATGCTAATTCACAATCTCTCAATTCAAATATGATTCATCTCCGTTTATCACAAGAAGGCGAGTTGCTGGCATTGTCTGAATTTCCCCATCAAACATATTATGTCGATGGCGGGCAGGGAGACTTGTTTGAGTATCAAGATGGAAGTGGAGATTATGGTCAATCCATTAGACCAAGTTCCACCACGATACCCAACGCCATCTATAGATTCAACAGAGATTTGGAAATCGTTGGCCAACAAGACCTTCCCAATGATATATACCTTCCTGTTGGGGCTGTAATCCCAAGTTTGTCACTGTCCTTGCTTGACACGTATGAAGCCGTTGTTTTCCATAAGAAAGACGGAACTTTAATTGTCGGTACCACAGTTCGTGAGTCCTTTCTCAAACCAAATGGTTTAACTGACCACACAGACAGTGGTACTGTTGCAATTATAAAATTCGATGCGGAAAACAATTTTGACACCCTTGTATTCTCAGGCCACGACAACGACAGTCTAGATTTGCTGGCCTTCAACAAAGGTATGGACAATTATAGAGAAGAGGTCTTATATTTCTGTAATTTTCAAGTTTATCCAAACGACATAGAACCAACAGAACCCAATGATTTTGTTGTCACCAAGACAGATGCTGATGCAAACATATTATGGCAAAGGTACTTACACGACAGGAGAAACATCTATAGACCAGCATCTATCGTAGTTTCGAGCGATGGAGGTTGCCTTGTCTCTGGTTATCGGCAAAATAGCACCAACCTAACGGAATGTGGAGTGTTTCTTCTTAAGGTATTCCCCAATGGCACATTAAGTATTTCTGACCCAGAAATCACAGTTTGTCCCTACACTTACTATCCCAACCCAACCTATAATAAACTCTATCTCAAATTCTCCCCTGACGTTCAGCCCGCCCAAGTGGAGCTCTACGACCTACAGGGCCGCTTGGTGCGCAGGCAAAGCAAGGCCTTTGAAAGCATCGATATGAGCCAGCTGCCTGCCGGAACGTATACGATGCGGGTCACTTTGGAAAACGGAAAGGTTTATTCGGACAAGGTGGTGAAGGAATAAAGCCATTTTAGTAACGGAAAAGACGCAGTGAATTTTTTTTCTGTGTCTTTTCTTTTATTCGGGCAGCGGTTCCGACTCGGGGAGTTGCACTGTGGTGTCGCAAATGAAGTTCCATAAGGTCTCGGTCGGGAAATTGTAGGTGGTGTTGGCCAGAACAGCAAGAAAACGGTTCTTGTGTGAGTCGCGGATAACCGCACTGCGGTAGCCTTTCCACCAGCCGTAATGGAAATACATGTTGGGATACGCTTTGCTCATGCGCCATCCGAAGCCGTAGTTTTCGTCATTTTTCCATTCGGAAGAGCCGGGCATGAAGGCCTCGGCCTGAAGACTGTCGGGCAAAAGCGCATGGCTGTCCAAAGCTTGGTTGAACTTCCAGAGGTCTTCCACGGTGGAGAACATGATTTTGTCGCCCATCACCCCGTTCAGGTAGTCATTTGGGGTTCTCACGGGCCCTTTTTTGTATAGGTTGTGTCCGTGTGCTTCGACGGGCATGAGGGCCGACACGGCAGTATCGTTACGCATGGAATAGATATAGGAATGTTCCATGCCAAGCGGCTCGAAGATACGCTCGCGCATGAAGTCTTCAAAGTGCTTCCCGCTGGCCCGTTCCACCACCGATGCCAGCAAGGCATAGTTGATGTTGTTGTAGAAATAACTGCCGTCAGGCCTGCCGTAGGGTTCGGGCTTCTTTTCAGCCAGCATTTTGATCATTTCCTCGTTCGAGAAAGGTTTTTTACGGTCGGGCCAATACTGGTCGGCCATGGCATCGTAGCGGGGCAAGCCCGAACGGTGGTGGAGCAGCATCCTAATCGTGATGCCCTCATAAGGTAATTCAGGGATGTGTTTCCGCACCTCGTCGTCATAATCGAGTTTGGCTTCGGCCTTGAGGAGCATGATGGCCTTGGCAGTGAACATTTTTGAGTCGGATGAAAGCTGGAAAGCATCGTCAATCCGCAATGAGTCTTTTTTGCGACTATTCAGGTCGCGCCATCCGAACGCTTTTTCATAAACCACCTGTCCCTGCTCGGCGTACAACACTACACCGTTCAACCCTGCCGTGTTCATGTTGCCGAATACCTTGTCGGCTTGTTTGGCCCTTTGGGCTATAATCTTGTTGTTCATATTGACAAAAAGGCTGTCGACATTGATGACCGACACCCCGTGGCTATGGCTGCACCGTCTCCCGAAAAAGAAAACTGTAGCTGCCACTATCGCCAGAAGCAATATGACTAAAAAAGATTTTCGTCTCATTTTCGACGGCAAATGTACAAAAAAAGGCCTAAAACCGCTTTTTTTACTAAAAATAAAGATAAAAAGAAAGTTAATTCACTAATTATTACTACTTTTGCAGCCCGAAATTACAACTAAATACATTTATTTTTCATGTCACAATTTTCAGATTTTGGATTGAATCCCGCTCTGTTGAAGGCTATTAAGGAGCTGGGGTTTGAGAATCCTATGCCAATTCAGGAAAAATCACTTCCTGTGTTATTGGAGAGAGATGTTGACTTTGTGGGCCTTGCACAGACGGGAACGGGCAAGACGGCGGCCTTTGGTCTGCCGTTGTTGAACAAGATCGACGAAACGCAACGGTGCGTACAGGCGTTGATACTTTGTCCAACGCGTGAGCTCTGTATGCAGATTACCAGAGACTTGCGCAACTTTGCCAAGTACATTCCTGAAATCCTGATCGTACCCGTTTACGGCGGCGCCAGCATCGAACTCCAATTTAAAGACTTAGCCAAGAAACCGCAGATCATCGTGGCCACACCTGGCCGCCTTCGCGATATGATCCGCCGCAACCGTGTCGACTTCACCAATGTGAAGACCATGATCCTCGATGAGGCCGACGAAATGCTCAACATGGGCTTCCAAGAGGAAGTCGACGACATCCTCGAATACATGCCCAAGGAAGGGCGCCATACCATGCTCTTCTCGGCCACCATGCCGAAGGAGGTGGAGGCCATCCTTAGCAAGTACATGACCGACCCCATGAAAGTGGCCGTGGGCGAACGCAACTCAGGCACCGCCAATGTCGACCACATCTACTACATGATGGCCGCTAAAGACCGCTATTCGGTGTTGAAACGCATCATTGACTACACACCGTCAATTTATGGTATCGTCTTCTGCCGTACCAAATTGGAGACGCAGGAGATTGCCGACAATCTCATCCAAGACGGCTACAATGCCGCCGCACTGCATGGCGACCTCTCGCAAGGCATGCGCGACAATGTGATGGACCACTTCCGCAAGCGCAGCCTGCAACTGTTGGTTGCCACCGATGTAGCTGCACGTGGCATTGACGTGAAGGAACTGACCCATATCATCAACTACAACTTGCCCGACGACATTGAGACATACGTGCACCGCAGTGGCCGCACGGGTCGTGCCGACAAACGGGGTATGTGCCTTAGCCTCATTAACTTGCGCGAGAAGAGCAAGATCAAGAGAATTGAAAAAATCGTGGGCCGTCCGTTTGATAAAGCCATGATTCCTACAGGTAAGGAAGTGTGTGAGAAACAACTGTTTAAGCATATTGACCGCATTGAACATGTCGATATTAATCGCGAGGACATCGATGACTATTTGCCCGTCATCCTCCGCAAGCTGGAATGGATGAGCCGCGAAGAACTCATCACACGCATGGTTGCCCTCAACTTCAATCGCTTCTTGGATTATTACAAAAATGCCGTCGACTTGAACGTGGACGAGCGCGACGAAAAGAAAGACCGTAAGGAACGCAAGAAAGAGCGCGAACATCGTGACGAGAGCATGAAACGCCTCTATTTCGGCATGGGCAAAAACGACCACATCCTGCCACAGAAGATCATTGGCAAGATTAACGACGTGACCCACTCAAAGAACATCCCGATTGGTCGTATCGACCTCTATGGCGACTATTCGTACGTTGACGTGGATGAGAGCTATGTTTCGTTGATTCTGGACAGCTTCGCCGACCCGCGTAACAACCCGCGTGGTATTGTGGTGGAAGTGGCCAAAGACCAGCCCGAACGCAAGAAAGGCGGCGGTGAGAAGAAAGACTTCGGTGGAAGAAAAGACCGCAAGGAACGCTATGGCCATGGCCGTGACGATTTTGGTGGTGAGCGTCGTGAGAGGCGTGACGACTTCCGCGAGAAACGCGATGACGACTTCTTCGAGAAGAAATCGAAGAAAAAGAAGGACTACGATGACGACAAACCGTACTACAAATCGGAACACTCACGCGATGGTAGCGAGTGGCTCGACCCCAATTGGAAAGACCGCTTAGACGACATCGATGTCTTCTTCGACGATGACGACCGCCCAAGCCGCAAGCAACGCAACGCTGAGCGTGGTTTTGGCGCTCCAAAAGGCGGTAGCAGTGCTTCGAGAGGCGGTAGTTCAAGAGGTGGCTCATCAAGAAGCTCATCTTCAAGAGAGTCTTCCAGAGGCCGTCGTGGTGCCGGCCGCTATGAGGACACCTATTACTCACCACGCCGTCGTGGCGGTGGAGGCAGAAGAAGGTAAGATTGTATAATCCCTTCCCTGACCCTCTTGAGGGGTTGTCCGAAGGACGGGGGAGTCGAAGACCCTACCTATGGCTAAACTAATAATATGGATACGAGCAGCGCGTCCGAGGACGCTGCTGCTCTCTTTTTCAGGGGTGCTGATGGGTGGCCTTTTGGCCGCTAAAATGGAGCGTTTTTATCTTGCGCCCATAGTGCTTGCCGCTGTTACTGCAATGCTGTTGCAAATCCTCTCCAATTTCGCCAACGATTACGGCGACTTCAAGAAAGGCGTTGATAGCGCAAAGCGGGTTGGGCCGCAACGCGAAATGCAGAGTGGAGCAATCACTGAAAAAGAGATGAAACGCACGCTCGTTGTGGTGGTGGTTCTGTGTCTCGTTTCGGGAGCAATGTTACTGCTGTCGCTCCTGTTGACCCATGCCTCATGGAATAAAGTGCTTGTCTTTGCCGCTTTGGGCATAGGTGCCATTTTGGCCGCCATGCTCTACACTTTGGGCAAGAAACCCTACGGCTATCACGGTTTGGGTGATCTGTTTTGTTTCCTGTTTTTTGGTTGGGTGGCCGTGGCAGGCACCTTTTATCTGGCTGTTCCTCGGTTCGATTTCAGCGTTTTGTTACCCGCTTCGGCAATGGGTTTTCTCTCCAACGCCGTGCTGAATATCAACAACATGCGCGACTGTGAGAGCGACAGTATTTCGGGTAAGAATAGTCTCGTGGTGAAGTTAGGCTTGAAAAAGGCTTTCATCTATCAATGCTTGCTCATCGTTGGGGCGTTTGTTTGCCTGAGCGCATTCCTCGCTTTGAAAAAAGCCCCTTATTACACATACGCTTTTTGGCTGCTTTTCCCCTTGTTTCTCAAGGACCTGATAGCCATCAGAAAAACAAAGCCTGAAAGGTTCGACCCATTTTTGGGGCGACAGGTCAAACATAGTTTTTTGCTTGTTTTGGGATATGGGTTGCTGCTGATGTTTTGCTGCAAAATGTAGATATTATTTTCCTAATTGGGCTTATATTCAAAATTGTTCTTATTTTTGCAGACGAAAAAAGAATAATCAACTTTAAAATCTCCTCATTTATGAAGAAAACCCTACTATTCGCATTCGCCTTGCTGTTTGCAACGGTGAGCGTGGCACAAAACCGTGCGTTTTTGCTGCAAGAATCCTTTGATGGCAGCACCCTCCCTACCGGATGGTCCATCAGTTCCAACAACTCCAACTGGTCGGTTTCATCCACCAACAACGCCGGCGGCATGCCCAACGAGATGAAACTCAGCTGGAGCCCGCAATTCAACGGCACAACGCGCCTTGTTACGCCCGCCATCGACCTGACAGGCCTCAACAGTGTCGTGTTCTCCTTCAAACATGCTTTGGACAACTACACTGCTTCCAACTCCATTGGTGTGGCTACCTCGTCTGACGGCGGTACCACTTGGAATGTGGGCTGGACTCAAAGCTACAACACCAGTTCTTCTTGGGCAGTGAGCCAAGAAATCAGCACGCCCGACATGGGTCAGGCCAATGTGCAGTTCTGCCTCTATTTCAGCGGTACCAGCTACAACATCAACGACTGGTATTTCGACGACATCATCATCTTCACGCTCGAAAACCTTGACCTTGGTATTGAAGCTGCCACGCTTTCCGAATTCACCAGTGGTGGAGAGAACTCGTTTGGCATTAAGGTCTTCAACTTTGGTGTCACCACTGTGACTTCCGTTGAGGCTACTTACGAAGTGGAAGGCATGGCACCTGTTACCGAGACTTTTGAGGTCAACATTGCCTCCCTCGGCAGATCTGTCTTGGATTTTACGACTCCTACCTTGCTGACTCCCGGAAGCTACAATGTCAACTACAGCATTAACTTGGTCAATGGCCAAACCGATGATGATGCCAACAACAACACGCTTTCCAAAGCCGTTAGCGTGGCCTATGGCACTGCCGAAAGGAAGCCCATGATTGAGCACTTCTCGTCATCGACTTGTGGCCCCTGTGTGCAACCCAACGTTATGATGCAAACTTTCTGCAACAACAACGAGGGTCGTTTCACCTACACCAAATATCAGATGAACTGGCCCGGCAACGGTGACCCCTATTATACCGAAGAAGGCGGCGTGCGTCGCAATTACTATAGTGTCAATGCGGTTCCGATGGCTTTCCTTGATGCAGAATCGTTAGCTTTCAACGGCGTTCAAGGCCAATTCGACCAACAGGCCCAAATTCCGTCTTTTATGGATATCAGAGGTTCGTTCACGGTTGAAGGAAACAACATCATGGTGATTGCAGATGTCATGTCTTATGTTGATGTCAATGCCCGCATTTTTGTCTCCGTCAACGAGAAGGAAACTCATGGCAACACGGGAACCAACGGCGAGACTTCTTTCCACCATATTTTCATGAAAATGTTGCCCAACGCAGAAGGCACGACGGTTGACTTCTCCGCTGGCGAGATGCAGCGTATGGAATTCACACAAGACATGTCGGGTACCCATGTCGAAGAAATGAGCGACTTGGAAGTCGCTATCTGGGTGCAGAAATACGACAGCAAGGAAATCTTCAACAGCCATTATGCCTACGAATACACCGAAGCGCATCCTTATCCCGTTGAGAATCTGACCATAGTTGAATTGAATAGAGGCACGCTGACGGCTTCGTGGGATGCTCCCGCACAAGGTAATCCTATTGGATACGATGTTTATGTCAACGATGAATTGGTGGCAGAGAATACCACAGAAACCACATATTCGTTTGAAAGTCAGCCCGATGTGTTTTATGTCATGGGTGTGATAGCCAAGTATGAAAACAACATGAATTCGGTTAAGGTTCTTGCTCATGCGTCAAACAATTTGCAAGACATGGGTTTGATCATTAATGGCACTGCTCAAGTTATGTTGGATGAGAATCAGCCTTCCGCTGAACTCTCTGTGAGCAATGGCAATTACCTCAGTGAGGATCCCATTGAAATCCTTTCGATTGAAGAGATGGAGAATCCGACCGGTGAGCAGTATCTGCTTATCACCGCCGGTGAATTGCCTTACAATTTGGATTTCGGTGGGACTTTTGTCTTCCACATCGAGCCTAATTATGTTCCGGGAGGCAAGAGTGTCGCCAGCACCGTAGTCAGGATGGAATCGGATGCCGGATTTGTAGAGTTCTTGGTTGAAATAGACGGCGAATTGCTGAGTGTTTCCGAGCTTCCTTCAACAACCAAAATTTATCCCAACCCCGCCAACACCAATGTCCGCATTGAGACCGGAAATGATATTGAGAGCGTGAAGGTTTACAATGTGATGGGTGTACTGGTGGAGACCATCCCTGCCAGCAGCAACACCGTCAATGTGAATTTAAGCCAATACAGCAATGGTGTGTATTTCTTCAACATCCGCCAAAGCGACGGCACGGTCATCAACCAGCGCGTGGTGGTCAGCCACTGATGACTAAGGTCATTCCTAAAACACGAAAGGAACCCCGATTTCGAGGTTCCTTTCTTTTTTGTTGCACTTTGACTGGGATTAGTCGCCCAATGTGGCCACCATGACGGCCTTGATGGTGTGCATGCGGTTCTCGGCTTCGTCGAAGACGATGCTGTTCTTGCCTTCGAATACTTCCTCGGTAACTTCGATGCCGTCGAGGCCGAATTGTTCGTGAACATCGCGGCCCACCTTGGTTTCAAGGTTGTGGTAAGCGGGCAGGCAGTGCATGAACTTGCAGTTCGGGTTGCCGGTCATGTCCATCATGGCTTGGTTGACTTGGTAAGGCTTGAGCAAATCGATACGCTGTTTCCAAACCTCGGCGGGTTCGCCCATCGATACCCACACATCGGTGTATAGGAAGTCGCAGCCTTTGACGCCCTTCTTCACATCGTCGGTGACGGTCACCTTGGCACCCGTTTCCTTGGCGATGGCCTTGCAGGTGTCGATGAGTTTCTTGTCGGGTTGCAGTTCCTTGGGAGCCACGATGCGGACATCCATGCCCATCTTGGCACCACCCACCATCAGTGAGTTGCCCATGTTGAAACGGGCGTCGCCGCAGTAGGCGAAAGTCACTTGGTTGAGGGGCTTGTCGCTGTGTTCCATCATGGTGAGGAAGTCAGCAAGGATTTGGGTGGGATGGAACTCGTTGGTGAGGCCGTTCCATACCGGTACGCCAGCATATTTCGCCAATTCTTCAACGATGTCTTGACCGAAGCCACGATACTCGATGCCGTCGAACATGCGACCCAGCACGCGAGCGGTGTCAGCCATCGATTCCTTGATGCCGATCTGAGAGCCTGTGGGGCCGAGATAGGTGACATGAGCACCTTGGTCCTTAGCGGCGACTTCAAAAGCGCAGCGGGTGCGGGTCGAAGTCTTTTCGAAGATCAGGGCGATGTTCTTGCCCGTGAGGCGGGGTTGTTCGGTACCTGCATACTTGGCAGCCTTGAGGTCGGCGGCGAGTTTCAGGAAAAATTTAATCTCTTCTGGGGTGAAATCCAAAAGCTTCAGGAAGTCTCTGTTTCTGAGGTTAAAAGCCATTTTTTATGATTTAAAAGATTTAGGATTCAGGATTGTTTCAGCCGTCAGCTTAAAAACGCGGCAAAGTTAGTCTTTTTTCTTGTACCATTCAATTTTTTGTGTCGCAAACATGGCAATTCCTAAAATTATAAACAGTCCGACACTTCCCACCAGCAGGGCATAACTTTCTAACTGTAGCAAAACATAGACAAAAGCGTAGAGTACGGCCAACAAGGTACCTATGCCCAAGGCGGTTTTTCTGTCCTTTGTCACGGAAGCCATAAATAGGACAATTATTCCGATAGTCATCACACTGGCGATGAGATAGGAAAGCGCGAAACTCATGTGTTCGGAGAATGACAGCAGGAGCGTGTAGAACACTATGAGCGCAATACCGATAAGGAGATACTGCACGGGATGGATGGGCAAAGCTTTGCGCATTTCCACAAAAAACACTGCCGCAAAGGTAAGCAGAATGATAAGGAAGGCGTATTTGACGGCACGGTCGGTCTGTTGGTATTGCTCCACGGGGACTTTCAACTCAACGCCGAATGTTGAATCTGAGATTAGTAGGTTGTTATTGCTGTTGCATGAAAGAAACTGTGGATAATCGCGGTTGATGGCCAGCACTTTCCATGAGGCTTGGAAACCCTTGTCGCTCACTTGTCGTTCGTCAGGCAAATAGTAACCGTTGAAACTTGGCGTGGGGCAGTCGGAATTCAAGTTGACGGTTGTGGTTTGCCCAACAGGCGCAAACATCAGATTACCAGAGCCTTTAAATGGGATGTTTACGGAAAATTCGAGGGCCTTGCCTTCCATGAGACACGACAGGTCGACGGGGCAGGCGAGTCCCGTCCAATGCTCCTCACGCGCTTCCATGTTATGCTTCGTTCCGTTCAGGTTAAGAGTCACATTGTCACGCAGACCTCTCAGATTCGTGATGTCAACAATGACGCGAGCATCCTCGAAATGCCAGACTTTGTCGAGCAGGTTATTGTCGAAATCCTTGGGCAACTTGAACTGTCCTGTGAGGTTGAGTACAGCTTCGTATGTAGTGAAATCGTAGAGGCCCCGCTTCAAAGCCTTGGTGTTCACATTGCCTTTCACATCCAACTTTTCGGGCAGCAAAAGCATAGTGTAGCGTTCCGTAGAAGCATTCCGAGAGTACGAAACCTCAATAAATGGTCCAGCCAGAGTTTGGTTGCCGCCCCATTTCTCAAACACTTCATTTTCAGCATTTCTCTCGGTGTGTTGCCTTTCTGAAACCAAGTTCTTGATTAAGAGTTGGGGGATGAGAAAAGCGACGCACATCCCTGCAATGAGCAGGAGTTTCATGCTTGGACGGGCTTTCTTTGCAGGTTGCCGGTTTCCGGTTTCCATGGGTAGGTTTCCTCTGCTTTCCATTCTTTCTTCTGTTGTTGTCATGATGTTTAGTGCTGAATTCAAGTTACAAATGCAACTTTTTTGATTAAACATTGGTTTGATTTTGCAAAGTTAGCGAAAAAGTATTCGATGGGTGTCAAAAATCCGAGTTTTTTTCTTGGTCTGTTGTTTAACTTGTTCTGAATCATTTT
>JBHACT010000096.1:0-38563 GCA_041854745.1 Candidatus Limimorpha sp. | reverse complement strand
TTGTCAAATAGTCCAACATCTTGATCCTTACGGTATTTCATACGTGATACGCTTTTCTGTTAATACTGCAAAAATACGAAGAATTATTGATATAACTAATTAAATTCTAATGGTTTAATTTATAGAACTCCCCTTATTTATTTCGCATACACCTCGCCTTTGGCTGCCCTCAGCGTGTTTTGAAGCAGCGAGACGATGGTCATTGGGCCTACACCGCCCGGCACAGGCGTGATTTTGGAGGCCAATTTGCAGACTTCGTCATAATCCACATCGCCCATAATCTTGTAGCCCTTCGGGCTGCTTGGGTCTTCGATACGGTGGATACCCACATCAATAACCACAGCCCCGGGTTTCACCATGTCGGCAGTTACGAAGCCCTGCTTGCCGATGGCGGCAACCAAAATGTCGGCCTGACGGCAGATTTCAGGCAGGTTTTGGGTGCGGCTGTGGCACAAAGTAACAGTGGAGTCGATACCTTTGCGCGACATCAGGATGGCCATGGGCGTACCCACGATATTGGAGCGGCCCAACACGACCACATTCTTGCCAACGGTCTCGATACCGGAGCGTTTGATGAGTTCCATGATACCATTCGGCGTGGCGGGCACAAAGCAGGGCAAGCCAAGCTGCATACGGCCTGCGTTGACACTCGTGAAACCGTCCACATCCTTTTCGGGCTTGATGGCACCGATGACCTTGTTCTCGTCGATATGTTTCGGCAAGGGCAGTTGGATGATGTAGCCGTCAATTTCGGGGTCGTTGTTGAGGAACGCGACCATGTCGAGCATTTCTTTCTCCGTTGTGGTAACGGGCAGACGATACACCGACGAGGTCATGCCCACCGATTGGCAGGCTTTCTCTTTCGAGGCCACATAGGTCTTGCTGGCGCCGTCGTCGCCCACGATGACGGCGGCGAGGTGCGGCGCGGCAAGGCCTTGGTCAATCATGTTGGCTACCTCAGCCGCGATTTCCTTCTTTATTTGTTCGGAAATTTGTTTCCCGTCAATAAGTTTTGTGTCCATAGATTTCAGATTTCAAGATTTTTAGGGTTGTATAGTTTCTTGTTTTTTAGACCTTATTATATTTGAATTACCGTTTCATGTTTCCTGCCATTTTCATGAGTTTCTTCCCGCCTGCGGTGGTCATCATGCGCATCATTTTGGCGGTGTCCTCAAACTGTTTCACGAGGCGGTTCACCTCAACGATGCTGGTGCCGCTGCCGTCGGCGATGCGCTTGCGGCGTGTGCCGTTGAGCAGTTTGGGGTTCTCGCGTTCGGCGGGGGTCATCGAATAGATGATGGCCTCAATGCTCTTGAAGGCGTCGTCGTCTATTTCCTCATCCTTCATGGCCTTGCCCATGCCGGGAATCATGCTGGCCAAATCCTTTAGGTTGCCCATCTTTTTGATTTGCTGGATTTGTTTCAGGAAGTCGTTGTAGTTGAACTCGTTCTTGGCGAGTTTCTTCTGTAGCTTGCGGGCTTCTTCCTCATCGAATTGCTCTTGGGCGCGTTCCACGAGGGAGACGATGTCGCCCATGCCGAGGATACGGTCGGCCATGCGCTTGGGGTGGAATACATCTAAGGCGTCCATCTTTTCGCCGATACCGACGAACTTGATGGGCTTTTCCACCACCGTGCGGATGGTGAGGGCTGCACCGCCACGGGTGTCGCCGTCCAACTTGGTCAGCACCACGCCGTCGAAATCGAGGCGGTCGTTGAAGGCCTTGGCCGTGTTCACGGCGTCCTGACCCGTCATGGAATCGACCACAAACAAGGTCTCATGCGGGTGCACCGTTTCCTTGATGTTGGCGATTTCGTTCATCATCTCTTCATCGATGGCCAAACGACCTGCGGTATCGATGATGACCACATTCTTTCCTTGGCTGCGGGCATGGTTGATGGCATTCTGCGCAATCTGCACGGGGTTTTTGTTGCTGTCTTCGCTATACACCTCAACTTCAACCTGTTGCCCCAGAACCTTCAACTGCTCGATGGCAGCAGGACGATACACATCGCCGGCCACGAGAAGCACCTGTTTGCTGCGCTTGCGCTTCATGTATGAGGCCAACTTGGCGGAGAATGTGGTTTTGCCGGAGCCTTGCAGGCCTGCAATCAGGATAATGCTCGGCTGGCCTTTAAGGTTAATGTCAACGGCATCGCCGCCCATCAGTTCGGCCAATTCGTCGTGCACAATCTTGACCATCATCTCGCCCGGCTTCACCGAGGTAAGAATTTCCTGACCAAGGGCCTTCTCCTTGATATTGTTGGTTACATCCTTGGCAATCTTATAGCTGACGTCGGCGTCCAAGAGGGCACGGCGGATTTCCTTCATCGTGTCGGCAATGTTGACTTCCGTGATAAAAGCCTGTCCCCTAAGGACTTTGAACGAGCGTTCTAATTTTTCGCTTAAACCTTCAAACATAGTCTTTCTAAATTTGGGCGCAAAGATAAGGATTTTTTGTCGGTTGTTGAATGGTTGAAATGATAATTCGACATGGTCAATCGTTGAATTGTTTTGTTTGGGCAAGAAAAACGCCCCAACCCGGTGAGGATTGAGGCGTTTTTTGATTAGTTATTGCCTTTGATTGTTTCAATGAAACATATCGTTGGTCAATTTGAAAGTATAGGTTCTCGATTTCAGTTCTTCGCCTTCGGGGTTGCAATTCCAAGCATCGTGCGTGAAGAAATAGCGCTGAGCTTCGGTTGCATTCTCATCGTGGCGATAGGTGATGGTGGAAGCACCATCAGACTTACGGGTGATTTTTACGCTATCATAATCAGCCATCAGTTGAGCAAATGCTTGTTCTGTTGAAACAGAAACACTCGGCCCGCCCATTCTCCCAATCGTACACACAGCCAATTTCGTAAAAACTTCTTCGAAAGTTTCTCCCGGCAAGTTTGTGTATGGAATGGAGGCACATTCGCCATCGTATGACTCTCCCCACTTTTGGATAACGAGAGTGTCTTGGGGTGTTGTGGTTATTTCAAAATCGACATCTACAAAATACTCACACGAGGTAAGCATCATCGAGAGAGAGATGAAAATGCCCATTGAAAAGGCTTTGAGTTGTTTGTTCATAATGTATTCCTTCCATTAGTTTAGTATCCATAACTTCTAAATAGTTCATTTATCTGCGACGCTTTGCCCGGATAGGCAGTAAGTAGTTTGGATTTTAATTGTCCACCATTATTAGTGTTGTTAATCAAACAGTTGTACACAGGGGAGAGATTGTCAAAACTTCCAATCTTCAAATTATCAACAATGACGTTTTTGAAAGCTCCAGTCTGTCCATCAACTCTAGTTGAGTTTGTTTCTTGTGCATTGTCAACAATGTCCCAAAAAAGGCCAGACAGCCACCAAAAATTCTTACCATAACCAGTTATTTGATCACAAAGCAGAGAAGGTGTAGTTCTCATTGTGTAATTCTCCAAATAGTTGGGATAGTCGTTGTAGTAGTAATGATTTATCAAAGCATAACGGCAAAAATCAGCCCAGCCTTCGCAAAGTGCTATCAATTGCCCGCTTGCAATGGAAGGCTTTGTCCCATCTTGATATGGATCATGATTGGAATTGTTCACAATGTTCTCAAACTCGCGTCGGACAAACTCACACCAAAAACTACCACCTGCTTTTACGCCATGACTGAAATGACCTGCTTCATGGAACAATAACATGTCAATACTTTCCGTGTCAGTGTTAGTGCTGGAAAAAGACAGTGTAATATCAGGGTAAAGATGTCTGAACAAAAGGTTGAAACTGTTCACAATCGGATAAGTAGCAGGTGTAATGTATTGAAGCCAACCCGAGAGTAACCCGTTGTTGGTAACAGCCCAAGAATACTTCTTCGCTAATGGAGCAGCACCTCCCTTTCCTGAATTTGAAACCATCACCCAAATATTGGCGTCGTTATGAATGCCGGTAACACCACGGGCTTCCATGTGCTTATTGTATTTATACACGGAGTTGCTTACCGTTGCCTTATACCAAAGATGAGTATTTGTCTTGTCAATTTTAATCTGCTTATTTGGGCCTGAAGATCCATAATTCATGTAGCAAATAGCGTCAGAAGTGGCAATGCCAATCATCTCGTTCCAACTTTTACGAATGATGTAGTCGCCATTGCGCCATGTTGCTCTCACTTTCACTTCGCCACGCATCTTCTTGTCCAACTTAAAGTGGCCATTGGCATCGGTGTAAACTGGATAAGGAATACCCCAACGCACTATCTGTAACTTCGTGTTTGAAACAGGGGCATAGTTATTACCCGAGACCTGAACCTTCAAAACGCCTTCAGGGTTGTAGTTACCGCTCGCTCTGGTAGCTTCGGGAAGGGCAAGATACTCAGTAAGCGTGGAAACGGTCAAATCGTGTCCGTTGTACTGGATACCCAATTGGTCGGCGTTTCCAGTCAAAACATACGAAACAACGGTCAGGTCAAACTGTTCTTCTTCGGGATCGAAAAGTGTATCAATCACCGTGTAAGGGACGGCAGGGAGAGCATTACCAACAGGAATGCTAGCATAGAGCGGGTCAAACTTGTTCTGAGAGGTGTTTGATGTGGAAAGGTAGTTGCCTTCTATGACAACCTCATTCTGAATTGGGTAATTGAACAAGGCATATGTGTTGCACAGCTCATCCAGTACAGAAAGGTGCTCGTCCGTTGTGGGATTGAACTGCACATAATAGTGGGTAGGAACGACAACGATTAAGCCGTGATTGGAGTTCGCATTGATGAATCTGGCAGCCTCGCGCATATTCCTTAATGAAAAAGGAATGCCTTTGTCTTTGCCAATAGTCATCCTGCTTGACTCGTCACCGTCCTTGGCATTGTTTGCAGGAAGTTCAGAGACGGAGTAGGAAAGCGGCGAAGTGGAATCTTGCACCTGCATTTCAGAAACAGAATTCTCTTTCTTGCAGCTGGCAGTGAGGAAAGCCACTACCAGCAGCGCAAAAATCATTTTTAAATAATTTGTTTTCATTAGATGAATTTTTAATTTTGTTAATTGATGATTAGTTGATTGTTGATTAAGTTTATCGATAAAACGCTGCAAAAATAGGATGATGTTTTGAGATAGATACTACCATTTTTACGGGAGAATCCACCATTTTCACGGAATTTTAATACCGAATTTCTACCATTTTCACGGATTATCTACCATTTTCACGGAAAAGTTGATTTTAAGGCAAAATCAAACTATGTTCCGAAGGGAATTTTGTGTCAGAAACACCGTTACAACGCCATCAATAATGGAACAAAAAATAAAATCTACCATTTTCACTGATTTATTCGAGAAAATGAGTATTTTTGAAGCCCCAAACAATACATGCTGTTTTTATGGCCAAAGAGAAAAAGATAATGAGAGTCAGCAAGGTGAACGACCATAATAAAAATATTGGTGCGCCCGAACTTCATTCATTGGTGAGTGTTGTTCATCTTGACGAACTGCCACCCTACCGCCTTTACATGAACTATTTTGAAGTGTATGGGATATATCTTAACGACAGTTTCGTTGAAGATTTTGTGTACGGAACTACCCGAACTGATTTTCACCCATCCTCGCTGATATGCAATGCCCCAAGGCAGGCAGGCGGCAGGCCTACTGAAGAAAAAATGCAATTGAAAGGATGGTCTCTCTTATTTGACCCTGCCCTGTGCCACGGCACGGATTTGGGCCGCTACATGGCGCGTTACACCTATTTCTTATATGACACCAATGAGCCGCTGCTGCTTTCGGAGGAGCAACGCCAGACCATTGTGTCGCTTTTCGAGCAGATCAGAACGGAACTGCAAGCCGACAGCAACAAAGAGGAGGTGAATCCAATTGTGATGTCGTGTATCGTGCAACTGCTTGAATACATTAGCCGCTTTTACGCCCAACAGCACGCCAGCCCAAACTCCGCCAACATGGGTTTGCTGAATAAGTTTGAAGACATGCTGATGGATTACTTCCGTCAAAACAAGGCGGAGAAACAAGGGCTTCCCAGTGTGAAGTATTTTGCTGACCAAATGGGGCTTTCGGCCAATTATTTTGGCGATTTAGTTCGTAATCAGACTGGTGAAACCGCCGCCAATATCATCGTAAAACATACGATGGAGTTGGCCTATACCATGCTTGTCGAGGGAAAATCGGTGAGTGTTACCGCCGAAACGCTTGGTTTTCAGTATCCACAGCATTTTTCGCGTGCTTTCAAGAAACACTATGGAAAACTTCCAAGCCAACTCATCTCACGATGAATCAAGGTGATTATTTCTCCTTGCGGTAACCGCATTGGATGAGGGCGTTTTGATGGTCTTCTTCCGCGAAAGTGTATTGAACCTGTTTCTGTTTTCTCTTGAAAACAGGAAATTCTAATTCATAGTATGGTTGTTTTGGATTAGGACACAAAAGTATAACAAAAAGCGTATTCAGCAATGGGAAAATCTGTATTTTTGCGCAATTATAATTCATGATAAGTTGTGTTGACAACCTATCGAAGCTTGTTCATAACATACTGTTTTTTTTCAAAACTTTGATGTGTATGCCATGAGGAAGCGGATACATCTAAAGAATTACCTTATCTTTGCCCGAAATTCAAAACCTTATTTTATGAAAAAGAAATACTTTGTTCTGTTATTGACGCTTTGTGTAACCGTTTTTGATTCAAACTTCAACTACTTGCAAGCGCAAAACGAGACTCGCAACCAAGGTGACAGAGCCGCTGCCGAAGCCTTGAAGACTGCTTTGACAACATACAATTTTTATGAGTTTTCTTCTCTGCTTAGCGACAATTGCACTTTGACAATCGCAGGTGAGGGTTGCATAACTGGAAAGGAAGGCATCGTGTCTTTCTTGCAAAAACTCAGTCTTGACGACCAAAGGCCCTCCATGTTTTCGTTTTTATACCGGAATGCAATTGCCACTTTTACCACACCCTATAATTTCACCACCGCTTTGCGAATCATGTACTGGGATCAGCTTTCTTACAACTGGATTGACTATGATATGCTTTTTAGAATGGAAAACGGGAAGGTCGCAGATATGTTCCTTGGTGACTATGGGATGTGCTCTCGCTCTGGTACATTTCAAGAAGACGAAGATTTGTCGGACGAACTTCCAGCAAGCGAACAATATTATTGGAGCCATCAGTTGCCTTTTTCCATCAAGAGTTTTCAGATAGATTCAACAAACCTCACCGCCGCTCTCCCCAATACCATGCCTTGTATGGAATGTGGGATGAAATCAGATGCCTTAAATTGGTATCAAGCAAGACGGTATCGGTTTACTGAAAGCAAGGGCAAACCTGTCTTTTCACATGGGAAAATCTCCGTTTGTCCCCGTTGCAACCGCTTGATTATGTATTATGTAGAATCAATGGAGCGTGGCAGATCAAAGGATGTGCCGAAGTTTTCTTCAAAAGACGACCTTGCTGCATCGGGCTGCAACAACCCATACTCGCAAAAGGGATTGGAGTACTTGACCGTTGTTGACCAAATCTCAAAAGAATGGCGTTCTGATGACCCCATTCCCGAGGCCTTGTTCGAGCAAGTCATGGCTCAACTTGATGCTTTGCGTTTGCCCTCAAACGGCAAGTTGGAACTTTGGATGCAAGGTGCGAAAAACAAAGAGGAAGAACGCGAGGCAATGAATGCCAATTATGAATTTCGGGTTTGTGTAGATGGCAAGGCGGTGCCTTCGCTTTATGGAAATGTCTATGCCGACACTACCTGCATGGGGGCGTGGCAGCTTTTTCTCTTGGCAAACGCCTATCACGTGCTGCCTTGTGTTTGGCACGGAGGATACCAACACTACGATTATGTCTTCTGCGGAAATGATTTGTCTGAAATAAGAGAATTGGTGGGGCGCGACATTCAGATGTTGATCGAAGAATGCACTATCGAACCACAAGTTGATCTGCGTAAGGAAAAGGTAGGTGGAGCGATGAAATACATTGCCGACATCCATTGCTGTTACTGGAACGATTGGGAGGGCTTAGCCCGCGCCCATTATAAGGTGATTATGGGTGAACACGGTGATTTCGAGCGTGTTTTCACCGTCGACAAGACCGTTTTGCATCATTACAATTGTGGAATTATTTTTTGAGCCTCGATACTTTCGTTGATTGCCAACATCATTCTGGTACTTTTTTACACGCATTGCCCCTGGAAAACAAATCTTTCGGTTTTTACAGTGTTATCTTTTCGCTAAGATTTCCTATCTTTGCGGCACCAAAACCGAATTGTCATGATCAAGGAAAACTTGGAAAAAATCAGGGCGACATTGCCGAACGGCGTAACCTTGGTGGCCGTCAGCAAGACCAAACCCGTCAGCGACTTGCAGGAAGCCTACAACGCGGGACAGCGCGTATTCGGCGAGAACCACGCCCTTGAAATGCGCGACAAGCATGAAGCCTTGCCGCACGACATCCAATGGCACTTCATCGGCCATTTGCAGACGAACAAAATCAAATACATCATCCCTTTCGTCACGCTCATCCACAGTATCGACACGGCCAACCTGCTTGAGGCCGTCAACAAAGAAGCCAAGAAGCACGGGCGCACCGTCGATTGTTTGTTGCAATTCCACATCGCACAGGAAGATACCAAATTCGGCCTTGACCTTGAAGAAGCCCGACAACTGCTTGGCTCGGAGGCATTCAAGGCCATGGAAAATGTGCGTATCTGCGGCGTGATGGGCATGGCCACCTTCACCGACGACGAAACCGAAATCCGTATGGAATTCAAGCAATTGAAGGCGATATTCGACACCTTGAAACAAGATTATTTCGCCGACGGTCCGCAATTCAAGGAGATTTCGATGGGCATGTCGGACGATTATCCGATGGCCATCGAAGAAGGAGCCACCTTAGTGCGTGTAGGAAGCAGAATTTTCGGCACCCGTCCCCCCCTGTAGAGACGCGATTCATCGCGTCTCCAAAACACACCGTGATTCATCGCGTCTCCAAAACACACCGCGTCTCCAAAACACATCGCAATTCATCGCGTCTCCAAATCCATAACAATTCATCGCGTCTTCTCTCAATTCACCTCAACCCCTCGCCTCACATTCAACAAAAAACAATGGAATCTTCAATCCCAATATTGCTCCTCGCCCTTGGTTTTGTCGCTTTGATCTTGGGCGCCAACTGGCTCGTCAACGGTGCCACCAGCGTAGGCATACGCGCCAAGCTGTCTCCGCTCATCATCGGTCTCACCATCGTGGCCTTTGGCACCTCGTTGCCTGAAATGATCGTCAACATCTTTTCGTGCGCCAAAGGCAGTCCGGGCCTTGCCATCGGCAATATCATCGGGAGCAACACTATGAACATCCTGCTTATTTTGGGTGTCAGTGCTCTCATCTGGCCCCTCGATGTGAGTCGTGTCTCCATCCGTCGTGATATTCCCGCAGGTTTCGTAGCCACCCTCGTCATTACCCTGATGGCCAACTTTTTGTTTCCGCATCTTGGCCGTTCCATTAATTGGATCGAAGGGATTGTCTTGTTACTGATGGGTGTTGGTTATCTGTTGTTGACCGTGCTGAAAAACGACCCGAACGAAGAAACCGAAGGCGTGCAAGCGGCCATGCCTTGGGGTAAGACCATTGTCGCTCTTGTGGTTGGCATTATCGGTCTGTATGTCGGCGGTGAGTTGGTCTCGCGCAACGCGCAGATATTGGCCAAAAATTGGGGTATGAGTGAAAGCACCATCGGCCTGACTGTGGTGGCAGCTGCCACCTCGTTGCCCGAACTCATTACTTCCATCGTGGCGGCACTGAAAAAAAGCTCCGGTATCGCCATTGGAAACGTGTTGGGATCCAATATCATAAACATCTTCATGGTGTTGGGTGTCAGTGCCCTCATCATCCCGTTGCCTTTCGAGCCGATAATGAACAAGCAGCTGATGATTCTCTTTGTCGCCAACCTCCTGATGTTGCTTTTTGTTTTCACGGGCAAAGGCCGTAAAATCTCGCGTTTTGAAGGCGCTTTGCTTGCCATAGGCTATGTGGGGTTCATTTGGTTTTCTTTGGTGATGCATTAAAAACAGTAGAGACACGTTGCGGCGCGTCTCTACATAATTCGTTGTGTTGTTGTGTTTTAGTCAGCCAGTTGGAAAGCGGTCTTCACGGCTTCGTAGCTGTTGTAGTTTACATCGCTGCGGGTGGCATACATTGTCGCTTCGATGGCTACAATCTTGAAGGTGTGGGTGCCAACGCCATCAGGATTATGGTAAAAATCGCTTTCGGTCCAGAACAGACGCACGCCACCGTCATTCAAGGTAGCCACCTCGATAGAGGCTGCGAAGTTTTGAAGTTCCTGAGTGCCATCTGGATTATTTTGATAGTAATACGTCAATGGTACTTGCGACCAGGTTCCGTCCACGTCCATGTAAACGAGTACAGCGCCGTGGTTGAATACATTGTTGTTGATAGCGGGATAGTCAACCTCAACCATCCATTGGCAGTTGTTTACCCATTGCCAGTCTTTGGAATTAATCGTCACAGTCGAAGAAGCCACATTGGCGTTACCATCTTTTCCCGCAGGGCCACGGCAGGAGGCCAAAAACGATACGACCAAAACCGTCATGCAGATTACACTTAATCTTTTCATTTTGATAAAATTTTAAATTATTAGACTTTTAATGTGCTTTTCTTATTTCGCTGCAAAACTACAAAAATCCTGCCAAAAAACAAGCCGTCCTCGTTTTTTCGGGGACGGCTGAAAACATTTTCGTTACTTTCCTTCTTGTTAGGGCAGGAACGGCATCTTCACCACAACGGCTTTGATGAGCTTGTTGCGGATCTTGATGAAGATTTCAGTGTCTTTCTTGCTGAAAGCTTTCTGCACCATGGCGGTGCCGATGTTTTTACCGGTCGAGGGCGAAGGGCTGCCCGAGCGCACCATGCCGATGATGTTGCCTTCGGCGTCGCACACTTCGTAGCCACTGCGCGGAATGCCGCGGTCTATCATTTCGAAGCCGACAATCTTCTGGCTCACGCCGTTGGCCTTTTGGGCAGCAAAGATTTCGCGGTTGAGGAAGTCGTTGCCATCCACGAACTTGGTGATCCAGCCCAGTCCAGCTTCAACAGGGCTGATGGTGTCGTCAATCTCGTGACCGTAGAGGCAGAAGCCTTTTTCGAGGCGCAGGGTGTCGCGGCAGCCCAGACCGGCGGGCATGATGCCGAATTCCTTGCCTGCCTCAAACACAGCGTTCCAAACTTCTATGGCATGGGCGACGGGGATGTATATTTCGCAGCCGCCTGAGCCTGTGTAACCTGTGGTCGAGAAGATGACATTGTCGACACCGGCAAAGTTGATGATCTGGAAGGTGTAGTATTCCATGTCCACCACATTGGCTTTGGTGAGCTTCTGCATGGCTTTCAAGGCGTTGGGGCCTTGCACGGCCAGTTGAGCCCATTCTTCGCTTTCGTTTTTGAAGTCCTCGCCGAGGGTCATGCCAAACTTTTCGGCAATCTGGCTCATCCAAGCCCAGTCCTTGTCGATGTTGGCGGCGTTGGGCACCATGAAGTAATGGTCGTCGGCGATACGATAGACAAGCATGTCGTCCACGATACCGCCCTTGCCGTTCGGCATGCAGGTGTATTGCACTTTGCCGTCGTCCAAAGCGGCCACATCGTTGACGGTGCAGTATTGCATGAACTGTTTGGCTAAGGGGCCTTTGGCACGGAACTCGCCCATGTGCGACACATCGAATACACCAACATTGTTGCGGACATTGTTGTGTTCTTCGACAAGGCCGGTGTATTGGATTGGCATGTCGTAACCGGCAAATTCAGCCATCTTGGCACCTAAGTCGTGATGAATCTGGTTGTAAGGGGTCTTTTTTAATTCGATGTTTTCCATTGGTATTTTTTATTAGTTTGATGAATTTCTTTTATATGTTCAGCCCTCACCAATGGTGGTTTTGGGTTAAAACGGTTTGTTATCTTGTTGTGTCATTCAGTCCTTTCTTGAAGCAGGGGCCGAAATACAGCTTTGTGTACTTGAGGTCATACACGGTAACCACCTTCGCGGGGTCGGCATTGATTTGGCGTTTTAGTGTGCAACCGTTGGCGGGGTCAACCCAGTATTGGATGACGGTGCCGTCTTCAAAGTCAACGAAGAACTTCCAGCAGTCGATGTCAAGTACCTTTTCCATGCCGATGTAGTAGTTGGAGAGATCGTCCTTGTTCACTTCGTTGGCGAAGGAATTGAGCGGTGCGAAGCTCTCGCCAAGAGGCTCAAATTCCCACTCAACATCGGTAGTCCAGCCTTGTGCGTCAGGACGGTAGTACCAGTTCTTGCCGGTCTTGATGTTCCAGAAGCGGTCGAGGCCTTGGCCGTCATTATAAGCCTCGTCATTGCCGTGTTTCATGTAGGTCTCGTTGAACTTTGAGCCTAAGTCGTTGATAGTGATGAAGTAATAATCGGCAGGAGGAGTGAATTTGTATGTGCCCGTAAAGGTTTGTGTTCCAGGTTTTACTGGTTTTTCAACCACAGCGGGAACATTGTTCGGGTCAAAAACGATGATGTTGGCCACGGCTACAGTGTCGTTGTCGTGACAGGTAGCGATGATGCTGCTGTTGCCGACTTTCTTGGCGATGACTTGTATCTTTTCACCGAAATGAAGGTACTTGAAATGGATGACTTTCGGCCCTATGATGCTGTAACCGATTGCATCGCATTTTTCAAAAGGCATCCAGATGACGGTGTCGCCCACTGCCACTTTGAATTCGGTTTCATTTGCTTCTTGCGCCGTGACCATGACGGTGAAACAGAGAAACATGAGGGTAAACAGTGCCTTTTTCATTCTGATGTTGGAATTTTGATGCAAAAATACAAAATATCTATATTCCATGAAGATTTAGCGGGGAAATAGTTTTTCAAATGCCTCGCGCAGCTTCTTTTTGTCGCGGATGATGGTTCTCAGTTCTTCCAACCGAGCCGCGTTCTCCGACTCGGGCAGCCACAGGCGGAGGTAGCCGGTGTCGGAATACTTTTCCATTAAATGGGCCTTGAAGCGTTGATATTGCCCCTCCTTGTCGAGTTCGGGATGATGGTCGAGACCAAACTGTATGGTACGGCGTATGACCTTTTCTGGAAGGATGAGACGGTCGGCTTCGGCCACGATTTTGCCGTAGATACTACGCGGCTCATTACCGATGGAGGCGCGATGGTCTTCGGCTGCCTGCGCCATAGTCTCAATTTGATTTTCGTCAAACCATTCGCGCAGCTTTTGGTCCTCGCGTATAATGCGGCCCGAAATGGCATGGTGTGCCTCGCGACCTTCGCAAAGCCCCGTATCGTGATAGGCGGCAATGGCATACACCATATTAATATTAACCTCGTAATGCTTGGCTAAGGCCAAACTCCGTTCGATGACCTCTTCGGCGTGATTGCGCCGGTGGGCGGTATCGAAATGGTCGTAGCGGGGCAGGATGTTCTGCTCAATGTAGCGGATAAGCCGGTCGTCGATGGCGTTTTTCATGAGGAAAACCAATTTGCCGCGAATGTACGAAAAATCTCTATTTTTGCGCCATCACACGGTGGGTATTAATGTGACGAGGTCAGGAAAAGGTCTCCGAAAGCATTAGGGAAAGAACTGTGGCGATCGGATTCTTTTGGTTTATAAGAAAGAAAGAAATAATTGAATAACAATATTTTAAAGAACAATGGCGAGTCCTACAACAAAACAAGAGTTGCTTTCTGTTATGTCGGAAAGTTTTGAGAAATTAAATCTCCAGATTGAGAAAATGGACATCGAAGTGCAGCTGTCCGAATTCGAAATGGCTGGCGATTCCAAGGGATGTGGTGTGCGTTGGAAGCATGATAGGTGCCTCCGCGACATGATAATCCACCTGTACGAATGGCAGGTGCTGATGCGTGTTTTTGTGCAAAATATCCGTGAAGGCCATCCTCGGGATTACTTGCCAGACGAATACAGAAAGAATTATCATGAAATGGATAAAATGTTGGTAGAGAAGCACCAACGGACTTCATTGGAGGAGGCGAAAGCACTTTTAAATCGGACACATGCTGAAATGATGGGTCTTGTTGAGCGTTTTACCGAAGAAGAGCTTTTCACAAAAGGCCATTATAAAAACACCTACACGACCAATATGGCTGCGTATTTTGAGAGTGTTACTTCAAGCCCTTATGGGCAAGTGCTCAAGATGTTAAAGAAACATCAGAAGAATCCCAAGTTCAAGAAATAAGCAAATGCGGTTCACTAAGACGAGAAAGGGGAAACCCTTTCATCGTGTCGTGCTATTATGCGGGTTTGACTGCCAGCTCAATTGCCGGCATTGACCGTGGTGAGCATGCCGTTGACATTGACGGTGGTTTGGTTGCCACCTGAATAGGTAACATTGCCCGTGTAATAGCCGTGCCAGTTGGTGCCTCCACTGATGGTGCCGCCGTATTTTACGGTATAACTGTTGCCTACGCTGAGCTGTGGGTCGGTAAACAGCATGACCATGCCGTTGCCGCCGCCGGGCCAACCGCCGCCGCCACTGCCCGTAAATTCAGGGCATTGGAAAGTGCAAATTACCGTGCCGTCCGACTTGAGAATTTGGATGGCATAACCGTGCTGTGTGTTGATTTTCAGCGAAGGCTGGGTACAAACACTCTGCGTGGGGTTGCTGGTGGCTCCGCCGGTGCCGATACTGGTGCTGCCCGTAATCTTGAACTGGTTGTTGTCGCAGTCAAAGCCTTCTTCGGGCACACGGGAACCGCTGGAGATGTTGAAGCCGCCGTTAATGAACAGGGTGCCGTTGGAGTCGGTGCCGTCATTGGCATCGCTGTGGGCGTGATACACACCGCCATTGATGGTGATGTTCTGTGCTGCATTGACGGCATCATCCTTTACGGAATAGGCTTCTATGTTGCCGCCGTTGATGGTCAGCCGGGCTTTGCTCTCTATGCACTCGCCGCCTTCGTTCTGTGTCTGTGTGCAGTTGACTGTGATGTTGCCGCTGTTGATGGTCATATTGCCACGGCTCTTCACGCCTTTGGGATTGGCGTAGTCGCCGCCACCCCAAGGACCGCCGCCGCCCGCCGTGATGGTGATACGCTCGCCGGAGGTGGTAACATTGAGGATAAGGTCTTCATTGTCGCCGCCTTCCGTGCCGAGGGTCAGGGTGGAGGTGGTGTGGCTGTCGTCGCCCACATTAATGCCCTTGCCGCCGGTGCCTGAGCTGCTTAGGGTGAGGTTTCCGGAGAGGATACTCATGTTGCCGTCCGAACGCAGACAGCAGGAAGTGTAGGCATCTTTGTTGGTTCCACTGATGGTATAAGTGGCGCCGTCGCCTTGTGTGGTAATGGTGAAGGTGCCACCGTCGATGGTCATGTTGCCATCGGCACTGATACCTTTACCTCCGTGGTTGCTGGTGGGCAATGTAATGGTGAAATCTCCGCCTGTAACGGTGATGTCGGTGTCGCATTTGATGGCTGTGCAGTAGGACGGAACATTCTGGTTATTAACCAATTCCAAAATGGTACTGCCCGAAGCGGTGATGTCGATGGTGCCGCCGCTGATGTTGATGGCACCGTCCACCTTGAGGCCCTTCGACATGTCGCCGGAATGCTCAATAGTAAGGTAACCGCCATTGATGTGGAGGTCACCGTCGGCTTTAATGCCTTTGCTGTCCAAACCACCGGCATTGAGGGTGAGCGCGCCATTATTCATGGTAAAGAGTCCCGACACCTTGATACATCTGGCTGTTTCCGCCGTGGTGTTGATGGTAAGGTCGCCGTTGCCGATGGTAAGGTTGCCTGAAATGTCAAGGCCGTCGGAGCCTGCCGAGGCAATGTGGAGCGATCCGCCGTTCCATATCATGTTGCTGTTGCCGTGGATACCGTCGCTGCTGGAACTGAGAATGTCGATTTCACCGGAGTTCATCGTCAATGTGCCATCCACTAAAATGCCGTGCTTGGCATTGCCGTTGACGCGTAATATGTCGTGCCCATTCACCGTGAGGTTGCCTGCCGCGTATAAAGCCCCACTGATACTACTGTTGGCACCGTCAGTGAGGGTGGAAGTACCTTCAGGCAGAAGCAACACATCAACGGGTGAGGCAATGTTGATGGCTGCGGTGGTAGTACTTGTAAGAGACAAATAATTGATTATCAAGCTGAATGATGATGTGCTGTACATTGTGAGTGAACCGTTGGCGGATGAACCTGAAACAACGTAAGGCACATTGGCTTTGGTGGAATTTACGGTAACATCCGCTCCATTTGTGCTGATACTTACACCGCTGTTGGAGAACGGATTAATGATTTCAGCCGTTGAGCTGTTATAGTTGATAAAAACCGTATCGCCCGCTGGCGGTTCTTCTTGTTTCACGAAAGTGATACTGTCGAACTGTGTGATAGGGAAAGTAACCGTGCCGTTGCCCCCGTTGATGAGCAGATGGGCCGGCTGGCTGCCTTGTAAACGGATGTCGTTGATGGTATTCACATCATTGTCATATACTGCGGAACCGTTACTGTGCAGGTTGATGTGGTAGTTTTGTGCGTTGAGACCTATGCAGCCAAGCAGGAAGGCCATGATAAACAAGGGCTTTCTCATAGCTTGATCATTTTAAGGGTTTGCCTTTGGGTTTTAACGAAGTAAAGTCCGATGGAGAGGTCATGAATGTCAATCAATTGGTTTCCATCGACTTCAAAGGACTTTACCAAGCGACCGTCAAGGGCGTAAATCATGACGGTTTGATGTCCATCAAGGTTGCGGAGTGTCATGGCATCGTGAACGGGGTTGGGAACGAGATAGACCTTTGTTTCCGATGTTTCCGAAACCCCTTCTGTCTCGTCGCAAGTGATTTTGCGAATCTTGGCCAGACTGAACCTGTCAGATTTGGCATTGACGGCGATTTCTACGACAAGTGTCTCATTGTCTTCAAAATACATCCGATCGTCCCCTTCCATGAAATAGATGCGTTCGGTGCCATTATTCATGAAAATGGTCATTCGCGTAGATTGCGCAGCTGCATGGAAAACTAATCCTATGGTCAGGGCCAAAAGCAGCAATCCGCGTTGGAACATATTGTTCATTTGTGTTGATTTAGGTTTTCAAAATGTTATAAGAGCGCAAAAATACACATTATATCGTGCAAATGTTGCCACTTTGGATAATAAAAACGGCATTTAAAGTGCCGATTGTCAGATCCCTGTGGCTAGATAAGGCCCGGTTACCGAGTCTTGGCAATGTAACATCTCAATCGGTGTACCACTGAAAATGACCTTGCCGCCCATAGTGCCGCCACCGGGGCCGAGTTCGATGATGTAGTCGCAGGCCTTCAGCATTTCTATGTTGTGCTCGATGAGGAAGATGGTGTTGCCCGCTTTTACCATGGTTTCAAACAGGTCGAGGATGCGGCGGATGTCGTTGAGGTGCAAGCCGTCGGAAGGCTCGTCCATGATGAAGATTTTGCCTGCATCGCGGAGGTATGAGGCCAATTTGATACGCTGCAACTCGCCGCCAGAGAGTGTCGAAAGAGCTTGGTTCAGATGGAGATAGCCCAAGCCGACTTGGCGCAGAGGCTCCAGTTTATCGGCAATGACAGTGCCGGTAAACAATTCGAAGGCTTTGTTGGCCGTGAGGTTCATCACCTCAGCGATGTTCATGCCTTGAACCTTATGCGATAAGACCTCTGGCGAGTAACGCAGCCCTCCGCAGGCCTCGCAAACGGTCTCGATGGCATCCATGAAAGCCATGTCGCTGACAATTACGCCCTTGCCTTGACAGACCGGGCAGCCTCCCTTGCCGTTGAAGGAGAATAGGTCGGCCTTGGCCTTGTTGGCCTTGGCGAAGCTTTTGCGGATGTCGTCGGCCACTTCGAGGTAGGTGGCAGGGGTGGAGCGTAGGCTGATGCCGATGTTTTTCTGGCTGATGTAAACGATTTCTTCAGACTGTGGATAGGCCTTGCGGAAGCACTCCATCAGCGAACTTTTGCCCGAACCGGCCACGCCTGCAATGCCGCACATCACGCCCAAGGGCAGGTCGAGGGTCAAACCCTTGATGTTGTGCAAGGTGGCGTTCTCCAAGTGGAAAAAGGCCTTGGGTGGGCATACTGTTTCCTTGATGGCACTTGTCGCGCTGAGCATGGTGCCCGTAAGCGTTTGGCTGTGAAGCAGTTCTTTATAACTGCCCTCAAAAACGATTTCGCCTCCTTTCATGCCGGCACCAGGACCCATGTCGATGATGTGGTCGGCGATTTCGATCATTTTCTTGTGGTGCTCGACGAGGATGACCGTGTTGCCGTGGTTCTTCAATTTCTGCACCGACTTTTGCATGAGCAGGATGTCGTGGTTGTGCAGGCCCACGCTGGGTTCGTCGAGGATGTACATCACATCGGAGAGCGGGGAGTTGATGTATTTGGCGATTTTGCAGCGTTGCGCCTCGCCGCCCGAGAGCGTGCCGATGGCACGATCGAGGGTGAGGTAACCAAGACCGATCTCCTCCAAGGCTGAGAGCCGTTCGATGGTAGCGTGTTTGATGTCTTCGGCAAGGCGATTGTCGATGGTCTCCATCCAGTGGCGACAGTCGGTGATACTCATGGCGGTCACCTCGGCGATGTTGGTGCCGTTGATTTTGCAGGAGCGTATCTTGTCGTTGAGGCGCGTGCCCTTGCAGTCGGGACAGGTGCCCATAGTGAGCATGGGGTTGAGCACGGCGGCGTGAAGCAAACCCTCCTCCGAGTTGATGATACTGCGGTACATGCGCGGGACAATGCCTTCATACTTGGCACTCTTCGGCCAGTTCGACGGCGGGTTTTTCAGTCTGATTTGAGGTGAGTTGAGGAACAAATCGAGTTCTTCTGGAGTGTAGTCCTTGATTTTCTTGTCCAAGTCAAAGAGGCCGCTGTAGGCATAGCGGATCCATCGCCAGCCGCCTTTCCCGAAGGCAATGTAGTGGATGGTGTCCTCGTCATTGAGCAACTTGTCGAAATCAACCAATTTGTGGATGTCCAACTCTCTGATTTCGCCCAGTCCGGCGCAGCGCGGGCAGCTGCCCGATGGGTGGTTGAACGAGAAGGCATCCGAATAGCCTACAAAAGGTTGGCCGATACGCGAAAACAACAACCTCAGCAAGGCGTAGATGTCGGTATAAGTGCCCACTGTGGAGCGTGAGTTGGAGGCCGGCTTGCGTTGTTCGATGACGATGGCAATGGGCAGGTTCTCGATGTCGCCGACATGGGGCCGACCGTATTTGGGCAAGTATTGCTGCGTAAAAGAAGGGAAAGTGTCGTTCAACTCGCGGCGAGACTTGGCAGCAATGGTGTCGAGCACCAACGACGACTTGCCCGAGCCCGAAACACCCGTCACCACGGTGATTTGCCGCTTGGGAATTGCAACGGTAATGTGTTTCAGGTTGTTCTCGGTGGCGTCTTTGATGAGGATGTGGTTAGAATTATTCGGCATAAGGACATCGATAGCTGTTTGGTTATAATATCTCTCTCGCAATCCAAGCACAAGCCTCGGCATCGGCCAAAGCATGATGGTGGTTGACTAAATCGAAGCCACAAGCCGCTGCCACGGTGTGGAGTTGGTGGTTGGGTAGCAACTTTCCGAAATGCTTGCGCGAGGCGCGGCAGGTGCAATAGAATTGATAGTCAGGGTAATCCATCTGGTAACAGCGCATCACGGCGCGGAGGCAGCCTTCGTCGAAGGAGCTGTTGTGTGCCACCAAGGGCAAGCCCTCGATGAGCGACTCAATCTGTGGCCAAACATACGGAAACACAGGCGCATTCTCCGTGTCTGCCTTGGTGATGCCGTGGACAAGCGTGTTCCACCGCAGGTAAAAATTAGGCTCCGGTTGGATGAGGGAATAGAACGAGTCCACAAACATGCTGTCACGGACAATCACCACGCCCACGCTGCACACGCTGGTGCGCTCGTTGTTGGCGGTTTCGAAGTCGATGGCGGCGAAGGAGTTCATGGAGGGAACGATTCGGAAAAAAACAGTTAAGTATTACATTATCAGAGGGCTATATTTCTCCGTTTTTGGATTTTATCCATTTGTAACGGGGAGCTTTCCCTTCCCTGCTAATGATATGGTTTTCAAAGAGCTTGTCAACCAAAGTTCGAAAGTCCATCGATCTGCTATTTTGTTTCTAAAACACTGCAAAAATACTGATTTTCGGAAACAAAATTATAAATTCTTTCATTTTTTCTCCGATTGATAATGGTTTCCCATCCGCGTTACTATGCCTGAAATCTCATCGCGAAGCCAAAGCGGTTCCAGCACTTCAAGGGCTTCACCGTTCCAAAGGATTTCCTGCTTGAAATCGAAAGTTGGGCGGACTTCAACGGTGAAAATACTGGAATCTTCATTGCGCGCCAGTTCTTTTTGCGAAGGATGCAGTGGCAAAGAGCGCAGGTAGTTGGCTTGGTCGGCGCGCACCTTCAATTTTATTGTCTCGATTTCGGTTCCATCGCCTCGAATCACGCCGAAGCAGCCTTCAAAGTAAACTTCGGGGCTGAAATCGTCGGGATATTTGAAGGAATTTTCTGTAAGTCTGGCATTCAGAACGCGGTCCAAGGAATAGATTCGGATTTTGTCCTCGTAAACGCTGTTGCCCACCATGTACCACCGCTGCCGGAACAGTTTTACGCAATAAGGCGCCATCTTAAAGGTGGCCTCATGCTCTTTCCAATAACCCTTGTAAGTGATTTCCAACACTTTGCTCTTCTTCATCGCCGACATGACCGCGGCAAGAAAATCCTGTCCGGAAGGGATGTTTTCCAGTAGGATGCGATCGACGAGCGATTTGTTTTCCAAAAGCGTGTTGCTGACCGACATGGTGTTGAGCAGCCAGCGTTGAAGGCCTTCATTTTCAAGCACTTCTCGGTTCTCTATGTAGTATCTGTCGCCATCGTGTTTGTCGCACATGATGACGAGGCCGAACATCTCCTCCACTGCGTTCTTCCACGCATGGAAAGTACGCCTCGGAATCTCCGTACCCTCGCTGATTTCATCGTCCAGCCACTGCCGGTTGATTTCCTTCAGGTTGATTTTCTTGGCCTTGTACAGTGTCTCAACGAGCCAGACGTATTTGTTTAGGAGGTTTTTGGACATGTTAAATCAATTGTTGTTATAACCGAACTCTCTTGTGCCAAATTTTTCCTTGTATAGAGATTCTCTATCAATTGCCACGGTATCAACAACATTTAGCGGTAGTGTTTCAAGGATGCTCCATTGGAAATATTCTTGGGCATATAGTGGGTCTTTATTCAATAGTTCCATCAAAGAGGAGTCTTTTCCGTGGCCAGTTTCTGCATAAATGCTCCATCTACCCCAAATACCTTGCTTATTGTATGTGGAACCGATATAATGCTTCCCATTGTTTTTGTCTAGAATAAGATAAATGCAATTACAGGCTTCGAGTTTCGATTTCCATTCTGGGTTTTGAGTATCGATGATTCTTCTTAATTGCTCATAATTGAGTACAACATCTTCATATTGGGTGAAAGGAGGCACTTTGTCATTGCTAATTCCTTTATCGATACGAACTACTTCTTTGTCGTTTCTCCACCATTGACGCCAAGAGATTGCGGATTCCCCCCAATTTATTATCACCCTTTCATTGAGTATTTCAAATCCTTCGACTTCTTGAAAATCAAACATTGAGGTCTTTTCGTCAACAGTTTCGTGACCACAATTCTTGAAAACGCCTACAAAGCGTGCCTCTTGACCGCTTTCGCCGATAAACGAAACAATGTACTCGACGGTATTAAAGTTTTCCGTAGCCTGATGACTCTGGTATTTGAGGAACAAAGCATGGTCGTAACGATACATGCGATAGAGAGAACCCATGTAGGTTTCATTGAGAAAATGGATTGTCGCTTTGTTCTCTTTGTGTCTTACAAGTTTGATTCTAGTTGCCTTGTCAAACCCGATGTTTCTTCCGGTTAGGAGTTCTTGAATTGTAATGATGATATTGTTATCCATAGTTTTGTGAATTAAATGTTTTGCAAAGTTACACTTTTTTTTACCACCAACTATCCCTAATCCAACGAAACACCCGCTCCTTTATTTCCACTTTGGTTTCATCGGGATTCGTCTGTCGATGCTCTTTTTCAATAGTGGTAAGGATGCTTTCAACATCGACATTCTTTGTCTCGACGAAGCGGAGAGTATAGTACTCTTTCTTGTATTTGTCATATTCGCAAGTCTTTTTTACACTGGCTTTTAGCAGTTCGGTGAGCAGTTTCACGGCCTCTTCTTTCTCGAGTTTGTATATGCGCAGTGTGATGTCGGGGATGCGTTTATCCGCAAGCGCTTCGATGTATCTTTCAAGGCAATGCTGTGCCATCACGCGATATGTGTACTCCCTGTCTTCGGCATAGCGAGCGATGACTCGGTTCAGGTCACCGCCTCTTTGGACAAAGGTTCCCAAACGTGCAAGCTTGACTTCCATTTTGGAAAAGTTTCCCCATTCATAGGAGACGTTGTCCCAATACTCGCGATTGGCTAGGATGCCCTCAAATTCCTCAAGCGGGACATTCTCATAATAGTTTGTCATGGCATTCAATTTTTGTTGGTTTACGCCGCAAAGAAAATGAAAGCCTGTGCCAAATCATGGCACAGATAAAATAAAAATTATTTCCCCCTGAAGTTTTTTTGAAACCATTGCAATAAAATATGTAGTATTTTTGCGACAGTGTTCTGTCCCTTTGCGGGAATTCCATTCCCGCCCAAAACCACTAATAAGAATGACCAACATTGCCACCACCATCCCCAACGAGATTTCCACTTGGCAGGAACCTGGCGCATGGCGCAAGCCATGTATCGTGCATGTGACAATGGTGGCCAAAGGGCGAGACCCCATTTTCGGCAAACTCACCCACAACGGCACAAATGCCGAGGTGGAGAAAACGGCCATAGGTTGGGCTCTCATCAACCAACAACAACGAATGTTTGATCTTTGTCCTGAGATAAAAATCCTCGCAGACAAAGTCATGCCCGACCACCACCACATCGTTTTGCAAGTTCGACGCACCATGTCACGCAGCATCAAAGAAGTGGTGCGCGGCTATATGCAGGGCTGCAAGGCCGAAGCCCGAAAACTGGGTTATGAAGGGAACTTGTATGACGGGCCGCCTTTCTATCGCGTGCTTACACACAAGGGACAACTCAAGGCAATGATTGATTATGTGTACGCCAATGCCGAACGGTCATGGCAGCGCAAACAAAACCCCGATCTTTTCCGAATGCGTCGCAGGACGGAGGCAGGCAGCATGCTTTTCACCTCGTTGGGCAATCATTTCCTGCTCGACTGGCCCGACCGCCAATTGGTGGAAATATCGCGCAATGCCACGGACGAGCAAGTTCAACACAGACTGAAATCGGTTATGGCGGCGGCAAAAAATGGAGCCATAACATATACGGCTTCCATCAGCAAAGGCGAACAATTCATTGCACGGACGTTGCGTGAGCAGGGCTTCCCTTTAGTCGTCCTTCTTAATGAGGGCTTCCCTGAGGAAGGCTCGCCTCATGAACGGTTCTATAAGCCTGGTGGCGTTTTTTTTGAGGCGTGTTCCCAAGGAAAGCTATTGCTTTTAGAACCGACGGAAAAGGCTTTCACCAGCCCATTTATCCGTCAAGCCGTCGAAGAGACGCTTCGCCGAAAGGCCGAGGCCAAGCATTTTGAATACATGCCCGTGGAGACCAATTCGTTGCGTTATCGGTTTGTCGCGCTCAATGAGATGGGGAGAAGGCTTATTGAAGGGTGTGGGGCGGATGGAATCCGCCTTTAAGGGACGGGACTACTCCCATTCGGCTATCCAGCCCTCGATTTCCTTCACCCGCTGCGCGTATTTCTCCATCTGCCCTTCGATGAAGTCGTCGCTGTATTTGCGGTCGCAGAAACCGTTGCCGCGGGCCACATAGTCGTCGTCTTCCAAGGAACTGAAGACCTCCCTCGTAGTTCTGCAAATATTGCTTGTTTTCGGAAAGAAGCCTTTGCAAGTCCTCAAGGTCGGCCTCGATATGCTCTCCCATAGAGAAGGTGAAACGCTTTTTCATAGGTTATCCGATGGTTTGCAAATCGGTGAGTTTCTTGTAGACACCACCCAAGGCAATCAAATCGTCGTGCTTGCCGCGCTCGATGATCTGACCTTTTTGCAGCACCACGATTTCATCGGCGTGTTGTATGGTGGAAAGGCGGTGCGCAATGACGATGGCGGTGCGTTGGCTCATCACCTTGGCCAAGGCATCTTGTACAAGGCGCTCGCTTTCAGTGTCCAACGATGAGGTGGCTTCGTCAAAGATGAGGATAGGCTGGTTCTTCAGGACGGCCCGTGCGATACTTAGGCGTTGTCGTTGACCGCCGCTGAGGTTCATGCCACGGTCTCCAATGCGAGTGTTGTAGCCCTGTTCCAGCTCCATGATGAACTCGTGTGCGTTGGCGATTTTGGCTGCCTCGATGACCTTTTCCTGAGAGATATCCTCCATGCCGAAGGCGATATTGTTGAACACCGTATCGTTAAAGAGGATAGTCTCCTGCGACACCACGCCCATCAGGCCCCGAAGACTTCCAATTTTGTAGTCGCGGATGTCATGCCCATCAAGGTTGACGCTGCCGCCTCCAACTTCGTAGAAGCGTGGCAGAAGGTCGGCCATGGTCGATTTGCCGCCACCGCTCTCACCAACGAGGGCAACGAACTTGCCTTTCTGAATCTTGAGGTTAATGCCTTTCAAGACTTCGTCCTTGCCATAGCTGAAATGCACATCCTTGTATTCAATGTAATCGTTGAAGTCTTTGATTTCCAATGCGTTTTCCTTTTCGGTAATCACCTCTTCGGCATCCAAGATTTCGAAGATGCGTTCCGCCGAGGCAATGCCTTTCTGTACATTGTAATAGCCTTGGGAGAACGACTTGGCAGGGGAGATGATTTGCGAGAAGACGACGATGTAGGTGATGAAGTTGCCCGCGTTGATGTGGCCGCCGCCGCCAAGAATCAGGTTGCCGCCAAACCACAGCACAAGGATGACCACTGCCGACGAGAGGAACTCGCTCATCGGCGAGCTCATGTCGCGCTTGCGGTGGATGCTACGCAGCACTTTGGTGTAGTCTGAGTTTTGTTCTTCAAATTTATCTCCTGAGTAGCGTATGGCGTTGAATGCCTTGATGATACGCAGCCCCGATATGGTCTCTTCCACGGTCGAGATGACACCCGCCAGCTTGGTTTGGCCTTCTTTCGACTCTTTCTTCAGCATTTTGCCGACCTTGCCGATAATCAGTCCCGCTATAGGCAATACGATAATCACAAACAGTGTCAGCTTGGGGCTGAGGGTAATCATGAAGATGAAGAAAAGGAGGATGGTCAGGGGATCCTTGATGAGCATTTCCAGATAGTTCAAAATCGATACCTCGACTTCCTGCACATCAGTGGTGATTCGAGCCAATGTGTCGCCTTTTTTTCGGCTGTGGTAGAAGGAGAGGGGCAGGATAAGGATTTTGTTGTAGATGTCGCGTCGCAGGTCGTGGACGGTGCCTACACGCACATTGGCCATGAAATAACAGGCGAAAAAGCGTCCCAAATTGCGGAAGAAGAACGCCACAAGCAACAGCAGGCAAATAAAGATTAAGGCGTAGTGCTTGCCTTCGGTGGCGATGAGGTTGCTCATAAAGTAGTTGAGGTAGCCCATCAGGAAATCGGAGGTGAAGGAGAACTCAGGCTTGGCTGCGACCTCCACCGCGCCTTCCTTGAAGAGCAGGTTGAGGAAAGGCCCGACCATCGCAAAGGAGAACAACGAGAAGAAAATGGCCATCAGGTTGAAGACCACATTCAGGACGATGCTGACCCAGTACGGCTTGACATAGGAGAGAATGCGGGAGAATTTTTTTTGTTTTGTAGGCATGATGGAGATGTTATTTGATAATTCTAAAATCTACCCCAGAAATTCATATCACCAATTGGCAATTGTTAGTCGAATTTATCATATTCAGTAGACGGTTCTTTCCATAAAAGGATTTTTACACCACACTTATTGTTCATTGTTTTTATAGTGTTGGAAGTGGAGGTCTAACAGGTCTTTGTTTGGCATAAATTTATCTGGGAGTTGAATTTTTGTTTTATGATACCTTTTGAAAAAGGAACGGATGACATCTTGATTATATTGTTGATCAAAAAGTCTGTCGGAAATAAATATTTCATAATCAGGCGATATTCCTAAATAGTGTTTGTCGTATGCTTTATGAAAAAGAGTATTGAGACAAATCCCGTTCGATGGGTTTAATCGGTTCTCGATATTAATACTCCAATCTGCTATATGGCAAGCCTCTAATAAATCTGTGCATGTGAGATTTGTGATGCAGCATTTGTAATGGTATGAAGACAGAACGGCATTTCTAAAAAAGGACTGGTTGATTCTTTGTTTGATAATGGTTTCACGTTCTATACCTATGGGGAAAGATGAAGAATCTATGCCGACCGATTCTTCTAATGATTTGGAAGTCAAGTTAGCAATGATTTTTTCGCTGTCAAAAGCTAGTTTTCCCCAATCATTACAATATTCATTCCATATTTCTTCATCAAGTTTACTGGTGTTTGACAATCCAACAACTCCTTTGGCCTTTAATTCGGGGTCAAAACTGCCAAAATTCCCTACTTTCATCTTGACAGAGCTTGGAGTCCGTCCAATAATACTGGCGGCTTTGACAATTTCAGGGTTGTTGTTCGATGCTCTGTTGAAAGGAATCTTGCAATATACGCTTAAAGCAACAATTGTTTGTTCTCTCGTCCAATTATTGTTCCCCATGTTGTAATGTGTTGTTGGTTCTATTTTATTGGCTAATAAATTATTTCGAGTCAAGATACGATTGATTACTGGGGTCGTGTTTGTCCATTTTAGGCCCGTCTCTGTAATTCATTCTCGCTAGGCACTCCCAATCTTAAAATCCGCCATTCTTGATGAAATCTCCTTTGGTTTTCGAAGCTGTTGGTCAAGGTGATAATTGCATTAAGCCGTTTTTTGACCATCTGTTTGCGATTAATAGTTATATCCCGTATAATTCTCCGGGGTGATGGCCATCAGTTCCATCTTGATTTCCTTGCTCACAGGCAGGCCTTTGATGAACGCGTCAATGGCAGCCTTGTCAATGAACTTGTTGGTGCGGGTGAGGCCTTTGAGCAATTCATAGGCACCTTCGATTTGTTCGCGGCGCAGGATGGTTTGGATGGCCTCGGCAACCACGGCGTAGTTCTGTTGCAGGTCGTGGCGGATTTTGTCCTCGTTGAGCAGCAGTTTGTCCAAGCCTTTCATCAGCGACTTGATGGCGATGAGGGTGTGGGCTATCGGCACGCCAATGTTGCGGGTGACGGTGGAGTCGGTCAGGTCGCGCTGCAAGCGGCTGATAGGCAGCTTGGTGCTCAGGAAGGTGAACACGGCGTTGGCCATCCCGAGGTTGCCTTCGGCGTTCTCAAAGTCGATGGGATTCACCTTGTGGGGCATGGCTGACGAACCGACCTCGCCCGCCTTGATTTTCTGCTTGAAGTATTCCATCGAGACATAGAGCCAAATGTCGCGCGACAGGTCGATGAGGATGGTGTTCACGCGGCGCAGGGCATCGAAATAGGCTGCCATATAGTCGTAGTGCTCGATTTGCGTGGTGGTTTGTTGTCGTTTGAGTTTCAGGCTCTTCTCCACAAATTTCTTCGCAAAGGCAGGCCAATCAATGTCGGGATAGGCTACCTTGTGGGCGTTCATGTTGCCTGTGGCACCGCCAAACTTGGCCGAAAAAGGCACGCCGTTGAGCATTTTCAACTGGTCGTTGAGGCGCTCCACGAAGACATAAATCTCCTTGCCCAAGTGGGTGGGGCTGGCGGGCTGACCGTGGGTTTTGGCCAGCATGGGGATGTCTTTCCATTCTTCGGCCATGCCTTTCAGCTTGTCGATGAGGTCTTCCAAGGCAGGCTTGACGAGCAGTTTGTGAGCTTCCATCATCGAGAGCGGCACGGCAGTGTTGTTGATGTCCTGCGAGGTGAGGCCAAAGTGCAGAAACTCCTTGAAATCGGTAAGACCAAGTTCGTCGAAGCGGCGTTTCAGGAAGTATTCCACTGCTTTCACATCGTGGTTGGTTTCTTTTTCTATCTCTTTGATTTCCAGCGCGTCTTCGATTTGAAATTCCTCGAATATGGCGCGGAGGTCATCGTAGTCGCCGTCAAATTGCTCAAGTTGGGGCAGGGGCAGCTCGCACAAGGCGATGTAATATTCCACTTCCACCATCACGCGGTAGCGGATGAGGGCAAATTCGGAGAAAAAGTCGTCCAACTCGGCGGTCTTGGAACGGTAACGCCCGTCAACGGGCGATATGGCAGTGAGGGTGTTCAGGTTCATATTCTTGGTGTTTTATGATGAAGAATGGGGCAAAAATACTACTTTTTACCAAATTATAGAATCTTTTGTTCTAAATCTGAATCATGGTGCGCCATGATATAGAACGCGGATGATTCTCATGGGTAACGGGTGTGATAGCATGTCCCTGGTTTTCAAGTGAAACGGTATTGTGTTTTGCATTGAAATATAATCATCACATATACAGTGAGTTATGTTTGTATTGTGAAAATATTTTCCAAGATAATATCCTCACTTGTGAGAATACCCTATCTTTGTCGTTCCATCAATTGCCATCAGAAAGAGAAAAATGTTGCTTGCTTTTTTTAATTGCTTATTATCAGCGTGTTAATTGTAGCATCTGTGCGTATTAAATTGGCAGTCGAGATTTGAGATTTGTAAAATGTAACAGTTTTAATTTATGAAAACCATGAGACTTTTTTCTATTATGCTGACCGTCGGTGTCCTTTCTTTTGGGCTATGGTCTTGTAACGATGCGGCAAAGATGGCTCCCGAACTCATTGCTGGACAATCTGTTGAATCGATCGTCAAAGTGGGCGTGTTCTCAGGTCATGGAGGTGCAGAGACCTGCAAGTGGGAGACTCTGGAAGCCATCAAAGTTGATCATCAAATGCGGCCTTATTTCATCAGGTCTTCCGATATTGCTTCGGGTTGCCTCGACACGCTTGATGCCATTATCATCCCGGGCGGCGGTGGAAGCCGTCAGTATCTGAATCTGGGGCATGAAAACAGAGTGAAAATCATGGATTTCATCCTCAAAGGTGGTGGTGCGGTTGGAATATGTGCTGGAGCCTACCTTTTTTCCAATACCGAGGGCTATGCCTGCATGAAGTTGAATGGCGCAAAAGCCATTGACATTGAGCATGACAACAGGGGACACGGCGTGGCTAAATTCACGTTGGACGAAGCGGGGAAAGCACTTTTCCCTGAATTGGCGAACCGCGACACTTGTTTTGTCATGTATTACGAAGGTCCTGTTTTTGTCGAAGCGGAAGATTCTGTAGTATTTGAGGTGTTTGCCACTATGCAGAGTGATGTACATGAGGAAGGCAATGCCCCTGAAAACATGACCAACGCAAAGCCGTTTTTCATTGGAAATGAATTTGGCAAGGGGCGTGTTTTCAGTTCCATTGCCCATCCCGAAGCTACGCCGGGAATGCGCTGGTTGATTCCCAGAATGGTACGGTGGACACTTCGCATGGAGGGCGTACCCTATTCTGCCAATGCGGTGCGCCCTGATTTGTACAATCGGGAAATTCTCTTTACCAAGGAGATGCTTCGGCAGGAATCGGATTGCTACCCGGTGTTCCTATATGGCAGTCCTGAAGAAAAAATCGCGGCCATCGGCTGGGTGGAAACCAACCTGTCGTGGGATGCCAAACGCTGGATTCAGGGATTGCTTTTCGACGCATCGCCGGAAGTGCGGGCAAGGGCTGCGCAATATGTGGCGAATGTGGAGTTTACCTACTACCTTCCCGATCTTGAGGCGGCATTTGGAAACGAACAGGATACAGCCGCAAAAGCGATGATGGAAAAAGCGATTGAATTTTTGAAAGGCATTTGACGTGTCGCAATTTCATCAGCATTCAATGCCCCAATTGTATTGGACAAAATTACGGTATGCTTTTTGTGTAGCATTGGTTGGCGTCTATCATCACGACAACTTATCAATTAAATAGTCTTATAAAAAATCAAACTAAAATGAACAGAACACTTTTTGTGATCGCAATTCTTGTTGCAAGCATTGCAATGTCATGTGGAAACTGCAATGTCAAAGATCAAAATGCTACGGAAGAAACAACCGAGACGGTTGCCGTTGACACCTCCAATGTTGTGAACCTTTCGTTTGTTGATGCGGAAGGCAACAATATCGATGTAATCTTCGACAACGACAAGGATGTCGCCATTGTGAACTATTTGGGCGAAGAGTCGGTTTTGGCCTCTCAGAAACCTGCTTCGGGCTTTTGCTATGCCAACGAAAACTATGAAGTGCAAGGGAAGGGTAACGACATTGTCATTACCAAGGCCGGTCAGGTGATTTATGCACATGAAGATGAGATAGTTACTTGGCAGGCAAAGAATGAAAAAGGCGATGTCCTCGACATGGTGTTTAACAACACAGTCGGTGAAGTCAAAGTGTATTTGAACGGTGGCGAGCAAATTGACCTGAAGGCAAAGACCGCAGCTTCCGGTATCTGGTACGCCAACGACAACTACGAGCTGTCAGGAAAAGGCGATCATTACCAGTTGAAAAAAGGCGATGAAGTCGTTTTTGAAAACTGATTTCCGTTGTAGCTAATTGTGGAGGATTCCACAAAAAAATCCACACATTGGACAGAAATCCCGAAGTGTGGATTTTTTTTCATAACTTTGTTCGGAAATCGTCAATTTGGATTTGGATGAAACAAAAGTCGGGATGTTGAATCAGCACCCCGACTTTTCAATTATGCAAGGTGATGATTAATCTTGCAGTTTGTCATTCGAGCCCAAGACATGGATAATCTTATGCTCGTAGAGTTGCTTCATGCTGTCGCGGGCGGGCGTGAGGTACTTGCGCGGGTCAAACTCGGCGGGCTTCTCACCCAGAGCTTTGCGTATGGCTGCGGTCATGGCCAAACGGCTGTCGCTGTCGATGTTGATTTTGCAGACGGCGCTCTTGGCAGCTTTGCGCAGTTGTTCTTCAGGAATGCCGACGGCGGCCTTCAGCGAGCCACCATATTTATTAATGGTGTCCACCTCGTCCTGCGGCACCGACGACGAGCCGTGGAGCACGATGGGGAAGCCGGGCAGTTTCTTCTCGATGGCCTCAAGCACATCAAAAGCCAACGGGGGAGGCACAAGGCGGCCCGTGGCGGGGTCGATGGTACACTGCTCGGGAGTGAACTTGAAAGCACCGTGCGAGGTGCCGATACTGATGGCCAAGGAGTCAACGCCAGTCTTGGTAACGAAGTCGATGACTTCCTCTGGCTTGGTGTAGTGGCTCTCGGCAGCGGAAACTTCGTCTTCCACGCCAGCCAACACGCCGAGTTCGCCTTCCACGGTCACATCATGCTGATGTGCATAGTCGACGACCTTTCGGCTAAGGGCAACATTCTCGTCGTAGGGCAAGGCAGAACCGTCAATCATCACAGATGAGAAGCCCATGTCGATACAAGATTTGCAAAGCTCAAAGCTGTCGCCATGGTCTAAGTGAAGGACGATTTCAGGATGGGCGCAGCCGAGTTCCTTGGCATATTCCACAGCTCCTTGAGCCATGTAGCGCAGCAGCGTCTGGTTGGCGTAGTTGCGTGCGCCTTTCGACACTTGCAGGATGACGGGCGACTTGGTTTCAACGGCAGCCATGATGATAGCTTGCAGTTGTTCCATATTATTGAAGTTGAATGCGGGGATGGCATAGCCGCCGTCAACCGCTTTGGCGAACATTTTACGGGTGTTCACGAGTCCCAATTCCTTGAAGTTTACCATATTCTATTTGTTTATTCGTTTTTATTGTTCTTACACTTTCAATGCTGCTGCCTTTGTTAGGGGCAATTTAGTGGGGCTGTTGATGTAATGTATGTGCAAAAATAGATATTTTTTTTCACTTTCCATCACCTGAAGGGTTACTTTCTTGCCATTTTAGGGTATGATGACAAACCTGACACCGGCCACAGCCTCGTTTTGGATGATTTGGAGCGTATAGATGCCTTCATTCCCAATTCTGGAAGTGTCAATTGTTGTGATCTCCGAGCTTGTCGAAGTGCCCCCTATGTTCTGTATTTTGCTTTCATAAACGGTTCTTCCCAACATGTCGATGATACGCAATGTGGCTTTGCCTTCGATGTCGGCCTTCACATGGATTACATCGTTGGCAGGATTCGGGTAGATTTCAACGGAAAGGCTTTGCTGCTCGTTGATTCCGGTAGAGTTGAATATGTTGACAGACAGGCTCTCTGACATTGAAGTGGTACCGCATGGGTTCTCGTAGGCGTACATGACTCTGGCTTGGCCTTGGAAGTCGCTTTTCCATTCCACGATGGCACGGTGGCTTTCTCCCGTGATGGTGCCTGCCTCGGCAGGTTCGAGGCTCCAAGTGTAGAGGACATCTTCGACTTCCTCAGCCATGTATTCATTTTGTATTATCAAACGCAAGTCAACTTCGGTGAGCCCTGAAGGTGTTTGGGGTGCATAAGTCGGGTCAAAGCTGGGCAACAGGCTAACAGCTACCGTGCTGCTTTGTTGGCTGCCGTCTAAAGCAGAGGTGCCTGTAAGCGTAAGCTCCACACGGCCTTCAGCCAAGTCGGCTTCACCGAAGGTATAGGTCGGAAGCTCCAAGGCGGCATCGTCGAAAGTGCCGTCGCCATCGGTGGTCCAAATGAAATGCGTTTGGTTGTAGATGTATCCTTCGGGGGTGAAGGTGGCGTTGGGACAGGTTTTGGTGTCGTCGCCTGCATAGAGAATCATTTTGGCAAAAGGAGGGAAGCAGAGCTCGTCAATCATGACGGCATCGTCGCCCATGCTGCCTCCTCCGTCTTTCTTGAAGGTAAACCGTATCAAGTTGCTTCCTGCACGCAGATCGAATTCCGAACGCTCCCAGTCGCTGATACCGCTCCAAGTAGCCATTTCCTTGCCATTCACGGTGAGAACAAGCATGTCGCCACTGTCGGTGGATGTTTTGTGATAGAAAGAAAATGTACCGGCCACATCGGAGTTGTAACCGATATAGAGATGGGAAACGGTCATGTCGGCAAGGGAGGGCGACCGCAGACAATGGCCTCCCGGCGCTGTGGTGTCTTCTGCGATGTTCCATTTCTTGTTGCCTGAGCCTAAGTTCCATTGTAGGTCTTCATTGAGTAACTCATCTTCAAAATCCTCGGTGATATAACCCAGAGGGATTTGGTTTTCAATGCTTTTGCTGTGGTATCCACTTTCGGCTTGCAGTTGGTAGTTGATAATTCCGTCAACGGCATTGTCGTTCGCATGGACAAGGAAGGTAACCAGTCCTGTAGCTCCCGCAGCAAGGGATGGGATGATGACCTCGTTCCCATCAATGCTGAGGAAAGGAGCCAAGAGGTTTAATCTGTTGCTGATTTCCATCGAATTGCTTTCTCCTTGGTTTTCAAGGCTGAAAGCCAGATAAGAGGATTGACCTTTCATTAGGCGACCTGTCTCTGTGCCATCCAAATCGGTAATGCTGAGTCTGCCAAATACCAGTTTTGGTGCTTTCACGATAAGTGTCACGCTGTCGTTGAATGTGTAGTCGGCATTTTGCATTCTCAGGTAGAATTTCACCTTTTCTTGGTCATACAACGCCTCGCCAAAACGCACTGTGAAGGCGTTGTTTTGCATTTGGCTCTCACCGGTGTTCATGCTATTGTAGGCAAATGTGTTTTGGGTGATTTCCACGGAAGGATGGGAGCAGGAGAGGGTAGCATTGAAGTTGCCCATGTCGGAGAAACCTACATTGTGCAAGCTGACTCCTATATGACAGGTTTCGTTGTAGTCGGGGGCATGGTTGCCGTTGCCTTCTTCATCGTTGATTTCGAGGTTGTCGAAAATCAGATAAGGATCTTCATTAGAAATCGTCTTAATGAAATGCTCGTAGCGGTAATGGTCCTGCTTGGTGATAGTGAGTTTCACTGTGGTGCCTATTTCCTGTGGGGTGATAGTGATGTTTTGTGTGTCGCCTGTGGCCATGTCGAAGCCGATGATTTGCCCATTGGCGGTCAGACAGATGGTGGCGCCTTCGTCGGCTTTCACCGTATATTGGTTGCTGCCGCAGGGAAGTACGGGCAGCATGGATACGCTGAGCTCTTGCGGCACTTCGGTGTAAAGGTTCATATAGACATCGCCGTGCTGGTGGAACAGATAGTAGGTAATCTCCTTTAAGTCGCCGTATGTCCACGAGGATTGCGCGAGGAAGTGTTTTCCGGCGGCGTTGGCAAAAGCAGGAAGGACGAAGCTGCTGGGGTGTTGCGTGCCGTAGGTGGGCATGAAGTTGGGCCACATGTTGTCGTAAGCGCCCCAAACATATATGTCGTTGACGAAAGAATAAGAAACTTGGGTGGCCGCGATGAGTCCCAAGGCTCCATATTGGTGGCGATGGAATACTTCGGCGAAACATCCTTCACCGTCAGTTCCGCTGTAGTTGAACCTGCCCGTGAGGCAGTTGTTCGACATGACATAAGTGAGGTTTGTGTTGGTCAAGCGCTTGATGTTGCTGATACTATAGCTGGGCTCGCCCCAAAGTTGCTCGGCACCGTGATCCCTGTGCTGGATGAGGAAGGCCCCATTGTTGATGGCCTCGTTCACCGAGTTGCCTGTGGCACTCCAGTCGGTGAGGTGTGACATGGTTTGTGGTATATAGCCACAGCCCGAAGGCCCGAAATAGTTGAGCACGGTGTTCGTGTATTCGTATGTCGACCAACGGCTGCCGGGCGTGCCTTGGTAGATGGCATTCTGCCGGACGGGATGCTTGCCCAACTCGTACTCCCAGAAGCCGTTCACCACCTCTGAGCATAATTGGAACCATCGCTCCAACTGGAATCCCATCGCGGTGATGGGGCGGTCGTAGAAGTAAGGGTCGGTGGGCGGCCTGCGTTCGTAATCGAGGTCTTTTTTGATCATGTGGTACATCTCGTCATGGTTGCGCCCCGTAATGCGGCCAATGACGATGTTGGGCAGGTGGCTGTTGCCCATCACCGCGTAGGCGTGGTCGGAGATGTATGGGTTATAGCCGGTGCCGCCCGGATGGTTGTTCATCGTGTATGAAACCACGCCTTGGGTGCCGTCCGTGTTGTGGTCGCCTAAGATGAGCACGGCCGCCGGCGGCATATCCCATGTGTTGTAGGCGTTGCGGATGAAGTTTTTCAGGGCTGTATTGGTATTGCCGCCACAGTCGCTCACGGTGAAGATCTCGGTGGGGACACCTTGCGCCGTCCTGAATTGTTTGATACTGTCGGCCAACGAAATGAAGTCTTCGTTGTCGGGGGTGATAATCATGTATTCGCAGCCGGTCTCACGGTTTTGGTAGTGCTTGCGGAGCCGTTCGCCGTAATCCACATCGGGCAGGACATTTCTGTTGAGAATGACATCTTGAAGGATTTGGTCCCATTCAGGGGTGCGGTAGCGGAAATCGCCATAGGTGCCGTCGCCGCCCTCCGTGTCAAGTTGTAGTTCCAAGTCGCTGTATATTACCAATTCCTTAGTAACCGGGTTGTATTGGAAGGGCATTACGCCTACCTGCACTACCTGCACGCCACGGATGGTGGTAACCTCCGACAAAAGAAAGGGCGATTCGGGATAGAAGGCGTTGCGCCCGTAAATGTCGGCGTTTTTCTGATAGACGGCAGGGGAGTCGTCGTTATCCAGTTGGGGCTCTGCCGCAGGAATGAGATCCACATTGTTGATGACTTTGGTTTTGGACGAAACCATCTTCAGCGAGGCCGTAGCTCCGTTGGGAATGGCAACGAAAGTGCTGCTGCTGGGCAGGTCGGGAGCACCGGCTTCATTGGAAAGGTAGATTCCCGAGAGCGTGATAAATTGTCCCTGCACTTCGGCACGGTTGGCGTTTTCGATGGTGACGGTGCCGAGGTTGTGCCTGAGGGTCAGCTGGTCCTTGCTTCTGCTACTGAGGCTAAATCCGTTGGGCTCGCTGTTGAAGCGGTATTCTTGTGCTGATAGTGTCGTGCCTGCGATGATGGCAAGGACGAAAAAAAGTGCTTTCTTCATAGTTGATTCAATTGGGCCACAAAAATAGTAATAATATTTTTTTTGGAGCTAAGGAAAAAACAATCCGCCATACATTTTTGGCGGATTGTTTCAAATCGTATGTTGCTCCCCAAACCAACCAATGAAAAAATTGTAGAGACGCCGATTCATCGCGTCTCCTCCCAAAAATCATCGCGTCTCCCCAAACCAACCAATGGAAAATTGTATAAACGCCGATTCATCACGTCTCCCCAAACCAACCAATGAAAAAATTGTAGAGACGCAATTCATCGCGTCTCAATTCGTTTATTTTGTTCTTTTGGTGTTGCGATTCATCACGTCTCTTCCCCAAATCCATCGCATTTCTGATAAAACAAAAGCCCCGCGCCGAAGCGCGGGGCCTTGCACAAAAGGTCAATTGTTCAATTGTGAATTATTCTTGAGCCAAAAACGGATAGCCGTATGCGGCAGCGGGAACAAAGGTGCTCTTGATGGTGCGCGGGCTGGTCCAGCGGATGAGGTTCCACAGTCCGCCGGCCTTGTCGTTGGTGCCGCTGGCGCGGGCGCCGCCAAAGGGCTGCATGCCCACCACTGCTCCAGTGGGCTTGTCGTTCACATAGTAGTTGCCTGCCGCGTGGCGCAGTTTTTCGTTGGCCATCTTTTGGGCCTTCATGCAGTTGCCGAAGAAGGCACCGGTGAGGGCGTAGGGCGAGGATTGGTCGCAAACATCAAGCATCTCCTCAAACTTGTTGTCGTCGTACACAAAAATGGTAACGATAGGCCCGAAAATTTCTTCCACCATCGACTCGTAGTTCGGGGTTTTGGCGAGGATGACGGTAGGTTCCACGAAGTAGCCAACGCTCTTGTCGCAGTTGCCGCCGAAGACGATCTCGGCGTCAGTGCTGGCTTTGGCGCGGTCGATGTAGCCCTTGCAGTTGTCGAACGAAGCCTCGTCGATGACGGCGTTGATGTAGTTGGAGAAGTCTTTCACATCGCCCATTTTGAATGTGCTCATCATGTCGCCCATGCGGTTCTTCACATCGTTCCACATCGAAGCGGGGATGTAGGCACGCGAGGCGGCTGAGCACTTCTGGCCTTGGTATTCGAAGGCACCGCGCACGATAGCCACGGCCACTTCTTGCGGGTCGGCGCTGTTGTGGACAAAGACGAAGTCCTTGCCGCCGGTCTCGCCGATTAGGCGGGGATACGACTTGTAGAGGTCGAGGTTCTGGCTGGTGGCTTTCCACAGGTTCTTGAAGGTGCCCGTTGAGCCGGTGAAGTGGATGGCGTTGAAGTTTTTGTCTTTCAGGGCCACGCCGCTGATCACGCTGCCTTTGCCGGGCAGGAAGTTGACCACGCCGGCGGGGAGACCGGCTTCCATGAAGATACGCATGTCGACATAGTTGGACAAGAGGGCTGTCGTGGAGGGTTTCCAAATGGTGGTGTTACCCATCAGGGCGGGGGTCATGTTCAGGTTGGAGGCGATGGAGGTGAAGTTGAAGGGCGTGATGGCGAACACGAAACCTTCTAAGGGACGGTATTCGGTACGGTTCAGATGGTCGTTGGCCGAAGCGGGCTGCTCGGCGTAGAGCTTACTGACATAGTAGTTGTTGTAGCGGAAGAAGTCGATGGCCTCGCAGGCGGAGTCGATTTCGGCTTGGAAGCAGTTCTTCGACTGGCCGAGCATGGTGGCGGCGTTGATGCGGGCGCGGTACTTGGTGGCCAGCATTTCGGCGATACGGGCCATAAGTGCGGCGCGTTCGTCCCAAGGCGTGTTCTCCCATTCCTTTTTGGCGGCTTGGGCGGCATCGATGGCCATGCGGACTTCCTTCTCGCCCACCTTGTGGTAGCGGGCGATGACATGTTTGTGGTTGTGGGGCATGACTATCTCGCCCATGTCGCCGGTGCGGACTTCCTGCCCGTTGATGATGGCCGGAATCTCAACGATTTCGTTCGATTGTCTTTCAAGTTCCTTCTGGAGTTCGATTCTCTCCGGACTGCCTGGTCTGTATGCTTTTACAGGCTCATTGTTCGGTTTTGCAAATGTGATGAGTGCGTTGTTCATTAATTTGATATTTAAGATTTGTATGATTTGAGATTCAAAAATTCGCGGTGCAAATATAGTAAATTTCGTTAGTGAACAACTTTGTTTTGATTTTTTTTCGTGATAATTGTTGTGTTGCTTTGCTTCGTTCCTCGCAATGACGCGGGTCCCCATCAGTCATCGCAAGCGAAAGCCCTTGCAAGCAAAGCGCAGCAAAAGTCCCCCTTTTAAGGGGGCCAGGGGGATTAGGGGTCAGGGGGATTAAAAACACCCTCCTCCCACGCGCCGCCTCACTGCAAGCAGAGCAAAGCGATGCGAAGCAGTCCCCCTTCCTTTCTCCTTGATGAGAAAGGAACAAAGAATCAAGGCCGACATCATCGGCCCCCCACACAGCCGTCTAAAGGCCTGACCCTCAGGTCGCGGAGTGGTTTCAGAGAAACCAAACGGCAAGCGCCGCTCCGTGAGGGTCAAGCCTTTAGCCGTCCCTTGCG
>JBHACT010000095.1:0-11759 GCA_041854745.1 Candidatus Limimorpha sp. | reverse complement strand
CCGTCATGCACGGTCAGTTCATGCACTTGTGCCTGCACCACGCCCGTGAAGGCCAATGCAAGCACTGCCATTAAAGAAAAAATCTTTTTTCTCATAATGATAATGAATTTAATGAATAAATAGGTGAATTAATTAGGTTTTCCTGATAGAAGATGGGGGTGGGTTTTAATCCCCCGCCCTGCGGGCACCCCCTTTGAAGGGGGGGACAAGTTGAATCCCCCGCCCTGACGGGCAGCCCCTTTGAAAAGGGGACAGTTGCCGGACGCATGACCCGGCGGGTGAAAATGCGAAACGCACCGCTGCCTGATGGCACGGTGGCTTTATTTTTCCTAAGCACGATATAAACATTCGAATGCATAGTAAACGCGTTTTTGTTGTCTAGACATTATAATGACTGACAAGTCGTGTTTTACCCTTAGTCGGAAATGCAATTTTATTGAAATTATTAAAATAAGGTGGAGGCGCGCCGTGGCACGCCTCCACAACAACATCAGATCCATTTCACTAAGGGGAAATCCTGACGATGCGGCAGCATCGTGTTGTAGGGATACACACGGAAAGTGAAATTGTACACGCCGGCACGGGTAATCGGCACCTTGATGTAGTATTTCACCCATCCGTCGCCCGAGTCGACAAGTTTCATCTTCTCCACGGCGGTGATTTCGTCCACCACATCGTTGTTCTTGTTGCCAAAGAGCAACTCAATGGCCAGATCGCCGGGTTCAAGGTCGGCAGTGAGCAGGGTGATTTCGGCGATGAACTGCTCTCCAAAGGTAAGCGGCCGCACATTGGTGTCGGGCAAAATCAGCGATTTCACCTCAACTTTGTCCCAATTGTTGCGCACCCGGTTTTTCCAAGCGTTAATCTCGAAAGCCTTTTGGTAGCGGTTGGCTCTCATCCAGTTGGTTCGCTCAATCAGTTTGTTGTAATACTGGCTGAAATAGTCGTCCATCATGCGTTTCATGGTGAAGCGGGGCGAAATTTCGTTGAGGCACTTCTTGATGGCAGCCACCCATCCCGTGGGGACTTCCTGCACATTGCGGGCATAATAGAGCGGAACGATTTCGTTTTCAAGCGTATTGTAGATGGTTTCAGCGTCCATCTCGTCCTGATAGCGTTGGTCTTGATAGGTGCGCTTTTCCTGAATGGCCCAGCCCGCATCGGGGCGATAGCCTTCGGCCCACCATCCGTCGAGCACGGAAAAATTGAGCACACCGTTCATCACGGCCTTCTCGCCACTCGTTCCTGAAGCTTCGAGCGGGCGTGTCGGGGTGTTGAGCCACACATCCACGCCACTCGTCAGGCGACTGCCGAGTTCCATATCATAATTACTGACAAACAAAATCTTACCCACAAACTCGTGCCTGCGCGAAATGTCGATAATCATCTTGATCAAATCCTGTCCCGCCTTGTCGTTGGGATGGGCCTTACCCGCAAAGAGGAAGATGACGGGCCGTTTCGGGTCGTTGACCAACTGCGACAGGCGTTCCAAGTTGCCAAACAGCAGATGGGCACGCTTGTAAGTGGCGAAACGGCGGGCGAAGCCAACGATTAAAGCATTCTCATTCAGATTGTTGACCGTCTGCATGATTAGCTTCGGGCTTTCTTGGCGTTGGCGCATATCCTCCTTGATTTTTTCGGAGAGGTAGCCTATCAACTCGTGTTTCAGCTGCTTACGGATGTCCCAAATGGCAGCATCCGGCACTTCGTTGATTTGCTCCCACATCTTTTCATCCGACTGGTTGTCGATGTAATCAGGGCCGAAGGTCTCCTTGTAGAGCCGTTGCCAGAGGCTGTTGCTCCATGTGGGCAGGTGCACACCGTTGGTAACATAACCGATATGGTTTTCTTCGGCAAAATAACCCGGCCACAGCGGCTGGAACATCTCACGCGACACGCGCCCGTGAATCTTGCTCACGCCGTTCACCTCCTGACTGAGGTTGGTGGCCAACACGCTCATCGAGAACTTTTCGTTCGGGTTGTTGGGGTTGAAACGGCCCAAGCCCATAAAGCGTTCCCAACTGATATTCATGCGGTTGGCATAGTGCGGCATATAGGTACGGACGAGGTGTTCCTCAAAAGCGTCGTGCCCCGCTGGCACGGGCGTATGCGTGGTGAACAAGGTAGAAGTCCTGACCAACTCGAGCGCCACATCGAAATCGAGGTTGTGCTTGTTGATATACACACGCAGGCGCTCTAATCCGCTGAATGCGGCATGGCCTTCGTTGCAGTGGTATATGGTAGGTTTCATTCCGAGGGCTTCGAGCAAGCGGATACCGCCCACGCCGAGAAACATCTCCTGCTTGATACGCATTTCGCTGTCGCCGCCATAGAGCCGGCTCGTTATGCCACGGTCTTCAGGCGAGTTCTCATCGATGTCGGTATCCAAGAGAAACAGCCCTACCCTACCTACATTGACACGCCATACCTTGGCATGTACCGAGCGGCCCGGGAAGGCAATGCTCACCGTCACCCAATCGCCGTTATCGTTGAAAACGGGCTGTAGGGGCAGTTGCGAGAACTTCTGTGGGATGTATTCGGCCCTTTGCTCGCCGGAAACGGAAATCTCCTGAGCAAAATAGCCGTAACGGTACAGGAGGCCGATACCCACGATATGGGCATTGGAGTCGGAGGCTTGCTTCATGTAGTCGCCGGCCAAAACGCCCAAGCCGCCGGAATAGATCTTGAGACTCTTTGTCAGACCATATTCCATGCTGAAATACGCGATAAGGTCTTGCTGTTTTGTCGGCTGCGACATGTATTGCTTAAACTGGTCGTAAACCTTGTTCAGGCGTTCGACGAAGTCTTCATCGTTCTCCAAGTCCTCGATTTGCTCCACCGACAGTCCTTCCATCAATGCGACAGGGTTCAACTCCGTAGCCTTCCAAGCCTCGGGGTCGATGGACTCGAACAACGCAACGGCTTCCACATTCCAGCACCACCAGATATTGCGCGAAAGCTCTTCAAGCTTCTGCATTTCAGGCGAATAGACAGGTTTCACCAGCACCTTTTTCCAGCTGGGCGCATCATTCTTCTGATAGACCACCTCATGCAGCATATCGGCATAAGGCACCGGCTCCATCATATAATGGCGGCCACCCGACTTCTCAAGAGCCATATCCCAAGCCTTCTGATAGCTGACAATCAGGTCTTTCCAGAGCAATTTCTCCGCCACTTGCAAGGCCGATTCCGAAACTTGGGCCATGCCTTTGTCGGTCAAGGTCAGGAAACGGCGCAAAGCGGAAACAATCTCGTCAATCGCCATATTAATATCACCCACCTGACGAGACACTACGGTTACGGCCTCGCTGTCGGCACATTCCTGCTGCACGAACTTACCGAAACCGGAGACATCGGAGGTCAAGGTCGGGATACCCAGGGCCACGCTCTCTAACGGTGTGTAGCCCCAAGGCTCGTAATAAGAAGGAAATACCGAGAAGTCGAAAGCGGCAAGGAACTCAGAGTAAGTTACATTGAAGATGCCGTCACTACCATTGAGGTAGGAAGGCACAAACATCACCTTCACCTTGTCGCTGGCATCGTTTTGCAAGCCGGAATCACGCAAGGCATTCAGAATCGGATCATTCTCATATTCAAAGACATGGTGCGTGGCGGGGAAATCGGTGTGTCCCATAATGGCGTTGGTGCCGTCGAGGCGGTGCTGCAAGTCCTTGGAAGGGCCCGCGATGTTGCTCGGCACGGCAATCACGCCGACCACGGTGCGCGGCAAGTTCTTGTCTTCATTCAAGCGGCGCAAGGCCTCGATGAAGAGGTCGATACCCTTGTTATTGAACTCATAACGGCCGCTGTTGATGACCATCAGGCAGTTGCGGTCGATGGTCTCGCCGCACAAGGTATCCACGATTTTCAGAATCTGCTCTCTGGTTGCCTTGCGTTTCTCAGTGAAATCGGCATTGTCCTTTCTAAAGGTGTGGTCAATGCCGTTCTTTGTTACCACATCGGGTTTGCGGTAAAGGAACTGCGCACACTCCTGTGCCGTGATGTCGCTCACTGTCGTGAAGGCATCGGCGTTCTTGGCCGCCTTCTGCTCCATCGACTGCTGCGACACCACATTGAACTGCATGGCCATCACCGAGGGCAGATAGGTTTTTAGGTGGTCGTAAAGAGGCATCCCGCTGCCGGAAATGGCCCTACCGAGGAAAGTGGCATGTGTGGTAAACACTGTGGCGACCTGCGGACAATGTTCCTTCAAATACAACACGCCCGAGCCCGTCATCCATTCATGGAAATGGGCCACAATATTGGTGGTTTGCTGCAAGTTATAATTGCAAAAGTTCTCAATCACCTGGCCGGCAGCATAGCCAAACAAAACAGGCTCGATATAGTCCCATTGGCCCCGTATGCTGTCTAACTCATATTGTTCCCAAAGGTGACCAAGTATCTCATTCTTAGACTGATAAAGTGGAGTGTAATCTACCAAGATGGCGATGGGACTATTTTCGATTTTCCAATGCCCGATACGGAATTTCAAGCCTTGGGCCAAGGCCCGTTCGCGCCAGTCGGGGAAGAGGTCGTTGTCTTCAACAAAATAAAGTGTCTCGTGTGCTTCCTTGACCACATCGGGACCAACCGTAATATAATGGTCGCCAAGCAATTGACGCATTACATTCGATTTCGTAGAGAGCACCGTATAAATGCCGCCCACCATATTGCACACTTCCCAACTGATTTCAAAAAGGTATTCAGGGTTTTTCATTTTGTATAGGTATTATCATATTTCAAATTTCCAAAAGCGTTTTTTCAACCCGTTAATTTTCAAGCATTTTGGCAACCTCATTTTTCCGTTTCGATAGGTTCTTCACCCTATCGGCGAAATCGGTGAGGACATTCATGTAGTTGATGTAGGCGTCATAGGGCGAGGCGTAAGGGCTGAAATACTTGTGCACCACGCCATCGGAGAACCATTTCGTGCACATGTAGTAGAAATGGTCTGAGGTCTGGAGTTCGAGCCAGTCCTGTTGCAGTTCTTCGTCCTTGATACGGCGCACCTTGGCCGCGAGGTCGTACAAGGCACGGTAGGCGTCGTCCTGCAAGGGATTGCCGAGCCAAGCCGTCAGGTCGCGCTCCTCGTCACTCCACGAGAGCACATTGGGCACATTGACCACGCCCACCGGCTGTAATTTTTTCGCCAGTTCCTGTGGCGTGGCAAACTTGAACTTGCCGTCCTTGATGATGGCCTCAGGCAGGCACTCCATGAAATTGAAGACACCCGTTTCCGCCGACTGGTGCTCACCAAAGGTCTCATAGTCCATGAAGATGTTGACCACCTCCTCGTCCTCCGGCAAGTCGTTCAGCCATTCAACAAAGTCTTCGGCGCGGAAACTGTCCTGCACGAAGCGGAAGGCAATCTCGTCACTGAACTTGAAGTTGCGCAACAAGACTTTCAGTTTCGGGTTGATGGCGTTGGCGTACATATAGTTGGGGCTTTTCCAACCTAAGATGTGCTTTGCGCCCTCGGTGAGCATGAGGTTGTAGCCCATGCCGGCCACCGCCGCCCCGATTTCGTCACTGTAAATCATCTCCGTGTTGCGGAAAGTCTTCGGCACAATGCCAAACACTTCTTTCATCTTGTGTTTGTGGGCCGTCACCTGCCGCTTGAACTCGTCGGGGTGCGACAGCGAGGCCAAGGAATGGGCGTAGGTTTCGGAAAGCACCTCCACATGACCCGTGGCAACCAACTTCTGGAAGCTCTCCAGCACATCGGGGGCATACTGTTCCATCTGCTCTATGGCAATGCCTGAGACAGAGAAAGCCAGCTTGAACTTGTCGCCAAACTTCTCGATTTGCCGCATAAGCAACTCGTTCATAGGCAGGTAACACTTCTCCGCCACGCGGCGCATCACCATGCGGTTGGTGTAATCATCATAATAGTAGTGTTTCTTCCCGATTTCGAAGAAACGATAAGTGCGGAGCCTGTAAGGCTGATGCACTTGGAAATAGAAACAGATTGATTTGCTCATATAGTTAAGTATTTATCATTCAATTCAATAAACCCTCTTGCTCTTTCTGATAATTCCCGCTCCTCCAACAGAAATCACATTGACGGTTGAAATACTACCATTGATGGGTGCAATGCCACAATTGTATTTTATTCTGATTACGCCACCCTCAAAAGCGCCATGAGTAACAATATCGAAAATCAAGCCCGCCTGACAGGTCGTGTAAAACTTATCCAACTCAGATAAATCTGGTTTGTCATATTGACCATAACCGTAGGTATCCCATGCGCCACCAATTCCCACAAAAGGAGCAATACTAATAGCACGATTGGCAATCACCGGATAGGCAAGATTGGCATAAAAGTTCATCACATTGTCGCGACTTCCTGCCGGATAAATCCCTCCTGAATAAGGTTGGTCTATTTTCGTATCGCTAATGATAATATCGTATCCCAAATTCAACAAGATTTTTTTGTAAACCACATCAATATTGAGTCCGAGACCAAAGATGGGTTGGATTTTTTTCTTCAATTCACCTGTCAGAAATCCACCACACAAGTTAAATCCCATGCCCCAACCCCAGTCTGAATCAGCAACCACCACTCGTATGAAATGCCTCACAAACCATTCGTAATCGCTGTTGGGATAATCTGCCAAGAACTTGTCGGACTTTTCATTCCATTGCTTTTGGTTTTCATGGCTATATGGCTTCAAATCCCAATCCAAAAACAAGGTCAGGAAGTCTTTGTCCTCATCAGACAATTGTGCTTCCTGAAGATTGAATCGCACCAAATGCTCATCCTCAATGCATCTACGTGAAAGCTGCTTGCCCAAGGCATCTCTTTGCGGCTTGATTTTCTCTGAAAAAGCCTTCAGGCGAACTGAATCAACTTGCCGCATAGCAGCAGTCAACGCATCGTATTCCTTGGTCCAAAACAGGATGTGCCACAACTCAACAGGAGCCAACGCAGCATAGTTATCATCTTCCAAATCAATAAGATAATCCTTGACTTCCTTGACCTTGTCATAATCGCGGTCGAGGAACTTTTCAAGCAAATATGCCCTGCCCTTTTCGATTTTCTCTTTCTTCGATTGTTGGATTTCTTCCTCAATCTGAGCGAAGGCAGAGAAGGCTGTCGCAAAAAGAAGGGCTAATAGTAAAATGCTTCTTTTCATGGGGGTTGTTGTATTGATTGTTCATTCTATTTTGAGTTTTCTCTATGATACCATTTTGGTATCTTACACCACCGATTCATACACCGCCTTGATTTTCTTCGCGGCGGCTTCCCATTTGAGGCTGTCCACTTCGTCTTTGCCTTCATCCTTAAAGCAGTTGGCCAAAGTCTCGTAATGGCAAAGTCCGTAAATGGCATCCGCCAAGCCGTTGATGTCCCAAAAGTCGACCTTCAAGGCGTGCTTCACCACTTCCGAAACTCCCGACTGCTTGCTAATCACCACCGGCACATTGAGGCGCATAGCCTCCAACGGCACAATGCCGAACGGCTCGGAGATGGAAGGCATCACAAACACATCGGTCATCGCAAACATCTGATCGACGGCCTCGCCTTTCAGGAAGCCAGTGAAATGGAAATGGCTGCCCATACCGAGTTGCGCCACACGGCGGATCATCTTCTCCAACATGTCGCCCGTACCCGCCATCACGAAATGGATGCTCGGGTCAACTTGGTGAATCTTATAAGCCGCCTCGATGAAGTATTCCGGCCCTTTCTGGTAGGTGATTCTTCCAAGGAAAGTTACCACCTTGGCATCCAAGCCGCTGCGCTCGTAGTCCGACTTGGGCTTGTCGTTGGGTTCCACGGCATTGTGCACCGTTACGACCTTATTCGGGTCGATACCGTATTTCTCGATGACAATGTTGCGTGTGAGGTTGCTCACCGTAATGACACGGTCGGCGGCCTCCATGCCCTTGCGCTCAATAGCATACACATCCGTGTTGATGTTTTCGCCCGAGCGGTCGAACTCGGTGGCGTGCATGTGCACCACCAGTGGCTTGGCCGTGGTTTCCTTCGCCGCAATGCCCGCCGAATAGGTCAGCCAGTCGTGGGCATGGATGACATCGAAGTCGTATTTTGTGGCCAATGATGAGCCAATCAAGGCGTAGCGGGCCACCTCCTCCATCAGGTTCATGCCGTATTTGCCCGAGAACTGGTAGTCGCGTGCAAAAACCGAACCCGTGCGGTTGAAGTCGTCCACCGCACTCCGTCCTTCCATAAACCGCGTATATTCCTCCGGCCCGACATAGGGGATGATATTGGATCCGATTTCCATATACTGCACCCGTTCCCAATAGCGGCGGTCTTTCTCGTGGTCGATGTCAATGGTCACATCGCTGGCGTTGAGCAGGCGCAGATTTGTCTGGTCTTCATCGCCATAGGCACGAGGCACCACAAAAAGCACCTCAACACCATTCTTGGCCAAACCTTTGGTCATGCCGAAGCAAGCTGTTCCGAGGCCACCTGTAATATGCGGCGGAAACTCCCAGCCAAACATCAAGACTCTCATTTTGAGCCTCCTTTCTTATTTAATTCGTCAATCAGGTAATGCAGGTAAAGCAAAGCGCCCACGCTCGTCGACTGAGAAATACAGCCACGGGCTTCAAAAGGCGGATTGCCGTCGTAAATCTCCGAAACTGAGCCTATGCCATTGTCATGGATGGCCTCCTCGAAGCCGTTGTAAAGGTCTTCCAAGAAAGGCAGGGAGGTCTTCCCGAACAGCTTCACAGAGAGGTCGGCATAGAAGGCAATCAGCCACGGGAAGGCCGTACCGTTGTGATAGGCCCGTTCACGCTCCGAGTGGTTGCCAATGCTGATGCCTTTATAGGACTCGTCGTTCGGCGAGAGCGAGCGTATTCCTCTGGGCGTGAGCAACTCGGAATGGGCAATGTCGAAGGCTCGTTTCTGCATTTCGTCGCTCATTGGAGAGAATGGCAATGCCGCAGCCAACATCATATTGGGTCTCACCTGCGTGTTTTTCTCGTTTCTGTTCACAAAATCGTAGAAGCCGTTCGTGTCCTTATTAATAAAGGTATCAGCGAAGGCGGCCTTCACCTTGTCGGCCAGTGTCTGCCACTTGTTGAGAAGGGCACTCTTTGGCTCCGCTGCTTTCAACAGCTCAACAGCATATCTCAAAGCGTTATGCCACAACGCATTGACCTCGATAGCCAAACCTGTCCGTGGTGTCCAAGGTTGGCCTTGTGCGAAGACATTCATCCATGTCAGGGCCAAATCGCGGTTGCCGGCATAGAGCAGACCGTTGTCTGTGATATGCACATTGAAGTCGGTGCCCGCGATGAAGCTCTCCAAAATGGTCATCATGGGTTTCTTGTACTTCCGCCAGATGTCTTTCTTTTCCTTGCCAAGCATTTTCTCATAGAGTTGCAACACATAGAAGAACCAAAGCGGCGAGTCCACTGCCGTGAAATACAGGCTCTTCTGGTAATAACGGTGCGGGAAGAATGGGCCTTGCATTCTGGAGATGAGGTAATCCAAAGCCTCCTTGAAAGTTTTCTCGTCGCCTTGCGCCAATGCGATGCCAGGCAAGGACAGGAAGGTGTCGCGGCTACAAGAGCCAAACCAAGGGAAGCCCGCCCAAAGGCGAGTGCCCTGCGCATCGTCGATGACGAATTGTTGTGCGGCCTTCAGCAGGCATTCCTCATAACTCGCCTGAGGAAGGAGGTGCTTCACCTCCACCTCGCATTGCCGCTTGATGGCCGCAGGATTCTTTTCCTCAAGGCTGACGGACAGGATGACGGTGTCGCCTTTCTTCATCTGCAACTCGAAGAAGCCCGGAACGAACTGGTCCTCAACGGCTTCATAGCCGCGCTCCTGCTCACGGATGTATAACATGTTGTAATACCAGTGAGGCACATGGGTGTATTCCACCGACTTCGAAAACTGGATAAACAGCCGCGAATAGTCTTTATAAAGTTGCCACGACACGCCGTTTTTCACCAGTTCCACCTTGCGGCTGGCGTCATGGTTCTCGTGGGTCAGCATGTGGACGTTGCGGAAAGCCAAGAACGGCATCACGCGCAAGGTGATGGGCACCGCCGTCTCTCGCAAGGTGTAGCGCACAAAGAGCCGCGCCTCTGTGGAAGAGAAAATCAGTTCCTTGTCAAGCACCACATTACCGATGCGATAGGTCAGTTTCGGCATCGGGTCGGCGGTGAAGTCGCGGAGGTATTTGTGGCCGCGAGGCGCAAACACGCCGTCGGGGTACATGTGCACGCCGAGGTGGAACTCCTCCTTGTTCTCGATGATGGTTTCGTCGAGGCTCGAAAGCAAGACATGGTTGTTGTTGTCCAAATGCGGCTGCGGCACCACCAGCAGGCCGTGGTATTTTCGTGTGTTGCAGCCAATCACAGTGGTGGCGAGAAAATCTCCCAACCCATTGGTTCTCAATACTTCATGGTTGAGCGAAAACTCCAGATTGACCAGTTTCTTCTTATCCCAAGAAATGTAACTCATCTTTGTTCTTTTTCAAAACGACATACAAAAGTAGTGTTTTTCTTTTATGCAAGCAAAAAATAGCAGTTTTTTTGAGTTTCAACAAGCATCTTGGCAAAAATAAAAAAACGCCAACCCAACCGCTGGCGTTCCTGGTAATTGCCGCTTCATTGCTGGTTCAGGTAGCCGAATTCAAGTTACAAACGCAACTTTTTGTGTTTGTATGGTTAACGTGAGTTCGATATAAGCAATTAGAACAAGACCAGCTGGTTATCGTTGTAATACTGTAGGTTGATGGATGGTTTCTTGGGGAAGAAACAGTAGGCGGCGATAGCCGCGATGGCGTTTACGATGAAATTATTGAAAGAGCGGTGTCTGGAGTGTTCTATCTGGGCAATGTTCTTCAACTCGTCATTGGCCGATTCTATCAGGGCGCGTTTTCGGAGCAGCACTTTGTCCGCAACGCTCATCAGGGAGTTCTTCATGTTGTTCCTGACCTTTGTGACCAGTTGTATCCCGTTGACAAAGAGTTCCTTGAACAGCTCCTTTGAGATGTAGCCCTTGTCTGCCACGAGTTTCCCGCATATCTCCTTGACGAAATTCCTGATTTTCAAAGGCTCCCTGTCGTCCATGTCGCCGGGCGTGAACATGAAGTTCAGGATTTCGCCCCTCTCGTTGATGATCAGGTGCAGCTTGAATCCGAGGAACCAGCCCATCGGGCATTTTCCCCTCATGGCTATGCCCTTGAACACCTTGTGGCAGTGTATCCGCTGGTTGCGGCAGACGCGAAGCGGTTGTAGGACACGACCTTAGGAAACAGATGGCGGCAGTGGAGGCAAATGTGGCTGACATAGAAGTGTTTCAGACACCGGTATCCTCCCATGTGGAACAGGATCAGGATGGCGATGACCTCGGCATCGGAGAGCCTGTTCGGTTTGTTCCTGTGCTTTTTCCCGTCCGATATGCTGTGGCGTTTAACGGTTTCATCGAATAATTTGCAGAAGTCGTCTGCCATGCAATAAATTTCTGTAATTTTGTCTGTGGATAACATAGCGTGTTTGTTGTTTTTTCACTACAAATATACGAAAAATATCGCTATGTTATTCATTTATAACGAAATATATTATATCGAACTCATGTTATGGTTAAGTAAATTGCCGTTACTGAGATTCCATGACTATTGTCCCGACCTTATTGGCTGAATTCAAGTTACAAATGCAACTTTTTTGATTAAACATTGGTTTGATTTTGCAAAGTTAGCGAAAAAGTATTCGATGGGTGTCAAAAATCCGAGTTTTTTTCTTGGTCTGTTGTTTAACTTGTTCTGAATCAT
>JBHACT010000094.1:0-12731 GCA_041854745.1 Candidatus Limimorpha sp. | reverse complement strand
ATTTATCATAACAAAATGCTATTAATCAGCGAAATACAATAAGCATGTCTGGTTTGAGAAATTCGCATTTACGAATGCTTTGCTATATTTGCACAAAACACAGACCTATGCAAACTGAAACTTAGAAGCCTTTTTAAACGGCTTCTAAGTGTTTATGTACAACCAGTTTCTTACTCCGGCACGTAAATGATTTCGCCATTCTCCAATTCGTAGGCGATGCCGATTCTCTTGCCGCGCTTGTCGCTGGAGCTTTGGTCTTCGGAAGGGGTGTAGCGGTTGATCTTTTGCCCCTCTTTGGTGATGATTTCCATGTTTTCCTTGCCGGGGTTCTTCACCATGGTGAAATCCTCCTGGCTGAACATTTCCGTCATGTTGTACCGGCTGACCAAGGCCACCATCAAAGCCAGGGCGAAGACCATGGCCACGTCGAAAAGGTTGCCGACCACGCTCATGGGGTCCATGTCGTCGTTTTTCCTCAACAGGCTGCGTCTCATGGCTGTTGCTGTTTTTGTTTCAGGATGTCGCCGAGGTATTCCAAGTTGTTCATGTCTTGGAGGTACCAGCGTTGTTTCACCTGAAGGGTGATGAAGCCGATGGCGCTGACGAAGAGGCCGACTACGGTAGTGGCAAAGGCCACCTGCATGTTGTAGGCCATCGAAGCGATGTCGCCGGTGGAAAGTCCCACCAATGCCGGCCCCATGGGTATCAGCGTGCCCATCAGTCCGAGCATGGGTCCCATTTTGGTCAGGGTCTTGGAAAGGGCAAGGTCTTTGTCGGCGGCCACCTCGAAATCGGAAAGCAGCTTTTGCACCTTGGCGGGATGGTCATTTTCGGCAATCAGCAGCTTGATGTAACGCATCACAAGGGCGTTGTTTTTCTTCGGCAGATGCTCCATAAGCAGGTCCAAGTTATCGGCACGAAGCGTGGCGAACTCCTGTTTCAGCAGTTGTTCGGTCTTTCGCATGGAAAGGTATTGCCCGAAGAAATTGCCGATGAGCAGCAGGGAACGGATGAAGAAAAAGATGAGCAGGACGATGACGGGAACCAATAGCCCTGTAGAAATCCAATAGAGTATGTCTGTGATATAATGCATATTATTTGAGTTTTTGTAGTTTGTAGTTTCGAATGAAATAACCGGCTGCGGTGCCCAGTACGGCAAGTCCCAGGATGCCAGCAAAGGCGGCGAGGTTCATCTCGCCTGTGCCTTTCACGGCGGTGCGTCCGTTGACGGTGGCCACAATGCCGAGCACCCCGATGAGGGCGTTGGTCAGGAAGAGCAGCTCCAAGCGCACTTCCTTTTCGGGCAAGAGCCAGTGCAGGAACTTGGCGCCGGCAGGTATCAGCACCGCCAGTCCGGTGGCAAAACACCAGGAGATGACGGAAAAACGGACGCCGGGAAACCGGAAGATGAGTTGTACCAAGCCGATGAAGAGTACCGGCAAAATCAAGATGCCGGGAAACCAGCGCAAGAGGCGGTAGCACCCTATCACCCTGGGACTGAGCTTGCCTGTGGTCATGATATTGGCGGCCAGCAGGCAGAATCCGATTTGAACGATGACCTCAAGATTCAGAATGACGGAAGTGTCGAGCATCAGCGAAGGATTGTTCAGCCAGTCGTGTATCTGTGTCTTGGACTGTTCGATGGCGTAAGGCCACGAAAAACCCATGAAAAGAGCCACGGCAAGGCTGATGCCGACAAGTGTCCACCATTTTTGATAGGTCTGCTTCAACAGAAAGTTAAAGCAGACCAATATCATGAGTATGATGACCAATGTTTCCATTATGCTTCGGTGTTCTTACGGCGGCGACGGACGAAAACAATCAATCCGATGACGATGATCACGGCGACGACAATCACCACGATGTTGTTGATACGGGTGACGCTTTCTTCCTGATGACCGTTCATCTCCTCCTTTTTCATCACCATGGCCTGATTGTCGGAAGATGACGACACTTGCTGTTCGCGAACCTTTTGGATTTGCTGCTTGTAGGCGGCAGCCTGCTGATCGTCATTGCGGGCGGCGATAAAGTCGCGCAACTTGGCGTTGTCGCACACCATGCCCGAACACGAGGGCAGGTGCTTTTGCACCAACTCGGTGTGCAGTTGGGCGATGTCGTTGAGCTGCTGTTCGGTGGCCTTCCACATTCCTTTCCGTGCGGTCTCCATCATCACGGCGGTGATTTCCTCCAAGGCTGCCGGATTTTGGGTCTCGAAATACTCCTGTGTGCCGAGGTTGAACTTGTCCTTCACATAGACTTCATAAATCTCGTCCCACATCTCGTTGTCGATGGCATGGGGTTTCATCACGTTCCATCCGTAGGTGTTCTGTACAATCTCGGCGAAAGAGCCGGCACCTCCCGCTCCTCCTTTCATCTTTTCCCGGATGTAGTTCGGGTTGAAAATCGTGGTGCGGCTTTCCACGCCTATGGCTTCTTTCACTTCCTGCATCCTCACATGATTGCGGTTGCGGTAGTCGCTGAGGTAGGCGTCGGGGTCTTTGCCCGTCACGTTGCGCACGGCGAGGTTCATGCCTCCCATGAACTCATAGACGTGGTCGAGGCTCAAAGCGCCCCAAGTGTTGCTTTGCCGGGGCTGCACCACGGCTTCGGTACGGGTCAGGGCGGCCTCGAAGGCAAACTGCTTGACGGTCTCCCAGTATTTTTCACTGCCGTAGAAAGCCCCCATGTTGTTCAGATACACCTTGGCGATTTCTTCCTCCGTATCCCAGCGGTCGCCGGCCTGCACCATGCCGGTGATACCGGTGCCGTAGTTGCCGTTCACGCCGCCGAAGACACGGTAGGCGGATATCTCTCGCGCCTCCTTGGGTGAGATTCCCTTCTCAATCAAGGTGCGCTCCGACTCGATAACGCCTTCCTTCACATGGTTGTCGAAAACATCATCGGTGGCTGCCGCTGCCATTTCTACGGCGCGGTTGATGAGGAACAGCCTCGATGCGGCAAGGTCGCGAAGCTGACCGCTGGTTTGCACCACCACATCGATACGGGGGCGGCCTAATTCTTCCGAGGGAATCAGACGAAGGTCGCTGACACGTCCGAAAGCATCGCGAATAGGCTCTACGCCAAGCATGTATAAAATCTGTGCAATGGTGGCTCCTTGTGTTTCGATGAACTCACCACTCCACAAAGTGTAGCTGACCTTGAGCGGTATGCTGTCGTGGTGACGACGGCGGTAAAGGTCTATGGTGTTGTTTGCCAACAGTTTGCCTCTCTCCCAAGCCGTTTCGCTCGGTGTAGCCTCGGCGTTGATGCCGTACATGTTGGCACCTGTGGGCAACACATTGGGATTCACGATAGGATCGCCGCCTGAAGAAGGATGGGTATAGCCTCCGTTCAAGGCATTGGCGATGGAGGACAGTTCTTTTTCCGGGCTTGTCTCCATTTGGGCTTTGTAGAGATTCACATTCTGCACGGTGCGTTTGATTTCCATGATGGCGGCGGCCCATTCCTTCTGTTCCTTGCTGTAGGTGTTTTTCCCCATCATGCTTGACACCATGTTCGGCATGCCGTTCGCCTCTTTTCCGCCCGACATCGAGGCTTTCATTTTTTCAAGGGCTTCGGGCGAAGCTCCCATCTTTTCAGCCATTTTCATGGCTTGCTCGGGATCCATATCCTTCGCCATGTTGCGCATCTTGCGGTGCATTTTATCTATCATGCCCGAGGCGGGCGCCGCGTTGACACGGGGCATCATGCGTTCCATTGGCATGGGGCTGTTGCCTCCCATCATGCCGTTGTTGTTGCCCATTGACATCATCATGGCCATCATGTCAACCGGCTGCATGGCCTTTGTTATGGCGGTGGCACTGTCCATTTCAGCGGGAGTAATGCCTGCTGCGTTACAAATCCAGCTGTCGGTGGCTATGGAAGGCTCGTTCCAGATACGCTCCACGATGGCTTTGGCAGGATTGAGGTAACGCTGTGTGAAAAGAGACCGGTGCTTTTCAATCTCCATTCCGCTCTTGCCTTTCAGTTTGTCCAAGGCATACAGGCTGTAGGCAATGGGATCGGTGGCCATGGCAAAAACGCTGCTTTTGATGCGTTCCTGCTCGTATGGCTCGCCCATGACGTACAGTTGTCCGTTGACTTTCTCACTCGACATTTCTTCTACAAAATGCTCGATGCGTTCAATGTCGTCCTCGGAATAGGGGATTTCGAGAATGCTGTCCAATTCAAGAGCGCGGTGCAGGCCTTCCTTCACCGCCATTTTTTTTACCACCAGGGCCAACGGCAACTGCTGTTGCTCGTCGCCGCTGTTCAGGGCCTTGTTGAAACTCTCGATGGCTTCACTCACGTTTTTGTATAGGGAACGCACGCCGCTCTCGAAAAACGGTGGTGTCAGGTGCGATTGAATGCCTCCGTAGGAACGCCGTTTGGCGATCAGGGCTTCTCCCACATCCGCGATGTCATAGACATAAAAATGGGGTATGGAGCCAACCAGCCGGTCGGGCCAGTCGTTGCTGCACAAAGCCACCTGTTTTCGCGGCGTGAACTCCAAGCTGCCGTGGGTTCCGAAATGAAACAGGGCATCGGCTTTGAAGCCGTAGCGCACCCAGAGGTACGGGGCTATGTAGGAGTGAGGCGGAGCGGCATCGGTGCCGTGAACAATCATGTAGGAGTTTTCTCCCTTTCCGGCGGCGGGCTGCGGCAGAAGCACCACATTGCCCAACTGCACACGCGCTATTCCCAGTCGGCCGTCTTCGCTGACCAGATAACCTCCCGGAAAATCTCCGTCGGTGGCCACCACTTCGGCATAGCGTTCCGGACGAAGGGCTTTTTGCACCCAGCTTTCGTAGGTTTCCTTGTCAATCAGCTCAGGGTTGCCTTTCTGCATAAAGTCGGACATGGCTCCCTCGGCATAAGAGTTGAAGAGCTTGCCTTGCCGGTTGATCATCTCCTCCAACTCCGCTGCCGTGGCGGGCAGACCTTGCACATTGTAGCCTTCCTGACGGAGCCGGCTTAACAGGTTGAAAAGCGAAGGCCCCACTTCCATGCCGCCTGCCGTCATCGAGTTCAGGCCGGGGCCTTTATAGTAAAAGATGGCGACACGCTTGTCGGCATTGCTTTTTCGTTGCAGTTGCAAATAATTCAAAAGGGTTTCGGCAAAAACGTCCAAACGCTCCGGGATAGCGCTGACGTATTGCAGCCCTTCGTCGTTGATGTAATGACCGAAAAGGGCGAACGGGCGGATGGCGCCGTCAATTTCCGGAGTCACCACGCTTTGAGAGAGAAAGCCTCCATTCATCCCCATCTTGTCGGCTTCCCATTTCTCCACCAACCGGGTGACATTGAGCGGACAAAACAAAGGTATATTCTGTTGTTTGAGATAATCGACCATTTTGTCGCCCATGCGCCCGTGCGCCATGTTGATGACGGCGGAAGGCTGTACCGTGTCGGCATGTCCATCGCGGATGAAGGCCTGAATATTGTTCACCGGATACACCATGACACCGTTTTCTTCCAGCCGCTGGATCAGGGCGGACGGCTCTCCCATCGGACCGGTGATGATGATGCGCGGCGCCTCGGCATGATAGAGCCTGTGTTTTTTCAGGTAGTCTTCATACGCTGCTACCGACTGGAAGCCAAGGTTCTCGTTGCCACGGTTCTCGACATCGGCATGATAGATCATGTCGAACCTGCGGTCAACAGCGGGCTGTGCTTCGTGCTTGAAAAAGGCTTTCCCGTCGATGTCGTTGCGGACATAGTTCAGCATGTTGCGGTAGTTGCTGCGGCCTCCTCCGTTGATATACCGGCGAAGTGTTTCTTCGGCGGTGGTATCGACTGAAATGATGTTGTTGGCCGGATTGGTGACGGAGGTGGACAGGATGGGCACGCCCCGCTCCGCCGCCTGAATAACGCTCTGCCGCTGTTCCTCGGTGATGCGAAGCCCCATGGCGTTAATGAAAACCATGTCGTACTGACCGGCTTTTTCGATGGCTTCGGTGTTCAATTCATGAATCTTGATGAATTTGTTGTCGTTGGCTTTGGAAATCTCTCCCAAGGCAATGACCTGATAGTTGACAAAAGCGACATGTGTCGGGCTGAACCATCGCTTCCAGCTCCAGAAAAGCAGAGCGACGAGTACGATACATGCGCAGCATAGAATGATGATGTTTTTCTTTTTCATTGTGATGAGTTATGAGTTAGAGTTTGAAAAGATCAGCCATGTTGAGGCTTAAGGTAGCTACCCCGCTGATGCCTTTTTGGGGCAGTTGCAGAGAACTGTCAGCAGCTTTGTCCTTGTAGTTGAACAGGTTGTCGATGCCCAAACCGAACAAGATGCCTCTCGGGAAGCGGGCACTGACATTCAAGTTGCACAAAGTGCGGGGGGCGTAGGAGATTTCCTTCAGCTCGGAAGAGGTGATGACATGTGTCGTGAGCCTCGAAGCCCATTGTCCGTGAAGGGCGGCGGTATAGTGTATCTTGCCAATTTTCGTGGCGTACTGGGCATTGAAAGTCAGGCTGTGCGGTCGGGCAGAGGAGGTGTTCTTACCTTTAATATTTTGATAGTCATTGACATAAGCATACGACCCCATGAGTGTCAAGCCGAAATCGGAACGCCAGCGAAGAATGGCTTCCGCCCCCGTGGTCTTGGCTTGGTTGGCATTGACATACTGCATGTCCTTGCTGCCGTCGTCCAACAGCTTATAGACGATTTTATCCCGAAACAGGTTGTGATAGGCGCTTACCGAAGCATTCCATCCGTTTCGGTTCCATTCTGCTGAGGCGGAAAACTGATTGCTGGTCTCGGGTTTCAGGTCGGGGTTGCCGTAAAGCATGAACCATCCCAGGCCGCCCATGTCGTATTCCTGATACAGCTCTTTCAAGGAAGGGGAGCGGAAGCCCTGGCAGTAGCCTGCGCGGAGATTGATGGAGCTGATCGGACGGTACATGGCGGAGATTTTAGGTGTCAGGTGCCATTTGTATTTCTCCTGATAGTCGGCGCGTACACCCATGATGACGTTCAAATTCTCCGTCATTTTCCAGTCTTCCTGTGCATAAAAAGCAGCCGTTTTTACAGCGGCGTCGGCACTGTCTTTCATCATATAGTGCTTCAAATACTCGTAATTGCCTTCGCCTCCCGCGCTCAGGGTGTGTTGCCCGAAAGTGCCGGAATAATCCAGGTGGGTCACGTGGTTGCGGTTGCGGTAGTCGGTGCGGACAAATCCCGCCTTGAAGAAATCCTTGTCTTTCTTGTACTCGTCAAATGTATAGGAAAGCGACAACTGCTGCTTGCAGTCAATCAGGTATTTCAGTTTTGCGCTGCCTACATAGTCGGTGAAATGGTACTGATAGCGTTTCCCTTCCGAAAGGTGGCGTTTGTTGTGGTAGAAAGAGCCTTTGACATCGGCGCTGAGTTTTTCGGTGAAGGCGTAGCTGAATTTCTGTCCTGCGTCCCAGATGTTGTAGCCGTGAATGGTCGTGTAGTCGTCTCCGCCTTTGTCTTCGATGGTGAAGGAGTCCTTGGTGCGGTAAGTCAGGCTGCTCATGGAGGAGAAACGGTTTTGCTTGGTTCCTGCCGAAGCCGAATACTTCTGTCCGTTGCTGCCGGCATAGCGTGCCGAGAGGTTGCCGCTGAAAGGCCGGTTGGCGTTTTTCGTGATGATGTTGACCACTCCGCCCAGGGCGTTGGAACCGTAAACGGTGGATTGCGCGCCTCGGATGACTTCTATGCGTTCGATGTCGTCCACGTTGAAGCGTGTGAAGTCCACGTTATGGTCGGAGCCTTCGCCGCTGATGCGTTCGCCGTCAATCAAAAAGAGGATGTATTCGCCTTCCATGCCCTGATACTTGATTTCAGGCATCTGGCTCATGGAATTGTAGCCGATTTGCAGTCCGGGCAGTTCGTATTGCAGCAGGGATTCTATGCTCATCGGGTTGACGGATTCTATTTCCTTCACGCCGATGATGCGGGTCAGCACCGGCACATCCTTGATGGGCCTTTCCACGCGCGCTCCTGTTACCACCACTTCGTTCAGCTCGTTCTTGGAAGGATAGAGCCGGATATGCAGGGCTTCCTTTTGCTGTTTGGGGTCGATGGGCATTTCCTTGGCTTCAAAGCCGGAATAAGAAGCGTGTAGTATGATAGGCTCATCGGAACACAACTGAATGTGAAAGGCGCCGTTTGTGTTGGTGCCGGCGCCAATCGTGGTTCCCTTTATCCAGACCGATGCTCCCGGCAACGGATCGCAGTGCTCATCGACAACAACACCACTGATGCAGTATTTTTGAGCATGGATGGTAAAAGGGATCAGGATAAAAAAACCAAATAAAAGTACTATTTTGCCCATTCGTATTTGAAAGTGATGTATCCGCTTGCTCCTGTATCACTGTAGGTATCGGTGATTTGCACTTTTACCAGACTGCCGTCCTTGCATTTCAAGACACAGACTTTTTCTGATGCGGAATAAATGGTCGGAGGCATAGAGTGTGTAGGGGTTCGGATGATGGAGTTTGACAGTATGGTGTTGATTTTCGAGGTGGCGGCGGTGCCGATTTCACCGTCCATCATGTGGGTCAGATCCATGTAGAGGGAATCTGAAACCGTGATGTCGGTTTCGTAGCCGTTTGTCGGCCATTCGGTCAGTTTGTCCAATTCGGTGAGACTTGTGGCGGCCACGCTGCCTTCGTTGGTCTTGATGTCGTAGCGGTGAATGGCGATGTGCCAGTCCATGTTGATGTCGGCTTCGCTGCCTTGGGCAGGGGTTGTCGATACGATGCTACCTTCTTTCCAGTAGTTCCATGCTGAAAAGTCGCGCAGTGACTGTGTTTCACCTGTCTTGAGGTTGACGTATGTCCAGTTGTTGTAGTTGACAGCGTTTACGGTGATAGTTTTGATTCGCGTTTCCGGTTCCGCGGGTTTGGGCTTATTACAGGCGGAAAACAGTGCGGCGAGACATAAAGTCCATATTATATGCTGATATTTCATAGTGGCAGTTTTTAGAAGTAGGTTGACATTATCATAAAGAAAAGACAGGTGCAAAGGGGGGCTTTGCACCTATTGCAATTCGGAGGGTGTCGTTTCAGAAAAGCAGGGCAAGGATTTCCTTTCCGTTGCCTTTTGTTCCGTCAAATTCTATCTTGAGTCCGCCCATCACGTCTTCGACGGTGAATTTCATCAATGCTCTGTCGGTGATGGTAGCGGAGAAAGTAAACGGATGCTCGTTCTGTTGTCCCGTATGTGGGTTGGTCATTTTGCAGACGCCTTCGCCTTCCAAAGTGAAGTTGTTGTTGCCGCCATTCACTTTCATGGCTTCGATGCCGAACTCGCCCCAAGTCGGCGAGGTGTAGGAAAGCGAAACTTGGTCGTCGGACACGTAGCTCAGTTTCACCGTTTGGTCTTCCTCGGTGGAATTGGTGAAAAAAGCGCAAGAGACGCTGGTGGAACCTTTATAGGCACCGGCCACGGCTAAAGCAGGAGGCAGGGTGCCTTGGCGGAACTCTATTGTCAAGCCGCCCATCACATCGGCAACCACGAAGGTCATTGTGGTTTTGCTGTCAATGCCGCCGGTAAAGGTGCAAGGATGTTCTTTCTGTTGTCCCGTATGGGGGTTGGTCATTTTGCAGATGCCGGTACCCTCAAGGGCATAGCCGTTGTTTTCGGATTTTACCTTTACCGTTTCGATGGCAAACTCGCCCCAAGTCGGCGAGGTATAGGAGAGCGACACTTCATTGTCGGTCTTATAGCTTAGTTTCACCGTTTGGTTTTCCTCGATGTTGTTCGAGAAAAACGAACACGAAGCGGTAGTATAGCCCTCGTAAGAACCGGCCACTTCGTAGGCGGCGGGCATTTTACCTTCGTGGAACTCCAAAGTCAAGCCGCCCATCACATTGGCGACGGTGAAGGTGATGGCGGCATCGCCGGCATTGGACTTGATGTTGGCCGTCACGCTGCATTCGTATTCCTTTACCGAACCGCCATGTCCCATTTTGCAGGTGCCGGTGCCGCTGACTTTGTAGATGTCCTGGTCGAGAACAACGGCGGCTTCCTGAATGCTGAATTCGCCCCATTTGCTTGATGTGAATGTCAGGTTTACGGTCTTGTTGCTTGATGCTTTGGCGATGGTGATGCTTTCGTTGCCGTTTACTTGGTTCGTGAAATTGGCACACGAAGCATTGATGTAGCCTTGATAGGTCTTGGCAATGGCTTCCGCCCATTTCTCTTCTTTGGGTTTGCGACAAGATACCATTATCAAGGCAAGTGAGGCCAAAGCCAATACGCTAAATTTGAATGCTTTCTTCATAATAATTTGAAATTTAATTGTTTAACAAATAATACTTATTTTCGGTCGTATGACATAATTGAGATTGCAAAAAACGATAATAATCTAATCGCGGGCTATCCCCATTAATGGAGATTATTTGGCCGAATTATCACCATTTGTTGTGATTTTTATGAAGAGCAAGCTAAAAAAATACAGTTATAAAGAAAGGTAGGAGTTGTTCTATTATTAATTAAGGTGCTTTTTGAAAAGGAAAGACAAAGGTCTTACCTGTGGCAAAAGCGGCTCTGTGTCGGCATCCATTCGTATTTTTTCGCCATTTTGTTGATTCAGTTTTTTATTTCCGTCTTAGCCATTCGGGGTGCAGCACCTCGATGTGGCTGTTCATGGTGAGAAGCTGTTGCTTGAAGTCGTAGGAAGGTTTCAGCTGCCACGAGAAGAAGGCATGGTCTTCCCTTTCTTCCATGATTTTTTGGCGGTGGTGCAAGGGCAAGGCTTTCAGATATATACTTTGCCAATGTTGGTCTTGACAACGGTATTTTCTTCAAGTTGGTTGAAGTAATTGTCCAACTTTGCTTTGTCGAAATCTTTTTGTGCAAACCCGATGTGACATAAAGTCAAAACTAATGCGAGGGATAGGATTGTCTTTTTCATTTTTTTTTGTTGTGTTATTGTTTTAGATAACGTTTTGCAGATTGGCGATGGGCGGGCGTTTCAGCACAAAAGTTTGTTCGGAGAACTGAACTTTCGGCTACCACAAAACTGTCATGCGGAGACGAAACCCCGCCTATTGCCAATGTGCTGTTATGCCCAGTTGTTCTCATTGTCGAGGTCGCTCATTGGTGAATACTAAGTCGTAAAGTTCATTCAGTTCTGGCTTTATATTGTCAAACAGTTTTTTAGTTTCTTTAATATTTATGGAAGCCTCTTCCGGAACAATTCTCTTCAAATGATTTATCTTCTTGGTATAGTCTGAATAATAAAATTTCACCTGTCTGCCATTAAATTCGTTTATGTCAATTAGTGGCCAGAGATATTCGTATGCGCCCCATGTAGGAGTTGTTCGAACTTTTCTTCTTACACTGTCCTTCGGGATGTCAGGATTCACCCTATTTTGAATGTAACCTTCTAGTGTAAACCATTCGTTCGGTAGAATCATGTGTGCAAGTCGTTTTTCTACAACTAGTCTGGCACCCTTATTCCTTTTTTCTAGTTCAACTGCTCGAAACAACACATCGCCTTCGGGGAGCTGTTTAACCATGTTTTCAAGTTCTAATCTTGGGTCAAATGTTAACCGTCCATGAACTATTGCACCGCGTAATAAAAGGTTATTTTGAAATAAGATAGAATACAGATATCCTAAGTGCTTGAGTGTCGAGCCTAAAATTGTCCCAGTGATAAAAATGGAGTCGCTAAATAGAAACAATCTCAGGTCGTAACCTAGGGTTTGCTCGAGTTGTCTGAATACCTGAAAAGTCTCGTTATAGAAAAAACTCAATTTCTGATATGCAGTGTCGGGATCAATACGATAATAACTTGATACGCCTAATAAGTCGCCATAATAGGTAAATGGTATGTTGTCTAAATTTTCTTCCATGTTTTATGTATCGTTTTTACAATTGGGCATAACGGCTGGCGGTATGAAAAGTTGCCGATTGCGGGCGATTTCCTATCAAGGTACACAAAAGTTGAAGCGGGCTACAACCCTTAAATAACCTACTAAACCGGCAATTATTTATACCGCATGTTGTGCGTTCGTGCATTTTTATTTTAGTCAATTTATTAAATGTTAAGTAAGTGTGCAAATTTAGTGTACAATTTTGCAAATGCAAGTATTTGATTATATTACTGTTACGATAGAAATAAATGTATGATAATTTTGAATAGTTACTTATTTTTTAATCTGTGGAAAATACTCATTTTTATTACTACAATTTAAACAAACTTCACTATGAACACACAATAACTGTCCGCACTTATAACATTTCCATTTTTCTTTCTCAATCTCAATGAATTGTTGCAGTCCAATCTCTTTTATTATATTCAAGTTTTGAATTGGACTTTCGCCATATTTTAATGTATAACGTTTATCCAAATCCCTAATCCGCCTACAAGGAAATTTTATGCATTTATAGCATAGTAATTCTTCGTTTCCTTTCTTTTCGGCACATGATTTTATACTGCACACTGTGCAATGATATGGTTTATTCCCTGTACTTAGACATCCGACACATTTATTTTTCTCTCGCTGATAACCTAAACAAATATCACATATCACGCCACATGGGGCTATACTTATTTTATTCATATTGCCATAGGATTAATCATTTTTTAATCAATTTAAGTTTTATGTTTGCTGAATTCAAGTTACAAATGCAACTTTTTTGATTAAACATTGGTTTGATTTTGCAAAGTTAGCGAAAAAGTATTCGATGGGTGTCAAAAATCCGAGTTTTTTTCTTGGTCTGTTGTTTAACTTGTTCTGAATCATTT
>JBHACT010000093.1:0-6343 GCA_041854745.1 Candidatus Limimorpha sp. | reverse complement strand
CTGCTGCCACATCAGGCTGTCGATGGCGGACAATTCAGGCGACACGATGGTTTGTAGAGACGGTGCATGCACCGTCTCTACAGTGTCATGATATGGTTGAGACGGTGCGTGCACCGTCTCTACGGCCACGAGGCATATCAAAACGAATGTGGTGAAAAACAACCGTTTCATGGGCACAAAATTACGAAAAAACCATCAAATCTAATAAAAAAACCGTCATTGCAAAGCATAAAACAACAAGCTATCAATTAAAAGAAACCTTCCTTGTTCTTGCACCCGATAATTCTTTTTTTCGAGTTATTGCTGTCTGCCAAACATTTTTCCTTACCTTTGAAGCCTCAAAAAACACCAACACATGAAAAAATACTCACACGCATGGATAGCCTTCATGGCCATAAAAAGATTGGAAGTCATTGCCAGCACTGACGACGAAACCGTCATAAAAGGGGTAAGCGAAGAAATCCGCAAACAGGCAAAAGCACTTGTGAAATGGTTCAAAGACTATCGCGACTTTGTCATCCAAGGCGCTTGGTATCCCGATGATGTGTTCAAGGACATGAGCACCAGCCACATCGTGAAATACATGCCCGACGATGAAGGCCAATACAGCAGTTTCCGCAATCTGCCGTCCACCCACTCCATTTCGGTGATGATGAAGAAGAAGTCGCCCCTCTACAAAAAGCCTTACAGCATCACCAAAGGCAACTGTGCCGACCGTTGCGAGTCCATTGCCCACAGCATAGTTGACAACTTCAAGATGTTGCACAAAGAGGAACGGGGATGTCCCATCGCCACCACAAGCAACCATATTGCCATGCGTTTCTTCATCCTCAGCCATTATGTGGCCGATTGTCACATGCCACTGCATTGCGACAACCGCACATTCTCCGACGAAAAAGGGATTCACGGCGCCATAGAAAAGAAGTGGGAAGATCAGGTGAAAAAGTCCTACAAGATCGACACCGATAACAATCGTTTCTTCTACGACCCCGATGGTTATCCGTTGCCTCAGTCACCCACACCATTGATGTTGGCTGTCGAGAAGGAAATCAGCTCTCGCCTATACATCCACGGATGGGGCACAGGTAACAGCAGCACATGGGACTATATGAGCGGAGTGTCGCAATACTCCTATCTGTTCTCCTATTATCTTGTGCAGGAAGCCTTCTCCAACGCCCAAGGTATTGCCGAGTTCATGGAGCAGACCGAATGGGGGCGGGACTTTGACAAATACAACAATATGATTTTCAGCGATGCCATCGACTCCATTGCCCGCATCTGGCTCCATGTTTGGATCAAGTTCAAAAATTGGCTGAAATAACGCCAAATCCCAACGCGACACATCCTGAATTAAGTTTGATTTCACCATAAACCCATGTCAGGACAAGTCGGTGTTTACAATATATTGACCGAACGACACAAAATAAATTATCCCGGCCCTTTTCAGGACCGGGATGATTTGCTATAAATGCAACAAACGCGATTTACTTCACTTGGTCAACGATGGCCTTGAAAGCTTCGGGGTTGTTCATGGCGAGGTCGGCAAGGACCTTGCGGTTGATTTCGATACCGGCTTTCGTCAGCTTGTCGATGAATTGGCTGTAGTTCATGTCGTATTCGCGCACGGCAGCGTTGATACGGATAATCCACAGGCTACGGAATTCGCGCTTCTTGTTTCTTCTGTCGCGATAAGCGTACTGTTGACCCTTTTCGTAAGAGTTCTTCGCCACAGTCCACACATTCTTTCTCGTGCCGAACTGACCTTTGGTCTTCTTCAGGATTTTCTTTCTTCTGGCTCTTGAAGCCACTGCATTGACTGATCTTGTCATTTCTTTTGATTTTTTCGTCCAGCGCCTCGCTCCTTTCGAGAACTTTTCTGCTGAGACAAATTAGACATTAGGATAATTACATGAGAAGCATTTGTTTAACGACTCTTTCATCGGCCTTCTCAACGATAGCGGTGTGGCCGAGGTTGCGCTTTCTCTTTTGGCTCTTCTTGGTCAGGATGTGGCCATGATAAGCATGCTTTCTCTTCAATTTGCCGCTACCCGTTACTTGGAAACGCTTCTTGGCAGCGGACTTGGTCTTCATTTTTGGCATTTTACAAATAATTTAAAGTATTAAAAATGAGTTATTTCTTTATTGGTTTAGGAGCTATCATCATCTGCATGCGCTTGCCCTCCAGCTTGGGCATTGTCTCCACCTTACCGATTTCCTCCAACTCCTGCGCAAATTTCAGCAATATGATCTCACCTTGTTCCTTATAGACGATGGAGCGGCCTCTGAAAAAGACCTCCACCTTCACCTTCGAGCCTTCTTGCAGGAAACGCTTGGCGTGGTTTAGCTTGAACTCGAAGTCGTGGTCGTCGGTCTGTGGTCCAAGGCGGATTTCCTTGATGACGACCTTGGTGGCCTTGGCTTTTTGTTCCTTCATCCGCTTTTTCTGGTCGAAGACGAACTTCTTGTAGTCCATCGCCTTGCAGACTGGAGGATTGGCGTCAGGCTGTATTTCAACGAGATCGACACCCAGTTCTTCAACAATTTTCAGCGCCTCACGCAAGGGATAGATGTTGGGTTCGACCCCCTCACCCACCAAACGCACCATTGGAGCCTTCACGTGCTCGTTAATGCGGTGGCTGAACCCGCCTTTGTCTTTGTTAGGCCTTGGTCCAGGCTTTCCTTTTTGGTGAATCTGTGCTATAGTTTTACTCTCCTATATTAAATTTATATTCAGTTGGTTAGTTATTTCTTCTCCTGTTCCTCTTCGACTTGCTTGCGAATCAATTCGGCAAAGGCTTCGGTAGTCATCGTACCCAAATCGACTTGACCATGCTTGCGCACCGACACCGAATTTTCAGCTTCTTCCTTCTCGCCCACGATGAGCATATAAGGATATTTCTTCATTTCGGCATCGCGGATTTTGCGACCGATTTTCTCGTTACGCTCGTCAATAAGGGCGCGAATATCGGATTTTTTCAGATACGATTGCAATTTTTTCGCAAAATCGAGGTATTTTTCACTCACAGGCAGGATGATGAGCTGGTCGGGAGACAGCCAAAGCGGGAACTCGCCGGCGCAATGCTCCAACAACACAGCCACAAAACGCTCCATCGATCCGAAGGGGGCGCGGTGCACCATGACGGGGCGGTGCTTCTCATTGTCGGCACCAATGTATGTCAGGTCAAAGCGCTCAGGCAGGTTGTAGTCCACCTGAATGGTACCCAGTTGCCATTTGCGGCCAAGGGCATCCTTCACCATAAAGTCAAGCTTGGGACCATAGAAAGCAGCCTCGCCATATTTCACATGGGCAGGCAGGCCCTTTTCGGCACAAGCCTCCTGAATGGCGGCCTCGGCCTTGGCCCAGTTTTCGTCCGTGCCAACATACTTCTTGGTGTCGTTGGGGTCGCGAAGCGATATTTGTGCTTCAAAGTTCTTGAAATCAAGGGCCTTGAAGATAATTTCGATGATTTCCATCACACGGATGAACTCTTCCTTCACCTGATCGGGACGGCAAAAGATGTGGGCATCGTCTTGGGTGAACGAGCGCACACGAGTCAAACCGTGCAACTCACCGCTCTGCTCATAACGGTACACCGTGCCAAACTCAGCACAACGGAACGGAAGGTCCTTGTAACTGCGCGGCTTCCACTTGAAGATCATGCAGTGATGAGGACAGTTCATGGGCTTCAGCAGGTACTCCTCGCCTTCCTCAGGGGTGGTGATGGAACGGAAACTGTCTTCGCCGTAATGGTCCCAATGGCCCGAAGTAACATACAACTGTTTGCCACCTATGTGAGGCGTGATAACTTGCTCATAACCATACTCTTTCTGGATTTTGGTCAGATAATTTTGCAGGCGCAGGCGCAATTCGGTGCCTTTGGGCAACCAAATCGGGAGGCCCTTGCCCACGGTGTCGCTGAACATGAAGAGCTCAAGTTCACGGCCCAACTTGCGGTGGTCGCGCTTCTTGGCTTCTTCAAGGAGCACGAGATACTCTTCCAATTCCTTCTGCTTCGGGAAGGTGATACCGTAAACGCGGGTGAGCTGCTTGCGCTTCTCGTCGCCACGCCAGTAGGCACCTGCCAAAGAGGTCAGCTTCACAGCCTTGATGAAACCCGTGTTCGGGATGTGAGGTCCACGGCACAGGTCAGTGAAGTTGCCACATTTATAATAGGTGATGGTGCCGTCTTCCAGTTCGCTGATGAGTTCTTCCTTGTATTCATCGCCTTTCTCGGTGAAATACTTCATGGCCTCAGCCTTGCTCACATCAACGCGCTCAAAAGTCTGTTTCTCTCGGGCCAATTCGAGCATTTTCTTCTCGATGGCAACGAGGTCGGCCTCCGTTACAGTAACATCACCCGTGTCAATGTCATAATAGAAACCGTTGTCGATGGAAGGCCCAATACCGAACTTCACACCTTTATACAAAGCCTCGATAGCCTCAGCCATGAGGTGTGCCGACGAGTGCCAAAAAGTGGCTTTGCCCTCGGGGTCGTCCCATGTGAAGAGTTGGATGGTCGCATCCTCGTTGACGGGGAGCATGGCGTCCCACATCTTACCGTTCACACTGGCAGACAACACATTACGCGCAAGTCCTTCGCTCAGACTCTTGGCGATATCCAACGGCGTAACACCGGCTTCATATTGCCTGACACTCTTGTCAGGGAAGGTTATGTTAATCATAGAATTGTCCTTTTGAAAAACGGCGGCAAAAATACAAAAAAAATCTGATTCAAATGGTTATTTTTCACGAAATTATTTTAGTCGTGTCCAATAAATTCGCTGTTAGAATACATTTCTTCAAGACTGCCTTAGCCCATGAATGGGCCTATTTCCCAAATTGCAAATTCACAAAAATATTGCTGTCCGATAAAAGTCTTTGCTTAGGTAAAAAAACGGACTGACTCATTGGAGTAACATTATTGCCATTATTCCACATTCAAGTAATGAAAACCACTGAATTTCACATTGTTAATACATAATCCCTCAATTATCGTAGCTATGCTCAAAATATTAACAACTAAAGACAATGTCAAGTTGATAGGTTCATCCTTCAAAACGGCTATTTGACTTTGAGCACTCATCTTATTAAAACGGATCAGGATTTGATTCAATAAAATGTTGATGATCTTCAATGGTTTCACATTTAACAAAAGCTTGGGACTTTAGACTTTTCGCACTTCTATGATAAACTTAAGGAATCCCTTACGGTGGCAGCAGAAATTATATTATAAATTATCGCTGTCCATCATCATCATTTTGCAGCAACCATTCCAATGCCGAAATGATGTGTATGGCCTTCCCCTCAATCTCCACATCGCGTGTCGGTGAAAATGCTACGAGGGTCAGACGATTGCACGAGAGTGCGTCCGAAGCCTTGGTGAGCGATGTAATCTCACGATCATACGCCCGCTGACTGTCAATCCCATATACCACTTGTATCAGTTCCACTCCCAACTGCTCGGCTGGGCCTTTTTCAGGTCGGCGATGCCGAAAGAAATTTCATCGTGCCACAACAATTCGGTAATGCGGGTTATAAGCGTTTCGGAACGCTTCGCTGTGTCTCACGGCGCGGTTGCCTTCTGCCGCCAAACAGAGCTCGGCTTGTAGCGACGCATTATTCCAGTCGGGACAGACTTTCAGGGCAATCCTTTCTATCCTTCGCCATTCTTCCGTCCAGTCGTCACCGAAAACATTATCCCTGCCCGCTGCCTCAATAAACATAGCAAACAACTGATTTTCTGTAAGTTCACCATCAGCAACACAGGCTAAGTTGAGCCGCATGAAACGGTGCCTAAACCCCGTTGGCTCCCTTTTGGGCATAGCGCTCATGTCGGTGTTGCGGCACTTTTCGAGTTCCGTCTCCAAATAACGGTGGGCCATAGCCGTGTCGCTCATCAAATGCTCGGCACCGAAATAATCCTGATAGCAGGTCTTGTAAACATCCTGCAAAGTAGCCAAAGGATATTGTTCATGGATCTCCTCGCACATCCGACGAATGGCTTTTTCTTCGTTTTGGCACGAAACGAGAAACACCGCCGCAAAAGCAAGAAGCAGTATTAACACTGGTTTGTCACGATTCATTGTGAAATATTTGGGCTACAAAGTTAAGCTTTTTGCAAATACAATACAGATAATTTGTTCAAAGGCTTTTTTGGTGATATTCCGCTAATTTTTGGTTTTACCGAACGACAAATTATAATATTGGCTGAATTCAAGTTACAAATGCAACTTTTTTGATTAAACATTGGTTTGATTTTGCAAAGTTAGCGAAAAAGTATTCGATGGGTGTCAAAAATCCGAGTTTTTTTCTTGGTCTGTTGTTTAACTTGTTCTGAATCAT
>JBHACT010000092.1:0-23241 GCA_041854745.1 Candidatus Limimorpha sp. | reverse complement strand
GGTCTCCCTTCCTCTTTTTTTGTGTTGCTATTCCCGGCTGCGGCTTAGGGGTCGGCCCCGACCCTTCACACCGGCAATTTGAGGGCCGGTGAAGGGTCGCGCCCTCGTTTCAACACTTGCACTTCTATGTTGAACTTAAGTTACATATCAATTTACTATTTTTCCACTCCCAAAAATCAAAAAAATAGATGTATTTTTGCCAAAAAGATAATTGACCTTAAACAATACTATTATGTTCCAAACGAAAGACAAAAAACAAATTGGGCGCTATATTCTATTGGGCGCATTGGCACTGTTGGCCATCTTGGTGTTTTTCTCTTCATTCTACACCATCCGATCATCGGAACGCGGTGTGCTTTCCACCTTCGGCAAGATAAGCGATGATGTGATTGAGGACGGCCTGCACATGAAAATTCCTTTCATCCAGACCATCAAGCGCGTAAATGTGCAGCAGAAGAAGTTTGACGGCACAGAGGACAGCTACACGCGTGATGTGCAGACCTCAGAAGTGGGATACACCATCAATTACGATCTGGTGCGTGAAAATGTCAGCAAACTGATGAAGAATGTCGGCGACGACTACCACAACCGTATTGTGGTGCCGTTTATCCGCTCGTCCATGAAGGAATCCTTCGGAAACTTTGCCGCCACCGAGATCGTGGAGAACCGCGATGCGGTACGCCGCCAGATTGAGCAACAATTGCGCAGCACACTTGACAGCAACTATTTCATGAACATACAGTTCCAATTGGTGAACATCGACTTCGACGACGATTTCGAGACCGCCATCAAAGAAAAGCAAGTGGCCGAACAGAACGCCTTAAAGGCCAAGAATATCACTATTCAAGTGGAGGAGCAGGCCAAACAGACCAAAATCAAAGCTCAGGCCGAAGCCGAAGCTATGGGTATCAAGGCTGCCGCATTAGAGAGCAACCCCAAACTGGTGAACTACGAGGCCGTTCAGAAGTGGGACGGCAAAATGCCGCAGTACATGCTCGGCAATTCGGTGCCTTTCATTGAATTGAAGTAAAGTACAGAGAATCATTAATACCTATACTCCCCCATCACCTCAAAACTCCGTCCCGGCATGGCTCGCCAGATGACATTTTGGTAGTCTTTGTCGGTGAGGTTGTTGCAACGCAGCTCAATGCGGAACTTATTGATTTGCTTGCCCAAAGCGATATGATGCAGCACATACGACGGTAAGGCGTAGGCAAAAAATTGCTGCTCGGAATAGGAGGTGCTGCGGCGGCCCGTTACCTCAACGGTATAGGCCAAGTTCCAAGTCTTCCAACGGGTATTGAGGAAGAAGTTGGCGTGGTGTCGCGGGATGTAAATCAACTGCTTGCCGTTGGTGCCTTGGGCAAAGGCCTTGTCACTCTCGTCGGTGGTGACGGTGAACACATAGTTGCCCGACAGCGTAATCTTCCAATTGTCCTTGACAAATGCCGCATCGATGTGGTTCTCTATGCCGCGTGCATAAACCTTGACCACATTTTCGGGTATCCAAAAACGATATGAAGTCGGCATCCACTGAATCCAGTTCTTCACATTGGAGAAGTATCCGCCTGTGCGCAGGTCAAGCTTGAAGGAGCCTTTCTGTAGGCCATATTTCACAGCCAAATCGACCGTGCGGCCATTCTCGGCCAACAGTTCGGGATTGCCGCCGGGGTACCAATAAAGGTCGTTCAACGAGGGGTTGCGGTAGTTGTGGCTATAACCCAAAGTGAGGCTCATCGCCTTGTAAAAAGGCAGTTGGTAAGAGAAGGTCGCTGTAGGAAACAGGCCCATAGCCTTGCCGTCCGTCCAGTCGTAACGCGCCGTAAGGCTGAGTTTTGCACAGTCGAACGGTTCGCCGTCAAAGGCGGTGTATGCCGATACCAGATTGCGCCGCTTCTCACCCACATAGTTGTTGCTCCTCACCTGCTCGTGGTCCCATTGCAACTTGGTCTTCAGTGCCCAGCTCTTGTAAAGTTGCTGCTCAAGGTTGGCAATTTGGTGCAGGATTAGGGCGTGGTTCTCCGAATTAATATAGGTAACTACATCATCCGTCACATTATTGCGCACTTCAAGGAAATAGCGTTGGTTCTCCACGAAAGTCGCCGATTTCAGCTGTAGACTTCCGTTGCTCCAAAAAGACTTGTACGATATGAAGTTGCGTGAAAAATCGTCTCGTGTCCATTCCTTGGTATTCTGGTTTCCCATATTCTTCATGATTGGAGGTAGATTTCTGTCATTCCATTGATTCCATGAAGAAGCGGAGAGGACTCCATTCTTGAACAAAAGGCTTATCTCTGGCATCACGCCATAATCCACATATTCAGCATTGCGCTGTTTCATCTTTGGGTGCCCGATTTCCGCAGTATTCACAAATTCAAAATCATTCTCTGATGAATTTCTATAAGTCTTCACACGAAATGAAAACTTTTTCCCATAATAACCACATGTATAATAACTTCCTAAGGTTTTGAAACTGCCGTATGTCCTTTTGATGTCGAGCAAAAATCCGTCGCCGAAATGGTTGGCGTTATCGATGTTTACCGTGCCGCCCAAGCCGCCGCTGTTGTTGGAGGTGCCGCTGCCCCAATTGAGGCTGATGTCATCGACCAAAAACACAGGAATGGTACTAAAATCAACCTGTCCGAGACTCGGTGCGTTGAGTTGGAAGCCGTTCCAAAGCACCAAGGTGTGGCTGGCCGTAGTACCCCTAAAAGAAGCTGTGGAAATACCCCCCGGGCCGTAGGTCTTGATGAACACAGGACTATGCTGTATGAGCAAATCCGACAAATTCGAAGTGCTTTTGGATTGCAGCACGAGCGTATCCAACTTTTTGGCCACCAAGGGTTTCAGTGCCTCAATATCATATTTTTCTGCTGTCACCTCAACGGATTGCAGCAAAATGGTATCTTGTGCATGAAGTCGGGCCGACATCATGCCAATCCACAGCAACGCGAAAATCAAAAAGTAACGGTTCAACGCTTATTTCTTCTTTCCATGTCCTTATTCGAAGTATTGGGTTTCGGTTTCTCAGCAAAGGTCTTTACCTTGCCTTGCAGCTTGCCGTTTTTGTAGGAAGCCTCTTGCTTGAGCGTGCCATCTTCGTAGAAAGACTGCTGGAGGCCTTCAAATTGGCCGTCTTTATACTCTATGGTCATTTTCTTGACACCGCTTTCGTAATACCAAGTGGTCAGACCATTTCGGTAGCCGTTCTTATATTCCGACACTTCAAGGTTGCCACCTTTTTCATAACAAAGCACCTGTTTTCCATCCTTGACACCATTCTTATAGGTATGCATTTTCGAGAGACGGCCGCCGCGAAACCATTCGCTGTACTGTCCTTCGAGTTCATCGTTCTTATATTCAGCCTTTTTCGTAATCGAGCCCGTCTTGTCTATCTCAACATAAACGCCATTTCGCTTGCCATTCACATAATTCACAATCTTCTTGGGCAAGTAGGAGTTGTTGAAATACTCAAACCACGAGCCTTCTTTCTTCCCGTTCACGACATTGCCTTCTATGGTGCAGTCGCCCACAGTGGTCGTAAATTTACCGTTGATGGCTTTGGAAACATCAACGCTTTCAATCGTTTGTGCGAACATAGGCATGACAAAAAACGCCATTGCAATGATAATCAAAATTTTACGCATTGTCTTATTCTTTTAATGTTTGGACAAAATTACAAAATTCATGGCAATGGGCTGCATTTTTTATGCAAATTATTCAAAAGTCATTTTTTTTTCGCAATTTTGTTGCGTTAAATACTGCACTATGAAAAAAGTCGAAGTCAAAAACTTTAAGCTCTATACCACTGCGGTCATCAGTATCGAGTGGAAACAAGAACTGCTCAATGTCAACCTCGATCTGGCCATGATGCTCAAGATGATGCATATAGAAGGTCTCTCCGAAGCCGACATCGAGCGTTACGGCAAGAACAGACAACCCATACCTTTCAAGAAGGTAACGCTCCTCCTTTTTCAGGACGACAACAAGCCCGGACAGTACTACACTGATGAATCGTTTGAGGAAGACGACGACCCGACAGTGTTTTATGTGGAGATAAAGGAATAGTTTTTTGCCTATGGCCTATGGCAGTCCCAAATGAAGTTGGTAATTCTCTTTTTTCAGGGGATTGCCATAGGCCGTTGGTCATCAGCCACAGGCGGACCATAAGCAAAAATCAATGCAACGACTTGATGTACTCATCAATTGCCATGGCTGCTTTCTTGCCCGCACCCATAGCGAGGATAACTGTTGCTGCACCGCTCACCGCATCGCCACCGGCGAAGATACCGGGACGCGAGGTCGCGCCCACTTCATCGGCAACGATACAGCCTTTCCTGTTCAGGTCGAGGTTTCGTGTCGTGCTACCAATCAACGGGTTGGGCGAAGTACCCACAGCCATGATAATCATGTCGACATCAAGGATGAACTCCGACCCGGGCACCGGAACAGGGCTACGACGGCCCGAAGCATCAGGCTCGCCCAATTCGCAGCGCACGCACTTGAAGCCTCTCACCCAACCGTTTTCATCACCCAGCACCTCAACAGGAGCTGTCAGCAAGTCGAAGAGCACGCCTTCTTCCTTGGCATGATGCACCTCTTCCACTCTCGCAGGCAATTCGGATTCCGAACGGCGGTAAACGATATGCACCTCTGAGCCAAGTCGCAAGGCAGTACGCGCGGCATCCATGGCCACATTGCCCCCACCTACCACAGCAACTCTTTTACCCACAAAGTTCGGGGTCTCAAAGCCTTCCTTATAGGCGAAGAGCAAGTTGTTACGGGTCAGGAACTCGTTGGCAGAAACCACACCGCAAAGGTTCTCGCCCGGCACATTGAGCATCATCGGGAAACCAGCACCCGAGCCTACGAAGACAGCCTCGAAGTCCTCGCGGTGCATTAGCTCGTCAATGGTGATGGTGCGGCCTACGACCACATTCTTCTCAAATTTGGCACCCAGACGCCGCACACTCTCCACTTCCTTCTTCACGACGGTGTCCTTAGGCAGACGGAAGGATGGGATACCATACACCAACACACCGCCCATCTCGTGCAAAGCCTCAAAGATAGTTACATCATAACCCATCGACAGCAAGTCCTTGGCACAGGTCAAACCGGAAGGTCCGCTACCAATGATGGCCACTTTGTGTCCGTTCGGAATGCTCTGGTTGTTGAAATGCAGGTCGTGTTCGATGGCATAGTCACCAACAAAGCGTTCCAGCTTGCCGATGGCGATAGGCTCAAACTTCTTGCCCATCACGCAGCTGCCTTCGCACTGGGTCTCCTGCGGGCACACACGGCCACAAACGGCAGGCAGTGCCGAGTCGCAGCTGATAGCACCGGCAGCACCCTCAAAATCGCCTTGGGCGACACGGGCAATGAACCCCGGAATGTTCACATTGACAGGGCAATGCGCCACACACGGCGGATTCTTGCAGTTAAGGCAGCGCTGTGCCTCCATGATGGCCATGTCGGCCGAGTAACCCAAACAGACCTCATCGAAGTTGTGTGCACGCACTTCTGGCTTTTGTTCAGGACAAGGCACACGGCGTTTCTTGTCAAAGCTCTCTTCCGCAATACCACCGATGTGGCACTCATGGCCTTCGGCCTTTTCCTCGGCTTCGAGCTGCTTGCGTGTAACCACATTGTTGTACATGGCTTGGCGTTTCATGGCGCCTTCGAAATCGACATCCTTACCGAGAAACTCAGGGCCATCGATACAAGTGAATTTGGTCTTGCCCCCAATACTCACACGGCAGGCACCGCACATGCCCGTGCCGTCAACCATAATCGAGTTGAGCGACACCGTGCAGCGGATACCCAATTCCTCGCAAGTCTTGGTGGCAAACTTCATCATAATCATCGGGCCGATGGCAACCGCTTCGTCGTACTGCTTGCCACTGGCCACCAGCTGGCGCAACACATCGGTAACCAATCCTTTACGACCTGTAGAGCCGTCATCGGAAGTAACATACAAGTTACTGACCTCGGCCAATTCTTTCTCAAAGATGAGCAGGTCCTTGGTACGGGCACCGATAATGCAGTCGGCAGTAGCACCGTGGTCGTTCAACCATTTCACCTGAGGATAAATGGGCGCAATACCCACACCGCCTCCGATGAAGACAAACGAGCGTTTGCGAAGTTCTTCGGCCGTCATCATGGCAAACTCGGAGGGCTTGCCCAAGGGGCCTACGATGTCGGCAAAACGGTCGCCTTCCTTGTATTCCGCCATCTTCTTAGTCGATTCACCAATAGCTTTGAACACAAGGGTTACTGTTCCTCTAACGCGATGGTAATCACTAATAGTCAATGGGATACGCTCAGAATTTTCCTCCATCTTGACGATGAGGAATTGCCCGGGCAAGGCCGAATGAGCGATACGCGGCGCGTAAACATCCATGAGGTAAGTCTCTGCCGCAAAAGTTTCTTTATGTAAAATCTCGAACATAGTGTATGGATTATGAGTTAGTTATTTCAATTCATCATCAGAAAGGCCATGTTTTCAAGAAGGAGTTCCTTTTCTTCATCGGTGATATTGCCATCAGCGAAGGCGATGGGTATCAGGTTGATGACAAGTCCCATTCTTATGTTCTTCGTCATAGCCGTATTTTTGATTGATTCGCGGGTACAAAATTAGAAAACATTCCTTATTTTTCCAAACAAAACAAAAAAAGCCCCGAAAAAATGGGGCTTTTGGGGGTTTGGTCTGTTTGACCGGCATTACTTGTTCTCCAAGGCTTTCACCTCTTCCATCATGTTCAATTTCACATAGATGGAACGCAGCACATTCTTCACATCGTCGGAGGGTTGGGCCTCAAAGGCTTGCTTCAGGTAAGGAAGACCTGTGCGTAGCAGCTCGTTAGCTTGCTCGATCAGTCCGTTGTACTGTTCCTGTTCTTTTTTTGAGAAACCTGTGATTTCGTTGGCCTGTTCAATGTATTTGTTAGCCATGCCCGTGTAGAGCACACCGATGTTGTAAATGGCATCGTAGTAGTCAGGCTTGATCCTGAGGGCTTCCTCATAGAACTGGCGGGCTTTTTCGACATCAAACAGTTCCTTGTTGTTCTCGTCACCGTAAATGGTGCCAAGTGCAAAGAGCAGTTGGGCATTTTCGGGGTCAAGTTCGCGTAGCCTGTTGAGGTCTTCGACAGCTTCAACGGCCCTGCCTTCCTTCATATAGGCGTTGATTTTCTCAACGATGAGGCTGGCATCGCTTGGGTCTTTTTCCAAGCCGGCATTGATCATGGCCATGGCTTGTTCGGCATTGCCCAAACCATTGTAGCAAGCGGCGAGATGTTTGTAAATATCCACATCATCAGCACCGTTGTTCTTCACCTCGGTGAAATACTCCAAAGCCGTATTATAGTCTTCAGCCCTCAGGCTCGAAGTGGCAGCCAAGTTCAGCATTTCGTTGGCATCGGAACTGCCTAACGATTTGGCGATGTCGAAAGCCTTCTTGAACATGGGAGCGGCTTCGGCAAACTTACCCGTGTTGTAGTCATCGGCACCCATAGAATAATAAGTGGTCATGACGGAACCTACACGCTGATAAATCTCCTGCTTGTTGTCTTCAAGAAAATCAGGGTTCTTCATGCAGTTCATCAACGATTCGTAAACGACTTCCAAAGCATTGGGAGCTTGAGCAATCAAAGCCTCATCACCGGATTGGATGATGTTCTGGTAGATGGCAGCGCGATATAACCAAGCTTGGGATTGGTCGTTGGGTTTCATGCCTGAAAACTGTTCGTGGTTGACGCACTTTTCAATGGACTTCATAGCCTTTTCGTACTGGTGGTTTTTGTTGTACATGTAGGCATCGGTTCTGTCTTTCTTTTGGGCCATCATCACATTTGCGGTGAGCAGGACGGCCAGCAAAATCATTACTTTTTTCATTTTTTTCAATTATTTAAGTTTGACTAATACTCGTTTGTTATCTTTCTTCTTACAATTATTGTTCCAAAGTGGTTTTATGTTGGATTTTGAAAGCTTGTCATTTCTCTTTAATTGTCTGATTCTTGAGTTTGCTCTTCAGTCGGCATTTCGACATTCTGGTCCAACTCGGTCTCTTCTTCGTCCTCATGTTCCACCTTGGTGACAGCGGCGATTTGGTCGGAACCGCGCAGGTCGATGAGCTTCACGCCCTGTGTGGCACGCCCCATCACACGCAACTTGCTGACTGCCATTCGGATGACAATGCCCGACTTGTTGATGATCATCAGGTCTTCGTTGTCGGTTACACCCTTGATGGCAATGAGATCGCCGGTCTTATCGGTGATGTTCAAGGTCTTCACTCCCTTGGCACCACGGTTGGTAATGCGGTAGTCCTCGATGTCGGAGCGTTTTCCGAAGCCCTTCTCCGAAACGACAAGTACGGTCTGTTGCGGGTCGTTGATACACACCATGCCAATGACTTCATCGTTTGGCGAGGCCAAGGTGATGGCTTTCACACCCGTAGCGGTACGACCCATCGGGCGGACGGTCTGCTCGTTGAAGCGGACGGCCTTGCCTGAACGGACGGCCATCAGCACCTCATCGTTGCCGCAGGTGAGGCAGGCCTCCAAAAGTTGGTCGTCCTCGCGGATATTGACGGCAATGATGCCATTTTGGCGCACATTTTTATAAGCAGCCAGCGTGGTCTTCTTGATGATTCCCTTCTTGGTGCAGAGGATGATGTAGTTATTTTCGAGGTACTCCTCGTCGCTCATGCTTTTCACATTGAGGTAGGCCATCACCTTATTGTCCTTGTCGAGCGGCAACAGGTTCTGGATGGCGCGCCCCTTGCTGTTCTTGCCCTCCTCAGGAATTTCGAAAGCCCTGAGTTTGTAGCACTTGCCCTGTTCGGTGAAGAAAAGCAGGTGGTTGTGGTTGGTAGCCGTGAAGATGTGCTCAATAAAGTCGGTGTCGCGGGTGGCAGAGCCTTTTGAACCCTTGCCACCACGGCTCTGTACTCGGTATTCGGTCAGCGGGGTGCGCTTGATGTAACCGAGGTGCGAGATGGTGATGACCACAGCATCGTCAGCGATGATGTCTTCCATGCGGAACTCTCCGGCGGCGGGCACAATTTGGGTGCGGCGCGTGTCGCCATATTTCTCCTTGATGAATAACAGTTCGTCTTTGATGATTTGGAACTGCAATTCCTCATTTTGTAGAATATTGTGGAAATGCTTGATGCGTTCGTGGATTTCATCCAACTCATCCATAATCTTCTTGATTTCGAGACCCGCCAACTGACCAAGGCGGTAAGCCACGATGGCATTAGCTTGCGGATCGTCGAAGCCGAACTTGTCCATGATAGCCTGCTTGGCTTCGGGCGTGCCGCCCTTACAAGAACGGATGGTGGCGATAATCTCATCAACGATGTCGATGGCGCGGGCCAGACCTTCCAAGATATGGGCTCGGTCTTCGGCCTTCTTCAGCTCGAAGCGCGTGCGGCGCATGATGATTTCATGGCGGTGTGCCACAAAATGCTCAATCAATTGCTTGAGGTTCAAGGTATAGGGACGACCGTTCACCAAAGCTACATTGTTCACATTGAACGAGCTCTGGAGTGGGGTCATCATGAACAGCTTGTTCAGCACCACATCGGGGTTGGCATCGCGTTTCAGTTCGTACACCACGCGGATGCCTTTTCTGTCCGACTCATCGCGGATGTCGGACAGGCCGTCCAATTTCTTCTCATTGACGAGGTCGGCGGTCTTCTTAATCATCTCGGCTTTGTTGACCTGATAAGGTATCGAAGTGGCGATGATACGCTCGTGGCCGTTGTGTTCCTCAAAGTGGGTCTCGCCACGGAGGACAATGCGTCCCCTTCCCGTCTCAAACGCCTCACGCACACCTTCGTAGCCGTAGATGACGCCAGCGGTCGGGAAATCGGGGGCCTTGATATATTGCATTAGTTCTTGCGTGGTGATTTCGCGGTTGTCGATATAGGCGATGATACCGTCGACACATTCGCTGAGGTTATGGGGAGCCATGTTGGTGGCCATGCCCACGGCGATACCGTTGGTGCCATTAACTAATAAGGTAGGAATCTGAGTCGGAAGCACAGTAGGTTCCTGCAACGAGTCGTCGAAGTTGTTCTGGAAGTCGACAGTGTCCTTGTCGAGGTCGTCAAGCATTTCTTCGGCAATTTTCTGCAAGCGTGCCTCGGTGTAACGCATGGCGGCAGGACTGTCGCCGTCGACCGAGCCGAAGTTGCCTTGGCCGTCGACCAATGGGTAACGCAACGACCAGTTCTGAGCCATACGCACCATAGCGTCATAGACCGACAAGTCGCCATGCGGGTGGTATTTACCGAGCACCTCACCGACGATACGGGCCGATTTCTTGTAACCGCTACGCGAGGAAACGCCGAGTTCCTTCATGCCAAACAGCACACGACGGTGCACGGGTTTGAGGCCGTCGCGCACATCGGGCAGGGCGCGTGAGATGATGACGGACATCGAATAGTCGATGTAAGCCGACTTCATTTGGTTCTCAAGATTAACCTTGATAATCTTTTCTCCTGAGAGTTCTTCTGGGGTTTCTCCTTGGTTTTCAGGATTGTTGATATTGTTTTCGTCCATTTTCGGGTTTTAATTTTCGCCATAATAAATAAAGGTGCAAAGATAGGGAATTTTTGGATAGGTTTGGCAAAACACAGAGAAAAACTCGAATAAAGGTTTGCGACACAATCATGCTTTCCCTTCCAAAATACGGAATAAATGGTCGTTTTTACATCCAAAAATATGGAATAAGTGACAATTTTCTGTTGATTTTCGAAAAAAGTTATATCAGTTGCAGGCTGAGCAAGTCCATCACAAAAACGGCGTGGTTTATATGCCTGTTTATTATTGTATGTTCTTGCTGTACAACCCTATCGACGAATCGTCGGTTGTTTTGCCAAAGCTGGAGATGTTGGGATGACACTACAGATTACAAATCCGCTGTTTTCCACTCAGTCAGATTGCAAATCCGACCGAACTGGGGATTTTGTTGTCTCAATTTCAAATAGAGTTCTGCGTCAGCACTTGGCTTGTCATAAGGTTTTCTTGTTTGTTTGATATCAAGGAAATCAATGTAGCTGAACCCAAATTGATGGGTCCTTTTTCCGGTTTCATTCATTTTCAAGATTTCAATAAAAAGGTCATTATATCTCCTCGTGTTGCACCCAGACACTATTCTTTCCGCTATAGGCTTCAACTCTTCTTCAAGACTATCCCTTAGGTATATCTCATCATCGAGCTTATCAAGTTCCTTCATAGACATGGTCAGCGTCTTGAAATCCAGCGACTTCATTCGCGGGTTGAAAATCTCAACCACAGGGGCTTTTATCAAAGGCCAAGTCGGTTCTAATCTGTATGTTTGAACTGTAATTCTTACCGAATCGGCATCATATTCCTCAATAATCTCAGATGCAAGCATTTCGGAGTCAAACGAACAACCTTTTAAGTCTGATATTTTACATTTGTTATAACATCCAGCAAAGGCGACGAGCAAGATAACAGGTGTCAAAATCAGCAATTTGTTTTTCATATTCAGTTTTCATTTTGCATGCAAAGCTAATGCTTTTTTCCATCCACAAACCAATTATAGATTAGAATTATGATACTCTATTCATAAATGGTGGCGCGGCGCGGTTTTTGTTTGTACCTTTGCACCCTGAAAGAGTCTGACAAGAGAAAAGCAGGGTTTTTACTAAAGTATTGAAAACAAAAGAATTATAATTATATGGATGCAAAATTCTCTCCCCGCGTTCGTGCCATTTTGTCACTCAGCCATCAGGAAGCACAGCGCTTAGGGAACGCATACGTCGGGTTGGAGCACCTTTTTTTGGGCATGTTGAAGGAAGGCGGCAGTGGTGCCATCAAAATTTTGGAGAACCTCAACCTGAACATCGAAGTCTTTTCAAAGAAACTGGAAGCCTCGGTGCGCACCGCCAACAGCAACCCCAGCCAAGTGTTGGCATTGCCTTTGACAAAGCAAGCAGAGCGCGTGCTGAAGTTCACCTATATCATCGCTAAGGAGTTCCATTCGGAGATTGTGCGCTCTGAGCACCTCATGCTGGCCATCCTGCATGAGAAGAACAACATTATCTCGCAAAACCTTGAGTTTGAGGGTATCAACTACGACAACTTCAAGCAGGAACTGCTGCGCTTCACGGTCGAAAACGCCGACCCGAAGGAATCGGCACCCGAAGAGCAACAAGGCTACGCCTCCAACATTTTCGATGAGGACGACGAGGACGACGACCTGATGAACGAAATCCGTCCTAAACAGGAACGCCCCAAGAAGACGAGCAATATCAAGAGCAAGACACCCGTGTTGGACAACTTTGGTCGCGACCTCACCAAGGCCGCCGAGGAAAACCGCCTCGACCCTATCGTGGGCCGCGAGCGCGAACTGGAGCGCATTGCCCAAATCCTCAGCCGCCGTAAGAAAAACAATCCCATCCTGATAGGCGAGCCGGGTGTGGGCAAATCGGCCATCGCCGAAGGCTTGGCCATCCGCATCGTACAGCACCGCGTGCCGCGCACCTTATTCAATAAGCGCGTCGTCATGCTTGACATCGGTTCCATCGTGGCTGGCACCAAATACCGTGGCCAGTTTGAGGAGCGCATTAAGGCCATCATCAACGAGTTGGAGAACAACCGCGACATCATCCTTTTCGTCGACGAAATCCACACCCTCGTCGGCGCGGGCAACGCCAACGGGTCGCTCGACGCCAGCAACATGTTCAAGCCAGCCTTGGCGCGCGGCGAGTTGCAGTGCATCGGCTCAACCACCCTTGACGAATACCGCCAATACATCGAGAAAGATGGTGCCTTGGAACGCCGCTTCCAAAAGATACTCGTTGAGCCCACCACGCCCGCCGAGACCATCGAGATATTGAACAACATCAAACCCAGATATGAGGACCATCATCTGGTGACCTATACTCACGAGGCCATCGAAGCCTGTGTGAAGCTCACTGACCGCTACCTCAGCGACCGTCACCTGCCCGACAAGGCCATCGACGCCTTGGACGAGGCTGGAGCGCGTGTCCATATCAAAAACATTGATGTACCTACCGAAATCACCGAGTTGGAAAGCCGCCTTGAAGCCGTGCGCAAGGACAAAAAAGCCGCCATTGCCGAGCAGAAGTTCGAAGAGGCTGGCATGTACCGCAACGAAGAGGTGAAAATCATGGCACAGCTCGAAGATGTCAAGAAGGCGTGGGAAAACAACGCCGTGACCCATCGCGAGCCTGTGACGGAACAGAATGTCGCCGAGGTCGTTGCCATGATGACCGGTGTGCCTGTGCAGCGCATTGCCAAAAACGAGGGCGACCGCCTGATGCACATGGAGAGCGAGTTGGCAGGTACCGTCATCGGTCAGGACGAGGCCATCAAGAAGGTGACCAAGGCCATCCGCCGCAACCGCGCCGGTCTGAAAGACCCCAACAAGCCCATCGGCTCGTTCATCTTCCTCGGCCCGACGGGCGTCGGTAAGACCTACCTTGCCAAGGTATTGGCCAAATTCCTCTTTGATAGTGAAGACGCCCTCATCCGCATCGATATGAGCGAATACATGGAGAAATTCGCCGTGTCGCGCCTCGTTGGAGCGCCTCCCGGTTATGTGGGTTACGAAGAGGGCGGCCAACTTACCGAAAAGGTGCGCCGCAAGCCTTACTCCATCGTTCTCCTTGACGAGATCGAGAAGGCCCACCCTGATGTGTTCAACCTGTTGTTGCAAGTCCTTGACGACGGTCAATTGACCGACAGCTTGGGTCGCAAAGTCGACTTCAAGAACACCATCATCATCATGACTTCCAACATTGGCTCGCGCCAGTTGAAGGATTTTGGTCAGGGTGTCGGCTTTGGCACTCAGGCCAAACTCAACTCGAAGAACGAGTATTCGCAGAGCATCATCGACAACGCCCTGAAGCGCACCTTTGCGCCCGAGTTCCTCAACCGCGTTGACGATGTGGTGATGTTCAACGCCTTGGACAAGAACGAAATCCGTAAGATTATCGAAATTGAAATCCGTCAGATGGTGAAGCGTGTCGAAGAGATGGGCTACAAGATCGAACTCACTGAGAAGACCTTGGACTTCATCGCCGAAAAGGGCTGGGACGAGCAATATGGTGCCCGTCCGCTGAAACGTGCCCTCCAGAAATATGTGGAGGACGTGCTGGCCGAAGCCATCATCTCATCAAATCTCCACATCGGCGACACCATTAGCATTGATTTGGCCGACAATGGCGAAGAAACCGTTGTCAACATCATCCCAAGCGAGAAGAAAGTCCTTGAAGAAGCGCATGTCTCATGAACTACGACTTCAAGAAACATATTGATAGTAAAATCTTTAGGGTGATTGCTTTCGCCAGCAACGAGTTGGGCTACAAGAGCTATGTCATTGGCGGCTATGTGCGCGACATCCTAATGCACCGTCCCTCAAACGACATCGATGTGGTAACCGTGGGCAGCGGTATCAGCTTGGCCAAAAAAGTAGCTTCTCTCCTGCCCGGCCGCAAGGAAGCCAAATACTACGGCGCCTTCGGCACGGCCATGATTCGCTACAACGGCATGGAAGTGGAGTTTGTGGGCGCACGAAAAGAATCGTATGACCGCAACAGCCGCAAGCCTGTGGTCGAAAACGGCACTTTGGAAGACGACATCAAGCGTCGCGACTTCACCATCAACGCCATGGCCCTCAGCCTTAACCCTGAGGACTACGGCACGCTCATCGACTTCTACAACGGTATGGCCGACATGGAGGAGCTGACCCTCCGCACCCCACTCGACCCTGACATCACCTATTCCGACGACCCGCTCCGCATGATGCGCGCCGTGCGATTCGCCTCACAGCTGAAGTTCTACATCGAGCCCGAGTCGTTCAACGCCATCAAGCGCAACGCTGAACGCATCAATATCGTCTCAAAGGAACGCATTACCGAGGAGTTGAACAAAATCATCCTCTCGCCCAAACCGTCCATTGGGTTCAAGCTGCTGAATGAGAGCGGCCTGCTGAAACTCATCTTCCCACAGTTGTCACAACTGAAAGGCGTGGAAGTCGTGCAAGGCAGAGGCCATAAAGACAACTTCCTGCACACGCTTCAGGTGCTCGACCAAGTGGCCGAGAAGAGCGATGACCTTTGGCTGCGTTGGGCCGCTTTGCTGCACGACATCGCCAAGCCCCAGACCAAACGCTGGGAAGACGGCACCGGCTGGACCTTCCACGGGCATGAGTTTAAAGGTTCTAAGATGGTGCCCAAGATTTTCGCCGACATGAAGCTGCCGCTCAACGAGAAAATGAAATATGTGCAGAAGCTGGTTTTGCTCCACCTCCGCCCCATCGTACTGGCCGAGGACACCGTTACAGACTCCGCCGTGAGGAGGCTGCTCTTCGACGCGGGCGACGACACCGACGACCTCATGCTGCTCTGTCATGCCGACATCACTTCAAAGAATGACGAAAAGGTAAAGAAGTTCCACCACAACTTCGAGATTGTGCAGGAAAAGCTGAAAGAGATTGAGGCCAAGGACCATCTGCGCAATTGGCAACCTCCCGTCGACGGCAACGCCATCATGGCAACCTTCGACATCCCCGGGGGCTGCGAGGTTGGTATCATCAAGAACGCCATCCGCGAGGCCATTCTGGAAGGAGTCATCGGCAACAACTTCGCCGAGGCATACGCTTTCATGAAGGAAGAAGGTCGGAAACTCGGTCTTAGTGTGAAGAAGGAGATAAGCGAACCGATAGTCGTAGCCAATAACGGTCCCGTACCGCAAAAGCTGGAATCATGAAGACCCTCATCGTCATCGCCGGCCCCACCGCATCGGGCAAGACCGCTTTCGCCATCGAGATGGCCAAGGCTTTGGACACCGTTATCCTCTCCGCCGACAGCCGGCAGTTCTACAAGGAGATGAACATCGGCACTGCCGCCCCCACAGAGGAAGAGCTGGGGCAAGTCAAACATTATTTCGTGCACCATATCAGCATTGAGGACAAATACGATGTCGCTGATTATGAGCAGGATGTCATGCAACTCTTGAACGGGCTTTTCAAGACACACGACACTGTCATCATAACGGGAGGCTCCGGCCTCTTCATCGATGCGGTCTGCCACGGTATCGACACCATGCCCGATGTGTGGCCCGAAATCAGGGAAAAAGTGCAAAAACTGTTTGACGAAGGCGGTTTGAAAGCCCTGCAAAATGAAGTACAGCGCCTCGACCCCCAGTATTTTGACATCGTTGACCAACAGAATCCCCGCCGGTTGCAAAGGGCTTTGGAGATCTGCTACCAAACGGGACAGCCTTTCTCCGCATTCCGCATAGGCAATGCCGTTGAGCGCGATTTCCACATCAAGAAATATGCCCTGTTGTGGGACCGTCAACAACTCATTGAGCGCATCGACAAGAGGGTTGACCTGATGATGGAACAAGGCTTGCTTGAAGAGGCCAAAGCTTTGTATCCCAAGCGTCATCTGAACGCGCTGAACACCGTGGGTTACAAGGAACTATTCGCTTATTTTGACGGGCAATGCACCCTCAAGGAAGCCATCGGGCAAATCAAAACCCACACGCGGCAATATGCCAAGCGGCAGATGACATGGTTAAGAAAAGACACCGGCTACCAATGGGTTACATCGGATGAAGCCAAGAAAGTAGCTGCTACACTACAGCCAAGTATTCCACAACAACAGGAATTACATTGACACTGCGAACCTGAATCAACTTCTTCAGGCGGTCGATCAGCACGGGAATGTCTTCCCTGTCCCTTACGAAGTCGTTCTTCAACTGAAGAGTAACATGTTGTGTTGCCAAGCCTTCATTGCGCTCAATCACGCTGGTAACATCGAGGAGTGCGTTGCCGAAGCCGTTTTGGATGAAATAGCGGAAGCAGAAAGCCTTTAGGTCGGCACGGGTCACGATACGGTCGTTGGTGCGGGCATAATACTTGGCGAGCATGTTCTTCTCTTCCTTGTCAATGATTTCGTCCCTGCCGCCAAAGGTTTTGAAAAGCAGACGGGTTTCTTTCTTGTCAAAAGTTTTAGGGGGCATGACCTCGCTGAACACATCAATATCGTTGGAATAGGCGCCGTCGGTAAACAAGGCTGAAAGCTGAATTTTGATGTCATTCTCAGCCTTACCGTTTTTCAAGACGGCATAAACACCCGTTCTTGGTATCTTGTTGTTTGCGATGGATTCTATAACATCTTTCAGCACGATATTCAATCGGCGTACCTTGTCCGTGTTCTGCATCTTGTGGATCTTCTGAAAGGCATAAAAATCCGATTCATAGCGAGTGGAAAGCTGGTCGGCCAAACGGATCACTTCGTTGATATTAAACCTTTCGCATCCATACCGCTTAATGCTGAACTTATCATAGTTTTCCAAAGGGCAGTTCTCATTCATGACGAGATTCATGAAGAAGTCCTGGTGATTGTTTTCCGTAGTGGTAACCGCAATCGACCTAACCGTCTCATTCTCATCTTCCTCAAATTCGGGTTCAACTGCCAATTTGATGATAGGCTCAGCCTTCGACAAAGAGAAGTCTTTCTTGATGACATTGAGAGCGGGAAAACAGTTGAAGACCAAATTCTCCGACTCAAATGAAAAAGGCTTCGTCATGCCGGAAAACTCAAAGACGAAATTGATCATGTCCGAATCAATAGGGCGATGGAAAGTAGGAGCCACCATATAGTAATTAATGTTCAGTTCCGACCACAAATCATGCCATTGGGTGTCACCGCCGAAAATCAGGGACTTGTTATAGGCCACATTTGCTTCCGAAAACCAAGGTGTCTTAGGGAACCTGTCGAATTCCCAAGGCCTTATCAATGGGAGCTTCTCATTGTTCCAATAAACATTTACATCGCTGTATTTCAATCCACTAACCATAAAACCAAAACATGACAAATTGGACTCCGTGTCGGCCACATCAATGTTAACATTCCATTTGTCACTGGCAATCTTTGTTACACCATTCACCGTAACGCCAAGGATCTTTGATTTGAACAATGGGTGGAAGGGGAAATATTCTTTTACACGCAGCGACTCCTTCTTGACCAAGAAGGTGGATGTCTCGTCGCAGAAAACATCGCCCTTCTCACTAGCGTTTTTGACTGTTTTTATCATCGTGAACGCAGGGACGGCTTGCGTGAGTTGATAAGGCAAAAGCAGACTTTGGAAATCGCCCGCCATATTCTTCTCAAAATTCTGTATGTCCAATTTAAGGCCATTGGTCTGATACACAAAGGCGGTGAGCAAAATGCGCAACAATGGGTCCTTCTCAAATCCATAAAAAGGGGAATTGGGGTTGTTCCCATCCCATTTGCCTTCTCTCTTCCACGAATCAAGGACTTTTTGCATCAGGTTGTCAACCTGTATCTGGATATCGTATTCTTCTTGTGTCATAATTCTTTGATTGTTTTACCAAACTTCAACATTAAACTCATTATAATATGGTGTGTTAGCCGCATTGTCAATCCTGCCAGTTACAATGATGTGAATAATTCTCGCATTTTTCTGGAAATCCATGTTGACAGACACTTCTTTCAGCCGTTTCTCGTAGCGCTCGATACTCAGTTTAAGCTCACGGGCAAAAGTATCAACATTCTTGCTATTGCCAATGAGTCTCTTCGCATATAGCGGGTTATTTACTTCCCTCAGATCCACATTCTCGGTAGGGTCATGCGTGGCGGGTGCTGTGGCAAGAAAGCGTGCTTTTTCTGAGCTGAACGCTTCGTAGCGAAAGTCCTCAAGACAGAATCCAAATTCATCGTCAGCAATGCTATCGTATTTATTGGAAGAAATCAACAGTTTCAAGAAGGTGTCGATTGACCCCTTCAGGTTGGAATCATCCAATTCAACGATTGGGTATCGCAGTTGCAACGGATTTCTAATAAACATAAGCGAAAGAGTTTTATCGGGTTAAATAATCGGGCAGAACACATCCTCAACCGGAGGCTCGGGGGCAATCTCTTCAGGTTCTGCTTTCACAACAAACGGTTTCAGGTCGTTCATGGCCACTGCCACATCTGAAAGGAATTGGATGAAGGCGTTCAGATATGGTTCGATGTCCATGATATTGGGAGCCGGCATTTCAGGACGGTGCCTGTACACTGAATAGCCCAATGCCGTAGCGATTCTTTTGCAAAGGATGACAAGGTCGCGCGACGATTCATCGACCGAGAAAGAGTTCAGCTGTTCGAGCAGCAGGAGCACCAGCACCCTGTCTTCCAGACAATCAGCATGTTCATGGTCCATAATCTTTTGTGTTTCCTGCTTCATTCTATCCAGTTTCTCGAGCAAGGCGACCGAACTGCGTGCTGCCATCACAGGCATAATATACGAGGCATAAACTCCCCAATTGTCGTTGGTTTGCACCAGCTTGAGCAAAGGCACTGCATTTCTGATTTCAGCCAAGGGCTTCAGGTCAAACTTGTATTCGTTCGACACATGCGGGATGCCGTCCTTGACAAAAGAAGCTATGTTTTCGCCCACTTCAATAGTGAGGAACAGTTCCTTGACATCTTTTGGGGGCACATTAAGCGTCAGGTTGTCATTTGATTCCACTACCGCAACCTGCCCGGATGGCATCAGCACATCGCAATCCACCTGCTTGAGTAGCATAGTGCCATTGAACAACTCATGGGTGATGGAGAATTTGGTTCGCGGTATGATGCCAAAATTGGTGGCAGCAATAATCTTACGGATCAACATTCGGTTTTCCGCTATGTTGTTTTCCATGTCGATAAAAGTCTGCGGCGTGACCTCCATGCCCGACTGCCAATCTATCCTAATGTCTGTATTCATCTTATTGTCTTGTATTTCAATTAAATAAAAAATTATATCTGTGTGTTATAATCGAGAACAAGTGCCTTTTCGGTGAAGAGCACAAAGGGCTGATGATAATCCTTCACCTTATAGGTGCAATCCATCTGCATGGGCACGAACCAATAACCGACAAAGTCGAACAACGGCTTCAGTTGCTTCATGAAAGCCAGATACTCCTTGCTGTTGAGATTCCGTTTATTGACGATGAAAAACACACCATCCTGACGGATTAGCTTGAAATCCACCGTACATTCGAGTATTGTGGAAAGAACTTGCGCCAAGAGTTCAAAGTCAGCGCGTATTTCAGTCGCATTCAGCAGCAAGGGGGCCAACTGCCGGACATATTCATTAGGTTCTGCCTCTATGTCATAATCGAACATCAGCCCCAGCAACGACGACACCCTATCGTCAATCATACGACCGACAATCGTATGGAGCCTGAGAGACATATTGAAGAAAAATGAATCAAAGGGCATAAAACAATCCTTTATGTTCTTCTCCTTTTCATATATCTCGCTGAGTTGTAGCACAAAATCGCGGGGCTCCATAAATCGCAACTCTTCAACATCAAAGAACATCTTTTCGGGCAGGATGTCATATATGCCGTTGCGCGATAGCGAAACCGTTCGGGTATTGACATTGACCGACTTTAAGTCACCCGAATAGTTACGCGAGAAGAAGCTGCCATAAACGGCTTTCCAATCCACCACTTCGGGATAGTGGGTCATCAACAGTTGTTCGGCTGCAATCTCCATTGTTTTCGGGTCTTGTTCAATGTTTGACATGGCGTAGATTATTTAACGATGATGGGATAACGGTCTTCATCGCCGCTCAATTCGAGGTGGTGAACACCGTTTTCGGTAGTTATTTCTATCACATCAAGATAGGGTATGCCGACTTGATTTAGGGTAAGGCGGTGATAAGGGAACGATTCGTCGATGTTCTCGTAGGAGTTCTGGTTCAAATCGGAACGCGATCGGGTATACAAGTCGAAATTACCGTCGATGTAGTCCGAAATCTTCGACTCGGGCAACATGGGCGAGAAACGCTGGTTGTCGTTCTTCGACACGATGATGTCGACGAATTTGTCATTACGCAGGTTGATTTCCACTTCATTCACACCGAGCGTTTCCTTGATCAGGGTAAAGGCATCGTTGATGCGCGTGTCGGCACTCAATGCAGGCATTTTCATGATGTCGTTCCAGCGCTCGTGCGATGGGCAGTCTTCGAAAAAGGCGTTGGAATCATAGACGGAAACATGATTGTGCATACCTTCGTAATGGAACCATTTGCCGAGTAGTGTGGAGAACACGCCCGACTGCACTTCCTCTTTGTGAATCAGTTTCATGGCTTCCTGCACTTCGATGGCGCCAATGATGGAGGCGATGACCGGTGTAGTGGGTATGCGGCCCACATTCTCATTGCGGTGTGCCACCCCCGCACACGACAGTTGGTGGAAGATGTTCTGCTTGGCATTTTCGGTCAGGCCGCATTCATAGCAGTTCTCGCCATGCTTGAAGACGCGCACATTGCCCGTGAGGTTCTCCATGCCACCTTCCACCCAAGGCACATCGGCACGCATGCAAAGCCGGTTGAGCTGCAAGCGGGCCAAACGGCTGTCGAGACACCCGATAACGACATCCATCTTGCGGTAGAGGCCCAAGCCCACATCGGTATTGAGCTTTCCACAAATGTACTGCACATTGATGTTCGGATTGATTTCTAGTGCTTTATGGGCGGCCACCTCGGCCTTGAAATAACCCTTGTCGGCGTCTTCCTCCCTGAAAAGCACCGATCGTGTCAGGTTGCTGTATTCGATGGTGTCGAAATCAACGACATAAATATTGCCTACGCCAAACAAGGCAAGGTTTTTCAACACCTCGTTGCCTAAGGCACCTGCGCCGATTACCATCACTTTGGCATTCTTCACGGTGTCCATCTTGTACCACGACAACAGGTCGAAGACTTCCTTACCCCATTCCTTTATTTCAATTACTTCCATGACGAGGGCTTATTTCAGGGTATAGACAAGTCCGATTTCAATCCTAGGAATCGACACCTTGCCACTGTTGTAAAGCAAGCCTATGCCATTAGGAATGCCGGGATAGCTGGTATCGGCGGCATTGGCAAGACTCATGAAGGGAACATCGAGGCTGAGACCTGCATTGAGCAAGATGGGAGTGCCTTTGAAAGGCACATAAGCGCCCATGCTGATATTGCCCCAAAGGACAAAGCTGTTCGCGTTGGGGGCTTCCACATCGGCATAGCAGTCCATGTCGGTGCCGAAGCCAAGTTCTGTAACATTCTCAAGGGTGACATCCCACTGAGGATAGTAGCCTTTCAAGCTGTAAGTTCCTTGGCCATCAAACTGGGTGCCGACTTTGATGGACGGGGTAATACCGAGCTTGGCATAAACGCTCACGCGGTCTTTGACGGGCTGTCCGAAGCAAAGACGAAGCGGGATGTCAAAATAGGTCAGCGAGAGGCTTTCCTGACGGCTGCCAAACGAATAGAGTGCCTGATAGCTGTCGCCATCGACATCGGTGCGGCTGAGAGACTGCTCACCGGCTGCCCCAGTGGCCGACAGTTTGAAGCCTCTTATGCCCAGTCCCGCTTCCACCGAGATGGGGAAACCGTCGGAAAGACACGCAGTGCCATAGTAGACATCAAGCTTCTTGCACCAGTTGAGGTCTTTGGCCCAGCCTTCTTCCATCTTACCGCGCATGAACACGGGGCCCAATCCGAATTCGAGGCCGATGACAGGCGTTTTTGCAGGTTTGCTAATGCCTTTGCCAAAGTCGGCGATCTGCTTGTTCAAGCTGTTGATGGCGGCATCCTTGGAAGCGATCTGCTCTCTGAGCTGCTGCAACTGGATCTCTTTGTCGGCAGGCACAACAACGGTCTTGTTCCTCTTCATCGAGTCAATGATATGCTCATGTTTGGCGATCAGCGCGTTCAGCTGATTGATTCGATTATCTTTTTCGGCCACCCTATTGTTGAGCTCACGCAACTCTTCGGCCCTATCGCCTTGCTTGGAGAGCATCTCTATTTGTTTATTCAAGGCTGCCTTGTCATTGTTGAGGTTGTTCACCTCCATATTCAGGTTGACGACTTGTTTGTTCAGCGTAGTAACAAGAGTTTCCTTCTCGGTGAGTTGTTGCTGCAAAGAAGCAAGCGTTTCACTCGTGCCGTCTTTCTTAGAATTGGCAATCTGTTCATTGAGGGCCTTGATGTCGTTGTTCAACTTGGTGATTTGCGTTTCCTTTTCAGCCAACCTATTGGTGAGCTCATGCAGCTCTTCGGTCTTGTCGCCTTGCTTCGAGAGTGCCTCTATTTGTTTATTCAAGACCGCCTTGTCGTTGTTGAGGTTGTTTACCTCCAAATTCAGGTTGACCACTTGTTTGTTCAACGAAGTAACCAAGGCTTCCTTCTCAGT
>JBHACT010000091.1:0-7844 GCA_041854745.1 Candidatus Limimorpha sp. | reverse complement strand
TTTCACGGCCAGAAGCCAAATCCGTCATCGTAACATCCCTCACATCGAATCCCGCGAGATACAAGGCGTATGCCATCTCACGGTCGCACTGGCAGCCTTTTTCACGGATGATGGCCGCATTGATGCCCGTAGGCTTGCGGCGGTGCAGGTCGATTCCGAGGTTAGCCGCCGTACCGGTGAAGTTGCGTCCGAAGCTGTAATGCAGGTATTGTTTCTTGTAGTTCATAAAGCGCTCCATGGCCTTGCGCGGACCACTCTGCTTGCGGTCGAGGAGGTAGGACGACTTGAACCAAGTGTCGCGTAGTTCGTCAATGTCGAAGATAGAGTTGTGGCCGCTGTGCGCGATGACGATTTGCCGCTTGGCCATAGGCTTGCCGATCATCTTGAAACTGATACCGAGCTCGCGAAGCATGCGGTTGGCGATGCCGTCGTTCGACACTTGTATGACCACCGAAGGCTTCTCGCAGAACAGTACGGCCATCAGGTCGTCCTTGCCGAAAGCATTCAGGTCGAGGTTCATGCCGTAAGTCGTGTTGGCGAAATTCATCTCCAACAGGGTGGTGATGAGACCGCCTGCCGAGACATCGTGACCGGCCAGAATGAGGTCGCTCTCGATAAGTTTCTGGATGGCGTTGAAGCACTTTTTGAAGTAGTTCACGCTCTTCACATCGGGAACGGCCTGACCGATGGTGCCAATGCTTTGCGCAAAGCTGCTGCCGCCCAGTTCGAAGCCGTCTTTCGAGAAGTCGATATAAAGAAGTTCGGTATTCTCGTCGGCTTTCATCACGGGGCGCACCACCTGACGGACATTGGACACCTCACCCGCAGCAGAAACGATGACTGTGCCGGGGGCGACGACCTTCTCACCGTCGTGATATTTTTGTGTCATGGAGAGGCTATCCTTTCCCGTAGGCACATTGATACCCAAGGCAATGCAATAGTCGCTCAAGGCTTTCACAGCTTCATAGAGGCGGGCGGTTTCGCCTTCTTGTTTGGCAGGCCACATCCAGTTGGCGCTCAACGAAACACCTGCGAGGTTGCCTTCAATAGGGGCCCAAAGGAGGTTGGTCAAGGCTTCGGAAACCGAGAGGCGCGAGGCGGCGGCAGGGTTGATGAGGCCAGCGATGGGGGCGTGGCCCAAGGCCGTGGCAATGCCGCGCTTGCCGTTGTAGTCCAAAGCACTGATGCCGAGGTTACTCAAGGGTAGCTGTATCTCGCCCACGCACTGCTGCTGTGCCACGCGACCCGTCACAGAGCGGTCCACTTTGTTGGTGAGCCAGTCCTTGCAAGCCACGGCTTCCATTTGCAGCACTTTGTTGAGATACTTGTGTATATCGCGTTTGGTATAACTGATTTTCTTGAAATGATAGGGCTTGGGCGTATCGTGCAACACGGTTTTGGGCGCACTACCGAAGAAGTCGGAGATGGCCAAATCGATGGGTGCCTTGCCTTTTTTGCGGACGAAACGCAGGCGAGCATCGCCAGTTACCTCACCCACTTCGTAATACGGGGCACGCTCACGCTCGGCAGTCTCCTTGATGACATCCTTGTCTTTCTTGTTGACCAACAGGCCCATGCGCTCCTGCGACTCGTTGCCGATGATTTCCTTATCGGACAGGGTCGGGTCGCCAACAGGCAGGTTGTCGACATACACCACACCGCCTGCATCTTCGATGAGTTCGGAGAGGCAGTTGAGGTGGCCGCCAGCACCGTGGTCGTGGATGCTGCGGATTGGATTACAGTCGCTCTCTGCCATGGCGCGGATGACATTGCTCACACGCTTCTGCATCTCAGGATTGGCACGCTGCACAGCATTCAGCTCAATGGCATTGCTGTATTGACCGGTATCGACACTCGACACGGCACCGCCACCCATACCGATGCGGTAGTTGTCGCCACCCAGTACGATGATGATGTCGCCCTCTTCAGGCTCCAACTTCTTGGCGTCCTTCACTTTGGCGAAGCCGATACCGCCAGCCAACATGATGACCTTGTCGTAACCCAAGATTTCTTTCTCATTATGTTCAAAGGTCAGCAGACTGCCGTTGATCAAAGGCTGGCCGAACTTGTTGCCGAAATCGGAGGCACCGTTGGAGGCCTTGATGAGGATTTCCTCAGGTGTCTGATAGAGCCACTTGCGCGGTTCGATGTTTTTTTCCCACTCGCGGCCTTGCTCCGTGCGGGGATAAGAAGTCATGTAAACGGCTGTTCCCGCCAAGGGCAGACTGCCCTGACCTCCGGCCAAACGGTCGCGGATCTCGCCGCCGCTGCCCGTGGCTGCACCGTTGAAAGGCTCGACGGTGGTCGGGAAGTTATGGGTCTCGGCTTTCAGTGAGATGACCGTATCGATGGCCTTGATTTGGAAAGCCGAAGGCTTGTTGGGCTCGGCGGGAGCAAACTGTTCCACCTTGGGGCCAAGGATGAAAGCCACATTGTCCTTGTAGGCCGACACCAGCCGGTTCGGGTTCTCCTTAGAAGTCTTCTTGATGAGGGCGAAGAGGGTGTTGGGCTTCTTCTTGCCATCGATGATGAAGGTACCGTTGAAAATCTTGTGTCGGCAGTGTTCGGAGTTGACTTGTGCAAAGCCATACACCTCGCTATCAGTGAGTTTGCGCCCGATTTTTGCCGATATGCCTTTCAGGTATTCCATCTCCTCGGTGCTCAGGGCCAAGCCTTCCTGCAAGTTGTATGCCTCGATGTCGTCGATGTATTGTAACGGGTCGGGCTTACGGTCAACGAAGAACACTTTCTGGTCAAGATTCTCGTAGCGGCTTTGGAGCATCGGGTCATAAGCTGCATTTTTCGAGTCCACCTTATGGAACTCCTCTATGCGGACAATGCCTTTGATACCCATGTTCTGAGTGATTTCGACGGCGTTGGTGCTCCAAGGCGTAATCATCTCGCGGCGTGGCCCGACAAAATGGCCCTTCACCGTGTCTTTTTCAATTTTTTTGGCATCGCTGAACAGCCAAGTGAGTTTGGAAACAGTTTCCTTTGAAAGTTCGGATTTGGAATCAACAGCGACAATCTTCTGATTATCAGATTGGAAAAAGCATATCATAAGCGCAAGGTTTTTATGCATAAAACGACGGTGCAAAGGTAGGGTTTTTGTTGGAAAAATCCGTTGTCTGCCTGCAAATAGTCAAATTTTTGTTTCTTTGCCCAAAACATAGACGGTTTGGACAAGTTAGTACATATTGAGGACACTGAAGGCCGTTGCGTTAAACACTGGAAACCTATCCGTTAAAGCCTGCCGCCGCAAAGATTTCGTACCTTATTTGACATTCTTTTTCAAAAAAAACAAATATGTCGCTTGCGATATAAATTTCTTTTCGTATTTTTGCATCGTGAATGACATAAATTATACGATGGCACACGAACAGCTGAAATTGGACAACCAACTTTGTTTCCGTCTCTACACGGCAGCACGGCTCACCATGGGCGCGTATCATCCGTATCTCCACCCGTTGGGCATCACCTACCCGCAATATCTGGTGTTGCTGGTGCTTTGGGAACAAGACAAGCAACCGGTCTGCGACATCGCCAAACGGCTGCTGCTCGACACCAACACCGTCACACCGCTTTTGCAACGCATGGAGAAAGCAGGGCTGCTTGTAAGAACCAAAGGCAAGGTTGACTCACGCCAGCGCATCGTCTCGCTGACTGAAAAGGGCATGACCATGCAGAAACAGGCGATGCATATCCCCGAAAGCCTTACTGACAGCATCATTCAGAGGACGGGCGATGTTGAAGAGTTCGTGAAAATCATCCCCTCGCTCGACAAACTCATTGAAAGTCTTAAATAAATATATCAATAACCTTTAAATCTTTAGAATTATGGACAAACAGAAATCAATCGAAGCATTGCAGTTCTTCGTAACAGGCCTCTCGGAAGGCGCATTCGTACACAAGGTACAAGGACAGATTTTTAAGTCGGAAGGCTTTAACAAACTCGGACAGAAGTACATCGACCACTACACCGAAGAGATGGGGTGGGTGGAGAAGTTCATCGACCGCATCATCGACCTCGATGGCTGCCCAAAGGTGGAGAAGCACGATGCCCGCGAAGTGATGTGCAACCCGCAGGAATACCTCAAGGCCGACCTCGACATCCAGACTCAAGGCGTGGAAATGCTGCGCAAATGTATGGCGACAGTAGCCGAAGACCCAACTACCTATGACCTGCTCAAAGCCTATCTCTTGGACGAGGAAGAAGACCAATACTGGAGCGAGGAACAACTCGAACTCATCGAGAAGATCGGCTATCAGAATTGGCTGATGAAGATGATGTAATTTGTTCTGCCATTGGACAGACGCGAGTTTTTGAAAAAATCAACCATCAGTTTGGCACCGACAGCAATGGTCGGCGTAGTGGGAAAACCGTGTTTGACATGATGAACGACAAGTAAGAACAATCAATCAAACAAATTCTACTATGAAGAAAATAATGATTATCGACGGCGGTCCCCGCCGTAACATGAACACCGCCGTCATGGTCGCGGCTTTCGCCGAGGGTGCAAAGGAAAGCGGTGCTGAAGTGAAGGTAGTGCGCCTTTACGACATCGACTACAAAGGCTGCCGCTCGTGCATGGCCTGCCAACTGAAGGACAAGCGCGTACCGAGTTGCCTTTTCCCTGACGGAATCACCGACATCCTGCAAGAGTGCGCAGAGGCTGATGGCCTGATGCTCGCCTCGCCTATTTACTATGGCGAAATCACCGCCATGAGTCGCGCCTTCTGGGAGAGGCTCACATTTCCGTGGCTCAGCTACAAGGACGGCTCGTTTGCTGCTCCGAAGAAAATGCCCGTTACTTTCATCTACACCATGAATGGTATGCACAGCAACGGCGAGTATATGCGCCAACATACCATGCGTAATGTGGAGATGATGACTGGAGCGGCTCTCGGTCATGAGGTGGAGGTGGTGATGGCCAACAACACCAAACAGGTGAACAAATACAGCCGCTACCATTTCGCCGAAGGCACCGCTGAGGCCAAAGAACAATGGCGCAACGCCCACTGGGAGGAAGACCTCACCAAAGCTAAAGAGGCAGGAAAACGGATGGCAATGGCTTAATGATTGCATTCATGTATGATTACAAGAACCGCCGCAAAGGTCTCATACCTTTGCGGCGGTTTAGCATAGGATACACTCTGGGGTATCAATATGTCTCATCCGACTGCTGCTCTTCGCGGCTACCACCACCGTCGTCGCTGCCTTCCTCGTCGGGACGGTTGCGCTTCATGTTCTGCTGGTTGATACGATAGTTGAAGTTGAGCGAGAACGAACGGCGGTTCCATGTGCGGGTGCTGTATTGCCAAAAGCCGTCGCCCCACGACTCGCCTCCCCAGCTGCGTGAGTTGAAGAGGTCGCGCACATTGAAGGTAAGGGTACCGTTGCCGTTCAGGATTTCCTTGCTCACGGCGAGGTCTGCCCACCAGTTGCCTTTGCGCATACCGAGAGGCTCCTTATGCGGCCCCATGACACGCGCGGTCAGTTGCAGGTCGAACCAATTCTTGATTTTGAACTTCGACACGGCACGCCCGAAGAGCATCCACGACTCGGTCTCGTAGTAATTCTCCTCGATATAACCGCGTGAATAGGAGCGGAAGAAGTTGACATTGCCGTTCAGGTTCCACCACTTGGTCATCTGGCCTTGGGCGACCATCTCAACGCCGAAATCGTCGGCCTTGCCGAAGTTGACGGGCATGCTGTAGAACACGCCGTCGTTTTCGTAGGTATAATGGCGGATCATATTGTTGCCGTGGCGGTAATAGGCCGTGAAGTTGAAACTCGCCTTGTCCCAGAAGTGGATGTAACCCAACTCATAGCTGTCCATATAGGTCGGCTTCAGGGCAGGATTGCCCATGCGGATGTTACGGTTGTCGTTGTAGGAGCGGAAAGGGCTCATCTGCCAGAAGCCGGGACGACGGATACGGCGCGTGTAGCTCACTTGGAATTGGTTGAACTCGTTCACCGAATAGTTGAGGTGGGCACTCGGGAAGAAGTCGAGGTATGGCTTGCCGCCGTTGATAGAGTCGGTGCCGTCGTGGGCATAGCCTTTCAGGTTGGTCATGATGTCGGTCATTTCGGCACGCAGGCCCACCTGTCCCGACCAGCGGCCCCATTCGTCGCCTAAGCTGGTGTAGAGCGCAGCCACCTGTTCGTTGTAGGCATAGTCGTAACAGTAAGCACTCAAAGGGATGTATAAGCCAAGACTATCTCTTTCAGTTACTTCCGAGAGGCTGTTGATGTTGCGGTTGGTATATTTTCCGCCCATCTCCCACCGCGCTTTGGTGAAGAAAGGATGCACATAGTCTATGCTGGCTTGCAAGTTACGCATGTTTTCATCGTTGCCCGTCTTTTGATAGAGAGTCCACAGCTGCTCCTCCATATTCTTGTCGGAATACAGTGTCTCCGTGATGTTGGAGCTCGCGTTCTCGGCATTGGTGAAGAAACGCACATTGGCTTTCAGGTTGCGGCCCTTACGCTCAAAGGTTTTGTCGTAGTCCAAGGTAACCTCATACATAGGCTCATATTCAAAATAATCCTCGGCGCGTTCATCATACGAAGAAGTGCCAAGCAGCGGATATTCATCGGCATACTTCACCACGGGATGGGTCTCCAATCGGCCATAACGGTAAACGAAAGCCGCGCTCAAAATGTCGTAGTCGGTGATATAAAAGTCGGTACCCACACGCACATTGTGGCCCATGCGCCGCATCTGGCGTTCGGTGATCTGGTCGGTGAGTTGGGTGAAAATAGTGTCAAAAGTCATGTCGGGGCCTCCGCCGATGGTGTCAAGGGTATAGCGTTTGGTCTGGTTGACACCGCCACCGATGTTGCGGCGGTTGTTGAAGCCATAGCTGGCGAAGAAGTTCCATCGCTTGAGGCGGTAGTTGGCCGAGAGACTTGCTCCGTACATCCAAGGATAGCCGGCACGCACATTGACCGCGCCGTTGAAGCCCTGACGCTTGTCCTTCTTCAGGATGATATTGATGATACCTGCCGATCCTTCCGCATCGTAACGCACAGAAGGATTGGTGATGACTTCGATCCTCTCGATCATGTCGCCTTGCAAGGTGCGCAAAGCATCTTGGGTGCTCATGCCCGAGAGGCCCGACTCCTTGCCGTCGATGAGAATGCGCACGCCGTCGTCGCCACGCAGGCTGACATTGCCCTCCACATCGACCGACACGGCAGGGATATTCTCAAGCACCTCGATGGCATTGCCCGCAGTGTTGCTGATGTCCTTACCCACATTAAAAACATGCTTGTCCAAAGTCATCTCGTAAGTGCTCTTCTCAGCCACCACATCCACTTCGCTCAGCATACGGCTGTCGGGCGAGAGGTTGATCCTGCCCAAATCGACGGTATTTTTCGTGCCATCGAGTGTAACTTTCTTGTAAGTCGTAAAAAATCCAATATACTGAATTTCAATCATATATCTTCCTTTCTCAAGTTCCATCTCAAACAGACCCGAAGGCTCTGTGATACAGCCTGAGACGAAAGTGGAATCAGGCAGAGCAGAAGCTCGAACGGTGGCATATTCCATGGGAAGGCCAGAGGAGTTATCGTAAACGCGCCCTTTCACCGTAATGGCGGCGTAAGAGCAAGGAAGACCGAACATAAAAGTCAGTAAAACAAGGAAAAAACCTTTCATCTAAGGGAAATAATTATCGTTTAAAGGCCGCAAAAATACTTTGCTGAATTCAAGTTACAAATGCAACTTTTTTGATTAAACATTGGTTTGATTTTGCAAAGTTAGCGAAAAAGTATTCGATGGGTGTCAAAAATCCGAGTTTTTTTCTTGGTCTGTTGTTTAACTTGTTCTGAATCATTT
>JBHACT010000090.1:0-12257 GCA_041854745.1 Candidatus Limimorpha sp. | reverse complement strand
GCACTGCCGCGATGACGGCCAAGTCGATGGCAGGGTCGTCCACACGGAGGCCGCCCGCGATGTTGAGGAATACATCTTTTATGGAAAGCCGGAAGCCGGCGCGTTTTTCGAGCACGGCCAGCAGCATGTTCATCCTGCGGAGGTCGAAACCCGTGGCGGAGCGTTGCGGTGTGCCGTAGGCCGCGCTGCTCACCAAGGCCTGTGTCTCGATGAGCATAGGGCGTTGGCCTTCCATAGTGGCTGCGATAGCGATACCGCTCACCTCTTCGTCGCGTTGCGAGAGCAGAATCTCACTCGGGTTGGCCACTTCGCGGAGGCCTGTGGCGTTCATCTCGAAGATGCCCAGCTCGGAGGCCGACCCAAAGCGGTTTTTGATGGTGCGCAGGATACGGAAGCCATAGTGGCGGTCGCCCTCAAACTGCAAAACGGTGTCAACAATGTGTTCCAAAATCTTTGGCCCGGCTATGCTGCCGTCTTTGGTGATGTGGCCGACAAGGAACACGGGCACCTGATAAGCCTTGGCCATCTTGTTCATCTCGGCTGCCGTCTCGCGGATTTGTGAAATGCTGCCCGCTGCGGCATCAACATAAGGCGACTCCAAGGTTTGGATGGAATCGACCACCACGATGTCGGGCTGCACATTCTTGAAGTGTTTAAGGATTTCCTGCGTGTTGGTCTCGGTGAGGATGAGGCAGCTGGTGTTGTGGATTCCTATGCGTTCGGCCCGCATTTTGATTTGTGCCAAGCTTTCCTCACCTGAAATGTATAGCACCTTTCTGCCGGCGAGTTGTAAAGCGGTTTGCAGGAGCAGGGTTGACTTGCCTATGCCGGGTTCGCCACCCACGAGGATGAGCGAACCGAGTACTAAGCCTTCACCCAACACCCGATTGAGTTCCTCGTAGGGTAGGATAATGCGCTGTTCCTTGGCGTTGGTGATTTCCTTGATAGGCACGGGAAGGCTTTGGTTCTCATTGCCGATGTTTTTCTTCACCGACTTAGCGTCTTTTCCCATGACGACAGTCTCTTCCACGCATGTGTTCCACGCACCACAGGCAGGGCATTTGCCGAACCATTTCGGCGACTCGTTTCCACATTCCTTGCAGAAAAAGGCGGTTTTTTCTTTTGCCATGACTTGTTTCTTTTGTCGTCGCTTCACATCGCTGCAAGGAGACACTACTGAACTGCTTGGTTCCTCGCGGTGACGCAATGCGTGTCCGTTAATGCCGCAAAGATAATAAATGCCTCCGAATTATGAAAACTTCCGCATTTTTTAATACTTTTGTGGCCGAATCAGCTCATTTGGATGAAAAAACATTTACTCAGCTTGCTTCTGTTCCTGTTCGGCTTGCCGCTCTGTGCGCAGCAGGGCGATGTGGTGTTGTGCGAGGGTTTCTTCAACCCTTGGCTCGAAGAGGGCTGGGATGCGAAGGGCGACGATTGGGTGGTGTGGTACATTTCCAACACGGCTTTTGCCGGAGGAAAACCCCGCGAAATGCAGATGTACCCCGACTTCAATTTTGAAGGCACCACACGCCTCATCACGCCTGTCGTGGGGTTGGAGAAATACGATTTCATCAATTTCCAGTTCAACCATTGTCTTGAAGCCACGGTTGGAGAGCTGGATATCAGGATTGGTATCGGCATCTCGCAAAATGGCGAGGAGTGGGAGAGCATTTGGGAAGACACGGTAACGGCGGGCATTGTGCAAAGCCAGTATCTGCTTACCTTCGACATGGAGGAATGGCCGAGCAGGTCGCCGCAGTTCTGCCTCTATTTCACGGGTCATGGCGCGTATGTCAACAGCTGGTACATTGACAATATTTTTATCTTCGCCTCGAAGAAAAACAAATATGGTGGTATTGACGACACCGATGAGAGCGGCTTTGTCGCGTCGCGGTCGCACATTACGAGTTTGAAAGGGCCTAAAGCAGGCACAGTTACACATTTTTCCACCCTACGGAGGTCGAGAAGTCGCTATGCGCGCGTGGTAGAAGGCCGTCAAAAAAGGTGGTGGCAATTCTGGAAATGAGAATGAATATGAGGGATTGTCGGCTTGCGAAAAACTGTAAAACACTGATTTTTAAATTTACAATTCTTCGGCGAACTTGATGTCCTTAACGTTGAGTTGAAGGTTGGTCTTGCCCTGCCAAGTATTGTATTCCAGATGGTAGCAGATGCTGAAAGGCTCACCGTCGTGGATGCGGTCGAAAAAATCGCCTTTTTGGAAAGCGATGCCGGAGAAAGGGGCCACTCCCAGTTCGGCATCGCCCACTTGCGACATGGAAAGTTTCAGATGACGGTGCCCGCCCACAGGACGCGACCCACCGGCATCGATAACATTATTCGTCCAAAACACGGGTGACATATTGCCGGGGCCAAAGGGGGCAAACTGGTTGAGAATGCGCATGAATTTGGACGTAATGTCGCTGAATTGGATTTTCAGGTCAACCTCAAGCTCTGGAACAAAGTCCTCATCTACAAGATGTTCGCTGACATAAGCTTCGAAACGGCGGCGGAACTCAAGCAGGTTTTCGGGTTTCATCGACAGGCCTGCGGCGTATTTGTGCCCGCCAAAATGCTCAAGTAAGTCGGAGCAATTGTCGATGGCGTCATAGATATCGAAACTCTTGATGGAACGCGCCGAGCCTGTAATCAGACCGTTGGCGCGGGTCAGGACGATGGTGGGACGGTAATAATAATCGGTGAGGCGCGAAGCCACGATACCGATGACGCCACGGTGCCACCGTTCGTTGAAAACCACGGTACTCTTGGCGTAGCGAAGCTCAGCATTGTCATCGATCATGCTGAGGGCTTCCTCGGTGATACGGTTGTCGAACTCCCGGCGCTCGTCGTTGAGGTCGTTGATGGAAGCCGCCAGTTTTTCGGCGTGTCCCTTTTTGTCGGCAATGAGCAGACGCACCGAGTCGGAAGCTTTGGCTATGCGACCAGCCGCATTGATACGGGGACCGATAAGGAAAACCAAGTCGCTGATAGTCAACTCTCTCGTCAAAACGCTCTCATCTTCCTCAATCTCCTCGTCGCGGCGATAGATGTTGGCGTGTTGTAGTATGGCTTCGATGCCTGGACGGGGCTTTTTGTTGAGTTGTTTCAGGCCAAAATACGCTAGTACACGATTTTCGCCCGTGATGGGCACGATGTCGGCAGCGATACTCACGGCCAAGAAGTCTAATAACTCATACACTTTCTCGATGGTGCCTAAGCCCTTCATGGAGAGGGCAGTGACCAGTTTGAAACCTACGCCGCAGCCCGAGAGCTCATCGTAAGGATAGTTGCAGCCGGGGCGCTTGGCGTCTAAAACGGCTACGGCATTAGGAATGACATCGCCCGCACGGTGATGGTCGCAGATGATGAAGTCAACGCCTTTGCTGTTGGCATATTCGATACGCTCCACGGCCTTGATACCGCAGTCTAAGGCGATAACGAGCGTAAAACCGTTATCTGCCGCATAGTCAATGCCTTTGATGGAGATGCCATAACCCTCTTCGTAGCGGTCGGGGATGTAGAACTCTATCTTTTTCTTCTTGAAGAAAGGTTTCAAGTAGGTGTAAACCACCGCCACCGCTGTTGTGCCATCCACATCATAGTCGCCGTAAATGAGTATCTTCTCGCCGTCGTTGATGGCGCGAAGCACGCGGTCGACGGCCTTGTCCATGTCCTTCATGAGGAAGGGATCGTGCAGTTGGGCGAGCGAAGGACGGAAGAAAGTTTTGGCGTCCTCGTAGTTGGTAATTCCGCGTTGTACAAGCAAAGTGGCAAGGTTCTCATCGATATTGAGCACCTTGGCAATCTCAGCAACTTGTTGTTTGTCAACCGATTGATGTAAAATCCACTTCGTTTCCATCCGCGCAATTTTGAATTTGTAAAAATAAGAAGAAAATCAATGCAACGAAGCGGTTTTTTCAATTTATAATCAAAATAGTTCCTAATCCTTTATCTTACAATTGTTTGAAACCGTATTTTTTCACCATTCCATTCTAAATAATAGACTTTTCAATGATAACAAGGAGCTCTGTTGAAATCATTGTTCAAAAAAAAACCTTTCAACACTTGCGTGGTTTCCCAATATTTAGTAATCTTGCAGTTTAATTCAATCAAACTTTTATACCCTTGAAAAAAATTAGAACTGCTTTAATATCAGTGTTTTACAAAACAGGCATTGACACCATTGTTGACTTGTTGAAGCAAAATGGAGTGCAGATTTACTCCACAGGAGGAACATACGACTTTATCAAGCCGCTCGACCCTTCGGTGAAGACTGTCGAATCGCTCACAGGCTATCCGTCTATTCTTGGCGGCCGCGTGAAGACCCTTCATCCCAAAGTGTTTGGCGGTATTTTAGGGCGTACCCGGCATGAGCAGGACCAACGCGAAATGCAAGAATACGACATCCCGGCGTTCGACCTCGTCATTGTTGACCTTTATCCTTTCGAGGAAACCGTGGCCAACACTGACGATGCCGGCAAGATCATCGAGAAGATTGACATCGGGGGTATCTCCCTCATTCGCGCAGGTGCCAAAAATTTCAATGATGTGCTTATCGTGCCTTCGCAGAAATACTACGGAGAATTGATTCATTTGCTTGAAAACCAACACGGAGAGACCTCAATTGAAGACCGCCGCCGTTTTGCCACTTACGCCTTTGGCGTGAGTTCGCACTACGACAGTGCCATCATGAACTGGTTTGCGAAAGACGACGAGAAACAGCCGCTCAGGATTTGTGAAGAAGAAGGCGTCAGTTTGCGCTACGGCGAGAACCCGCACCAAAAAGGCTCTTTCTATGGCAACATGGATGCCTTGTTCGAGAAATTGCATGGTAAGGAGCTGTCGTACAACAATCTGCTCGACCTTGACGCGGGTCTCAACCTCATCCGTGAGTTCGACGAGCCCAGTTTTGCCATCCTCAAGCATAACAACCCCTGTGGTCTGGCTTGCCGCACGACGGTCAAGGAGGCCTATCTCCATGCTCTGGCAGGTGACCCAGTCTCGGCTTTCGGCGGCGTGTTGGTGAGCAACCGTCCCATCGACCTTGATGCCGCTGAGGAGATCAACAAGCTTTTCATCGAAGTCATCGTGGCTCCCGGCTATGAAGACGGCGTGCTCGACCTGCTCTTCTCCAAAAAGAACCGTGTCGTGCTGCGCCTGAAAGCCGACCAATACAGACCTCAGACCGTGAAGACCGCCCTGAACGGTTATCTCGTGCAGGATCGCGACCTTCACACGGAGACTGTCGCCGATTTCAAAGTCATCACGGAGAAGGCTCCTACGGCTTTGGAAGTGGATGACATGGTTTTCGCCAACAAGATTGTGAAGCACAGCCGTAGCAATGCCATCGTCCTTGCCAAGGGCAAGCAACTTTTTGCCTCTGGCATTGGGCAGACCTCGCGTGTGGATGCCCTGCGCCATGCCATCGAGAAGGCCAAGTCGTTCGACTTCGACCTTAATGGTGCTGTCATGGCTTCCGATGCCTTCTTCCCCTTCAAGGACTGTGTAGAGTTGGCTCACGAAGCTGGAATTAGCGCCATCGTGCAGCCCGGCGGCTCGGTGCGCGACCAAGAGTCCATCGACTGCTGCAACGCAAACGGTATCAGCATGGTATTTACAGGATATAGACATTTCAGACATTAACTCTGTAGACCGCTACAGCCAACAATTGATTATGCCGAATTATCATTTCAACTTTCAACAATTCAACAACCAACAAATCAACAATAAATAGACATGGGAGCATTTTCATTCCTCAACAAAGAGATCGCCATTGACCTTGGTACGGCCAACACGATTATCATATACAACGACAAAGTGGTCGTTGACGAACCCTCTATCGTGGCCTTGCAGCGTGACACCAAGAAAATCATCGCCGTCGGCAAGCGCGCCATGATGATGCATGGCAAGACACACGAAAACATCAAGACTGTCCGCCCGCTGCGCGACGGTGTCATCGCCGACTTCCAAGCCGCCGAGTACATGATGCGCGAGATGATCAAAATGATCAATTTCAAAAACACCCTTTTCCCGCCGAGCCTGAAGATGGTCATCTGTATTCCTTCGGGTATCACCGAGGTTGAGGAACGCGCCGTGAAAGACTCGGCTGAACAGGCTGGTGCCAAAGAAGTGCGTCTGATTCATGAGCCTATGGCAGCCGCCATCGGTATCGGCATTGATGTGCTTGAGCCGACAGGTAATATGATTATCGACATCGGTGGCGGTACTTCCGAGATTGCCGTCATCGCTTTGGGCGGTATCGTCAACAACAGGTCTATCCGTATCGCCGGTGACGACTTCACCAACGACATCGAGGAGTATATGCGCAAGCAGCACAACATTATCGTGGGTGAACGCACCGCCGAACGCATTAAGATCGAAGTGGGTGCCGCCATCCCACAACTCGACAATCCACCCGACGACTACGCCGTGCAAGGCCGCGACATGTTGACGGGTATTCCGAAGGAGATTCGTGTCAACTACTCGGAGATTGCCCACTGCCTCGACAAGAGCATTATGAAAATTGAAACCGCCGTGTTGAACGCCTTGGAGCAAACCCCGCCCGAGCTGTCGGCCGACATCTACCGCACGGGTATTTACCTCACCGGCGGTGGTGCCTTGTTGCGTGGTCTCGACAAGCGCCTCAACGCCAAGACCAAATTGCCTATCCATGTGGCCGAAGACCCGTTGCGCGCCGTTGCCCGTGGCACCGGCATCGCCCTGAAAAACTTCGACCGTTTCACCTTCCTAATCAAATAAATGCGGAAATATGAATGTGGAATGCAGAATAGGGCAGAGCACAGTATCGCTTCGCATTATTCTGTATTCCCAATTCTGTATTCCGAATGGGGTAATAGTGTATGTATAACCTGCGGCGTTTTATCATCAAGCATCACTTCGTCATCTTGTTCATCTTGCTCGAGGTGATTTCTTTCTTGTTGCTCGCCAACAGCCAAGGGTTTCATCGCAACCGAATGGTGAACACAACCAACGATGTCGTGGGCAAAATCTACGAGTGGAGCAGTGGGGTGGGCAACTATTTCCGCCTCAAGGGTGCCAACAAGCAACTGGCTGAAGAAAATGCCATGCTCAGGCAACAGCTGTCAGTTGTGTTCGACACCACCACTTGCACCTACGACATCAGCAAAGGCGACACCTTATATAAATATATCCCCGCGCAGGTCGTCAACAACAGTGCCAATCAGGTCAACAATTACATTATTATTAATAAAGGTACCGTTGATGGCATCGAACGCGACATGAGTGTCGTCTCCACCGATGGTATAGTGGGTGTGGTAATTGATGTCAGCCGTCATTATGCCTCCGTCATGAGTCTGCTCCACAGCAAGTCGGTGGTGGGTGTGCGTATCAAGGAAAGTCAGGAACTTGCCAGCCTGAAATGGGAGACCAACAACTACCGTTTTGGTATGGTGGAAGACATTCCCACTCACATCCTTTTGCGGAAAGGCGACACTATCTTGACGAGTTCGCATTCCTTCATATTCCCTCCAGACCTCATGGTGGGCACGGTAGAAGAGTTTTATCCCACCGATGTCGATGCGCTGAACAAGGCCAAAGTTCGTTTTGCCACCGACTTCGCCACTTTGAGGCATGTCTATGTGATTAAAGATTTGCATAAACCCGAGATCGATATGCTCAAAGCCAGACTCCAATGATATGAACAAGACCGTGCTACAAGTCGTCCGTTTCGTTGTGCCAGTGCTGTTACAGGTACTGGTCATCAACCATATCCGCCTTGGAGGGTATGTACATCCTTATATTTATTTGGTTTTCATCATGTTGTTGCCTTTCAGTATCCCAAAATGGCAACTTTTGGTTTTGGGTTTTGCCTTAGGCCTGACCGTTGATGTGTTTACGGGCACGCTGGGCCTTCATGCCGGGGCAACCACTTTGATGGCTTTTTGTCGGCCATTTATTATCAAGTTGATTTCAGGCAACCAGAAGTTTGAAAATATCCATGAACCCAACCTTAGCCTGTTGGGTGGACTTTGGTTTTTCCGTTATGCGCTGTTTATGGTACTGATCCACCACTTTTCGCTGTTTTTCCTTGAGTCATTCAGCTTCAGACTTATCGGACAGGTGCTGTTGCGTATCTTGTTCAGCGTACCTGTTTCCATCTTCCTTATCATGATGATCCTCTATATTTCCAAATCGGAAAAGAAAATAACTTAAATATTTGATTTACAATGAAAAAAAACATCTTTTTCCTCCTTGTACTTGCGTTTGGCTTGACCGCCTGCAACGAAAACAAAAACTTTAAAGTCAATGTCAGTTTGACGAACGGCAACGACAAAACCGTTTACCTTCAAAAGTTTGTCGATAACGAGCCTGTTACTATCGATTCAGCTGTTATCAGAAATGACCAAGCCTCATTGACCGCTCCGATTGATGACCCGCACATCCTTTATGCGTTGAAGGTGAAGGGTAAACGAGGCTCTATGCCTTTCTTTGCCGACAACAAGGAAGTTACCTTTGTGGGCGACATGAACAACCCGCAATCTGTTGAAATTATGGCCTCGGAAACGCAAGCCGAACTGGATGCCTACAACGACCAACTAAATGCCTTTGAAACTCAAATCCGCGACCTTTACGCAGTCATGCAACAAGCTTTTACCGACAACGACTCCATCAAGATGGACTCACTCAACAAAGTCGGCACCGCGCTGATGGAGCAACAAGACAGCTTCCGCGATGAATACATCAAGGCACACCCCGAGAGCTTCGTTACCCATTATATCCTCGATGGTGTGAAGCAGGACTATCCCATCGACCAATTGAAAGAAATGGTTGGCACCTTCACGACCGAATCCACCTATCGTAACCATCTCAACGAATACATCGCCAAGCAGGAAAGATTAGAATTGGGACAGCCTTTCATCGATTTCACCCTGCAAACCAAGGACGGTGAAAAAGTCAGTCTTGCTGAAGCTATTGCCCAAAACAAGCTCACTTTGGTCGACTTCTGGGCCTCATGGTGCGGTCCGTGCCGCCACGAGAACCCCGTTGTGAAAGCCGCCTATGAACAGTTCCATGAGTTTGGCTTCAATGTTGTCGGTGTCAGTGTCGACCAAGATGAAGCCGCATGGCTGGAGGCCATCGAAGAAGACCAGCTGCCTTGGACACAGGTGCGCGACAGCGAGAACAAAGCCAGCGAAAGCTACATGATTTATTACATCCCGGCCAACTTCCTCTACGACCAGACCGGCACTTTGGTGGCCAAAGGGTTGAGAGGCGAAGACTTGGCGGCAAAACTTGCTGAAATCCTGAATTGAATATGACTTGTGACATGACCGCTACCGCGAATGTTGTAGCGGTCATGGTCAATGGTCGTAGTGAAAACAACATACACCATGAAAAAGAAACTCATATTATTCGGTGTGCTTGCCGTGGGATTGTTCGCCTGCACATCAACCCCTAAGACCGAGACCTTTAAGGTCAATGTCAACCTCGCCAACGCCGACGGTAAAATGGTCTATCTTCAAAAAGACGGCCAAGTGCTTGACTCGGCTGTCATCGAGAACTGGGACGCCGTGTTCAACACGCCTGTTTGCAGAGACAACGAGATGTATGGCCTCATGCTGAAAGGCTGGCGCCGTCCGTTCCCTTTCTTCACCGACAACAGCGATGTAACCCTCGAAGGCGATGTGCAGAACCCCAACGCTATTTTGGTGAAAGGCTCGGAGTCGCAAGACCGCCTTATGGCCTTCACGCAAAGCTATAACGACCTTGAGGCCAAGTTGGAAGCCGACAGCACCGCCCAATCCGATGCCGATGAGATCCTGAAGATGCACTGCTTCGATTATGTCTGGGACAACCCTACCGACCCCGTGGCGCACTATGTGATGTACCGCTACAAGTGGGCCTTCGGTCCCTGCGAACTGCGCACCATGATCGACAACATCCATCACACCGACAGCACTTTGACCACCAAAAACTTGGCTATGGCTGAGGAATATGTGGAGAAGCAAGAGCGCGTGCAGGCGGGTCAGTCAATGATCGACTTTACCCAAAACGACCCCGATGGCCATGCCGTAACGCTCTCCGAACTCGCCGAGGGCAAGTTGCTGCTCATCGACTTCTGGGCTTCGTGGTGTCCCGACTGCCGCAAGGCCAACCCTGATGTGGTGGCGGTTTATCAGAAGTATCACGACCAAGGCTTTGATGTACTCGGCGTTTCTTTCGATACTGAAAAAACCAAATGGCTTGCCGCCATCGAGAAGGACGGCTTGACATGGACCCAAGTCTCCGACCTGCAAGGCTGGAGCAATGCCGCCGGTGCCTTGTACGCTATCGCCTTCATCCCTCAAAATGCCCTCATCAAGGACGGAATGATTGTCGCCCGCAACCTTGAAGGGGAGGAATTGATGGAAGAAATAGCGCGACAATTGCAATGAAATCTTTCTGACCATAAAGAACAGGCCGTATCCTTTCGAATGCAGCCTGTTTTTGTATTTGTCATTTGTATTTCGGATCTTTTAAAAATCGATAGAGACTTTTGTTAGCCGTCCATAGTCAAAATAGTAAAAATGCCCAGTCAGTTCTTCCGGAACATCTCTATATTTCGTTTTACGCGGCAGTCCGATTAATTCATTGGTGAAGTAACGCACATATTGTGGCTGCAAAGATGTTTTATAGTATTCATTATCAATGACAAAGAGCGGGAAATCAATAGCCTGACTGATTGCTTTTTCCATTCCAGCATAACCAATCATGATTTGGTATAAGACATAACCGTTTTTTTGAGCATCATGATGATAAGCCGAAAAGAGATTACATTCGTTGCTCTTGCAGTTTGCATTGAAGATGCGCACAATAGCCTTTGGTTGCTTCTCCAACTCCTCCTTTAGTTTAGGCATTGTTAGTTTATAAACAAATCCTGGCTCTGCTTTCTCAAAACTTTCCAAAGGAAGCACAAGAGCCTTTTGGCTTGCATTCAAGTCTTCATAATCGTTTTTCAATCCGTTGATTTCAATCAAAGCGCATGAGGAAAACAAGAGTACTGAAAAGAGGCAAAGGAGTGATACAAAATGACGAATCATGACGAGAACTATTTAGTGGATAATTTTGCCAGTCGAGTAGAAAACGCTATAACCTCCGTATTCCCCAAGATTCGGATTGAAATCATAAATGCCCTGTGGAAACACTACATAATCGTCAGAATTTTCTTCATATCCATAAATGTCCTCATCAACATAAAAGCGCAATTCGTCCGAGGTTATTCCTTCAGGGATTGGTTCGGCTAGTAAAAGATTCAGTATGGAACTTGTTTCCTGATTCTGACCATCAATAGCCATAACAATCTGCCTTAAAGGGTTATCGAAGTATTTGGATTGGTAAATAGTATCTCCTAAGATCATAATTTCACAAATGCCAAGTCTTTCGCAATCATGATGCCTTCTCCAAAGATCAATCTGAATCAGTTTGATAGGTGCTTTCGAATTCTTATACTCGGGTTTGTTATTAGTAAATAACAAAACATCTGTGGGATCAATCTCATCAACATTTTCAATGGGATAATTATTCTGAGATACGGATACGGGATTATTTTCATCTTCATTGCAGCCCGCGAAAGCAATCGCAATTGCTGTCACCATTACTATCAGGGCGGCTATGAAATAATTATGTGTTTTCATATTGTTTCAGATTTAATTGTTGTTGTTTTATGTTTTGCGTTGGCTTTTTTGTGCTTTTCGCCTTTTAACACAAAAGATGTCTTTCTTCGATATCGCCTATGTTTGGAATGCCCCCGCCAACGGCAAGCACTTTAATGGCGAGGGCAGATTTAATGAACCTATTCTTGACCAACTGCCAAAAACTTAAAACTGTCGGTGACAATTGTTTTCTTTCTTTTCCAACGAAAAATCCGGTAAATACCAAAAGGTGTTGTAAGTAATTAATAATAATACAGAACTGTTGAGATGTAGTAACGGCATAATACACAACTCCAAGAGATTTCAAGAAACCTTGAAGCATTTTAAGGATAGAGTTTAAAATGTCGTTCAAATGTTTCATCGTTAGAAATGCTTTTACGCTGTAAAAATATACAAAATAATTGTTTTGTCAAGTGTTTTTGAAAAAAATCGACTTTTTCTTTAGCTGAATTCAAGTTACAAATGCAACTTTTTTGATTAAACATTGGTTTGATTTTGCAAAGTTAGCGAAAAAGTATTCGATGGGTGTCAAAAATCCGAGTTTTTTTCTTGGTCTGTTGTTTAACTTGTTCTGAATCATTT
>JBHACT010000089.1:0-8834 GCA_041854745.1 Candidatus Limimorpha sp. | reverse complement strand
TGGCCGACATGCGGGGAAGCGTCCGCAAGGGACGGCTAAAGGCTTGACCCTCACGGAGCGGCGCTTGCCGTTTGGTTTCTCTGAAACCACTCCGCGACCTGAGGGTCAGGCCTTTAGACGGCTGTGTGTGGGGCCGATGGTGTCGGCCTTGATTCTTTGTTCCTTTCTCATCAAGGAGAAAGGAAGGAGAGGACTGCATCGCATCGCTTTGCTCTGCTCGCAGTGAGGCGCGAGGCGGCGTGGGGGGAGGGTGTTTGAATCCCCCTGACCCCCTTAAAAGGGGGACTTGTGCTTCGCTTCACTGCGTTTCGTTCGCAATGACGCGAAGCGGCAGTGTGGGGCTGGCGCACGGGGCTGTTTTAATCCCCCCTGGCCCCCTTTGGAAGGGGGACATGGATTGCTTCGCTTCACTGCGTTTCGCTTGCAATGACGGGGGGCGGCAATGCACTGCCACGGCCATCCCGTAGGGATGTGCGTTCGGTAAAAACCTAATGTCCAATCTCCTACATCCCGTTAGGGATGTGCCAATCTTGAATTATGGGCTCGATGTTGCGTATTGGATTGTGCTCTGTTCGCCTTGTCAAGGCTTTGCTGCTCATGCACTTCACGCCGCTGCAAGGAGCTCTCAGAAGTTGGTGTTCGAAGTAAAAGGCTGCTGCTCGTATATGTGAAAAGGCGGGTCTCATAAAAGAAACCCACCTTTTCACATTTGTCCGGAAGAGGTCTTATTGCTTTATGAACCTCATAGCATATCCGCTGATGCGGATGATGTACAGGCCTGTGGGGAGTTCCTCAATGTTGATTTCGTCATCGCCATGAAGGCTTGTTGCCTTGACCATCATGCCCGTGGCATTGTAAATCTGAATCTCATGCTGCCCTTCTAAGCCTTCGATGTGTATCTTGTCGTTAGCAGGGTTGGGGTAGAGGCTGACGATTTCCGTGCCGTTCTCGTCTACACTCGTGAAGTCGAAGAAGGCAGCCAGCACGATGTCGTGGTCTACCACGATATTCTTGGGGTTGTCGGTAGTGCCGTCGCTCCATTTCGTGAAATAGTAGTTGTCAGCGGGGATGGCGGCCAAGGTGGCCGTTGCACCGGCGTTGTAGGTGCCGGCTCCGATGATAAAGCCTTGACTTTCATCATAATACACGGTAACGGTATAGGTCTCAACAGGATTATGTGAGAAGGAGGCTATGTATTCGGCATCGCCGGTGACGATGATGGTACGCGGGTTGTTCATGTCGCCGTCCTGCCAGCCTGAGAAGTATATGCCATTGTTGGGCGTGGCACCAATGGTGACAACTTGGTTGACGGGGTAAACGCCGCTGCCATAGGTAGAGCCGAGTAGTGGGGATGCGCTTGTTACTGTGATAGTGTGTGTCTCAGCTTCGGTAAAGATGGCCATGAACTGCATATTTTGCGTAACCACAATGCTGCGTGGGTTGCCGGAGTTGCCATCGTCCCAGCTTGTGAAGTGGACGCCTGTGTTAGGCGTTGCGCTGATTACGATGGTGCTTCCCTCGGGATAGGTGCCGCTTCCGGTGACGGTGCCCAGCGCGGGGTCGTTGGCCGTCACTGTGATAGTATATTGTGGCGTGCCATTAAGGTAGAACAAGGCTTTGTAGTTGGCGTTTTGAGTAACCGTGACATTACGCGGGTTGCTGGCTATGCCATCGCTCCAGCAGAGGAAGGTGTAGTTCTCGTTAGGCGTGGCGGTCAGCGTGGCAATACTGCCGTAGGCGTAGGTGCCGGCACCACTCACCGTGCCGCCTTCCACGGGGTCACTTTCGGTGGTGATTTCAAATTGAAGGGGAGTAAACACGGCGGTAAATGTGGCATTCCCTTCCACGATAACGGTGCGCGGGTTGGTGATGTTGCCGTCGTCCCACATTTCGAAGCTGTAGCCCGTGTTGTTGTGGGCCACCAGATGAATGGTGGTATTGTAGTCATAGGTGCCGCCACCTTCCACCGTTCCGGCTCCTTCAGGGATGACCTCCGTCTTGATGATGCATTGCTGTACACGGAATTGGGCTATGTACAAGTGGTCTTCCGTGACGATGATGGTGCGTGGGTTGTCAGCGATGCCATCGTCCCAGCTGACGAACTCGAAGCCGAGGTTGGAGGAGGCCGCAATTTCGATGGTGTCGCCATAATAATAGGTGCCGCCACCGGTCACGCTACCCCAAGCGGGGTGGTCGCTTTCGACAGTGATGGTGAATTGGCTCACGGCAAACAGGGCAATAAAGGTGCTGTCTTGTGTGACAACAATGTCGCGCGGGTTGTTGATGTTGCCGTCGTCCCAAGTGAGAAACTGATGACCGATGTTGGGAAGGGCTTCGATTTGGATAGTGTCGCCGTAGGGATAGGCTCCGCTGCCACTAACACTGCCCCATTCCGGATGGTCACTCTCAACGGTGATATTGTAAAGTGTCAGTGCTTCATCGACATTGATGTCATCGATATACCAGTCGTGGCCGTGGTGGCCGCTGTATTTGAAGGCCAGACGGATGGTGTCGCCTTGGTATTCGGTGAGGTCGAGCCTAACGGTCTCCCATTCTTCTGACGGATTCTCTTGCGACCAAATCTCGGAGAATTGGCTGATTTCAGTGCCTGTGGTTGAAATCAACAGATGGCTGTTAGTGTGGTTCTCATGGTTGACTTCCATAGTCTTGAAGCTCATCCATGTGGAGTCGCAGTTAGGATTCAGGTAGAGGGCGGGCGTGATGAGCCAGCCTTCTTGGATGTTGTCGTGGGCGAGGTGGCGTGCGCTGAAATCGCCTGTGGCGGCATTCTCGTTGGTGCGTTCCCAGCCGATTGCGGTGTTGCCGTCAAAGTCGAGGATGGTCCATTTGTCCCAGTCGGTACTGTCGGTCTCAAAACCGTCAAACCAAGGCAAGAGGCGTATCTCCGGTTCGGGTTGCGGTGTCTCGGAAGGAAGCACGACGAGGCCCGTGATGTTTTGGCAGTCTTCGGGTTGGTAAAGCACAGCTCCATCTTTCCATACGGTAGGAATGCCGCCGGTCATTGCGGCGTAGTAAAGGCCAAACTCGTTGACGACCAATGCGGAGATGGCTGAGACTTCCGGAAGGGTGTACAGCACCTCTCCGTCTTGCCAAATATAAACGGTATCCATCGCAATTCCAGACCAATAGACGCTACCTTCGTATGAGGTTATTCTTGTGATGTTGCCTTCTCCCGCTTGGAAAATGATGGAGTCATTTTTCCAAACTATCCCGTTGACGATGGTATCGCCGGAATACATGAAGCCGACCACATAGAGGTCTGTTCCGTCGAAGCAGAGGTTTTCAACACCCGATCCGACTTCTTCAAGCCTGAAAATGGTGTCGTTCACCCAAATGCAGGCAAAAAAGTCGGGAGTTTCGATAATGCCGCCAGCATAGAGGTCGTTGTTTGCCGTATTGATAGCCAGACTACGGATGTAGCAACCGTCATCTCCGTGGCTGTAGGAATACAGAACTTCTCCGTTGTGCCACACGGTGTTGCCTCCGGCAGCCATCCAAGCACTGTCGTTGAGAAGCAGGCAGTCGATGTGAGTGGTGTCTGCGGTAAAAATGAAGGAGTCGTTCATCCAGACATGGCCGTGACCACTGGTCGAATCCCCAACATAGCCTGAACTATAAACAGTTCTGTCATCAGTTACTTGAAGGTCTTTCAATTGGACACTAATACTGTCAGAGATGCTGTAAATCAGCGTGTTGTTTTTCCAAATTTTCCCCGTTGCGTTATGGTTGCCGGAAAAATAGACGTCTTGGGCTTGGGCGATGCCGAAGGTTGCGAAGAAAAAGGTCAGGAGCGCAAATATTCTTTTCATGTAAAGGATTTTTTCTTGTTAATTGGAACGATTGTGATTTTGGATTGCAAAAATAGGACTTTTTTTTCGTTGCATGTATGTTTTTATCGAAAAAACCTTATCTTTGCCGCCGATAAGCGGTGCCGTGAGGCTCAATAGGGAATCGGGTGCAAATCCCGGACAGTTCCCGCTGCTGTAAGCTCTACACGCTGGCCACTATGCCACTGAAAACGAAATCTTTCGGGAAGGCGGCCATGCCAAAGGAGTAAGTCAGAAGACCTGCCGCCTGTCGCTGAAACAAGGCTTTCGGGACAAGAGCTGGTTTTTCCTTAATATATTAAGGTGCACCAACATTATCCTTGAAGTTTTGAGGTAAGTAATTTATTATTAAACATTTAAACTTACAGTATTATGCGTTTTAAAAACTTTACACTCTTATTCCTCATGGGAATCTTCGGTCTGTTTTCGACCAACCTGTTTGCACAACAGGACGCTAGCATCGACCCCGCCGACATCCGCTTCTGGATTGGCGAGGGCGAAAATCAAGTGGTCTTCATCGTCAACTGGAATGAACCCGACACGGCTTTGGCTTGGGGCTACCGCTTTGCCGAAGACACCGTCATTCTGAAAGAGATGATGGAAAAAATCGCCATCGCCGACAGCCGCTTTTCTTTCACGGCAAACGGTTCGTGGCTGAATGACATTGCTTTTCACGATGGAATCCTCAACCTCCAGATCACTCAGGGCGGTTTCTGGATGTACAATGTGAATGGCGAGATGTCGATGAATTATTTCGATGCACAATCACTCACTAACGGCGATTATGTGAAATGGGGTGACTCCAATTGCGGTACCCTGCTCGACCCGGTAAACTACATTTACGTCTGGGAAAAACCTGTTGCAGCTGTCTATCCGCTGGCCGAAGAAGCCACGATTGACCCATCGGAAATCCTTTATTGGATTGGTGAAGGAGCGAACGAAGTAGTCTTTGCCGTGAATTGGAACGAACCCAATAAGTGCTTGGCATGGGGTTATCGTTTTGACGGTGAAAGTGCTGTTGTGAAAGATATCATGGACGCCATTGCCGACAATGATAAGCGTTTCGCATACGAAGTCGGTGGATATGGCGTGTCTGACATTACTTTCAACGATGATGACCTGCATTTGGCCCTCGTGGGCATGTATTGGCTGTACAACGTGAATGGCAGCATGGCCGGCCTCGGCTTTGAATCGCAAACCGTCTCAAACGGTGACTTCATCAAATGGGGAGATATTTCGTGCGCTACCGAAATCGCTTCTTGGACTTATGTTTGGGAAAAGGAAGTCGAACCCGTATCGGTGTATACATGGATGAATGAGTTTGCTGTTTCCACGCTTTCAGTCTATCCGAACCCCGCCGTCAATGAGGCCTTCGTAACGGTTGAAGATGCCGGTGTGAGTGTTATTGCCATCTACGATATGCAAGGTCGTCTCGTCAACACGATGAGCGTCAATGCCATGGCCGGCGAACAAGTGCGTATCAGTGCTGCAACCCTCAATGCGGGTGTTTATTTCGTCAGCATGAGCAGCGATAGTTGCGTGAAAACCGCTAAATTGGTTGTGAGATGATGAAAAGGATCCTTATCCTTTTGCTGGCTTTGGTGCCGACGGGGCTTTGGGCGCAGTTTGCTCCCGGAGTGGGTTACGCCGGCACCACGGCCATGCATGCCGACTCGTCGGCTTTTGTGGCATGGGCTACGGGCTGCACAGTTGAGCGTGGCCCGCAGCGTATCGACAAGCCCAGTATGGGTTTGGCCTCCTTCGGTGATGAAACCTTGGCTTTGGGCATGCCGGGCGGCACGACGGATGTTGTCAGCCTCGGCGACGGCGGAACAGCTACGCTGACTTTCGCCTCGCCTCTTTGTAATGGCTCAGGCCCCGACTTCGCTGTCTTTGAGAATGGCTTTGTCAACGCACAAGACTCCACCATCAGCTTCCTCGAACTGGCCTTCGTGGAGGTCAGCTCCGACGGACAGAACTTCTTCCGCTTTCCCGCCATCAGCATGGTGCAAGACACCGTTCAGCTGAACGGCTTCGCTTGCATCTCCGCATCGCTGATCCATAATTTCGCCGGAAAGTATCAGTTGATGTATGGCACACCCTTCGACCTCGATGAGGTAGAAGACAATGTCCTCCTGGACAAGAACAAGGTTACCCATGTCCGTCTCATTGATGTGGTGGGTAACATCGACCCTGAATACGCCACTTACGATTCGCAAGGCCATGCCGTCAATGACCCTTGGCCCACGTCCTTCATTTCCAGTGGCTTCGACCTCGATGCCGTCGGCGTAATCCACGACATCGCCCATAATGATGTGCCGGAAAATGAAATTGAAGTTGTGTCCTTGTACCCCAATCCCGTGAAGGACAGACTGACTGTGAAGGCTGAGGGTCTGCAATCCGTTGAAGTGTATAATCTTGTAGGACAGCAGGTCATGCTTTCTACGGCAGCCCTAATCGACTTGGGTGGCTTGAACCAAGGTGTCTATTTCGTTCGCGTTACTGCTGAAGGAAAGACTGTTACGAAACGTATTGTAAAACAATAAATCAACAACGGCTCCTTGACCATTGTGAAGGTTTAAGATGGTCAAGGCCAATGGTCATCGTCAAAAAAGTTTGATATGAAAAAAACAAATTTATTCCTTCTGTCAGTTTTGGCTGCGATGCTGTTTGCCTGCAACCCCACGCAACCTTTCCAACCGGAGGAGCTCAATCTTGGCACGGGCGTTTTCGTGCTCAATGAGGGCAACTTCCAGTTCTCCAACGCTTCACTGTCGTTCTATGACCTTGATGCCGACACGGTGGGCAACTACTTGTTCTACAAGGTGAATGATATTCCGCTTGGCGATGTGGCCCAAAGTATGTCCCTAATCAATGGGAGCTTGTACATCGTCGTCAACAGCAGTAACCTGATGTATAAGGTGAATGCCCGCACTATGGTGTGCGACACCACGAAACCATTCAAACTCGGCGACTTCTACTCACCGCGTGAGATGCATGTTGTGGCTCCCGACAAGGCTTATGTCAGCGACCTCATCGGTTCGGCCCTTTGGATCATCAATCCGCAGGACATGACACACACAGGCTCCATTGTGATGGGCAAGACCACCGAGAAGATGCTTCAGGTGGGCAACGAACTGTATGTCAGCAACTGGTCGTATTATTATGTCGATCCCAACTCGCACGACAGCTACAATACCGTTCAAGTCGTCGATATGAACAACGACATTAAGGTGGCCGAAATCGAAGTGGGTAAGGAACCCAATACGATGGCGGTCGACAGGAACGGTCATGTGTGGGTGCTCTGCGAAGGTCGTGCATGGGACTATGATTATGGCGAAAATCCCACTTTGTGGGAAATCGACCCTCAGCTGAAGACTGCCGAGCGCCGCTACGAGTTTGAAGGCACGGCCACGGTGATGAAAGCCAATCCCGCTGGCGACAAATTGTATATGATCTTTGGTAATGAAGTGCGTCGTTTCGACATCGCCACAATGGCCTTGTCGGAGACCTTCCACATCGCCGCCGAGGCCGGAGGCTTGTTCTATAACATGGCCATCGACCCGAGGAGGGGCGATATTTATGTGACTGATGCCAAGAACTACCAGATGAACGGCACCGTGTATCGCTATTCCGACGACGGCGTGCTGCTCAGCTCGTTCGAGGCAGGTGTCATTCCCAGTGCAATGTTGTTTAAATAATTGATATTCTTTTTTTTGGGGATAATCCATCCCCGACTCAATTCGGGCGGACGAAAAGTCCGCCCGAATAAGTTGAGTTGGAAGACAACAAACTATAACGGTTAGAGGAAAAAGTTGTATCTTTGCGGAAATGTTACCCAAATGGCAAAGAAGAACCAATCAAAAGAACATAAAGTTGGGTTATTGACAATAGCGCATTTCCCAAACTTTCTTTTGACCAATATTTGATCATTATGGCAAGGCAGGCAACAAATCAATTGCTTCAAAAAGCAAAAAAATCAAAAAGTGATGCGTTTTACACCCAACTTTGCGACATTGAACGCGAATTGCAATATTACCAAGACTGTTTTGTCGATAAAGTAGTTTACTGCAATTGCGACGACCCTCGAACAAGCAATTTCTTCAGATATTTTGCGATAAACTTTCACAAATTAGGACTGAAAAAATTGATTGCCTCGTGTTACAAAGAGCATACACACGATTTATTCAATAGTCAGGAATTGGAAAAGGGATTCTATGGTGAATATTTTGGCAATGGTGGCAATCATTTCAATCCGAACGATATTAAACTTGTTCATTTCAAGGGAGATGGAGATTTTAGAAGCCGTGAATGCACTGAACTGCTGAAACAATCGGATATTGTGGTAACCAATCTGCCGTTTTCTTTATTCAGGGAGTTTGTGGCTCAAATCGTGAAATACGACAAACAGTTTTTAATTATCGGCAATGTAAACGCTATCACCTACAAAGAAATATTCGATTTGATTCAGAAAAACAAGGCTTGGTTGGGCGTTAATTTGGGTAGAGGAATCTCAGGCTTTATTGTGCCCGAGCATTACGATTTGTACGGCACCGAAGTCAGCGTTAATAATGAAGGGCAAACTATTATTGCCACAAATAATTGTTTGTGGCTCACTAATTTAGACCTGAAGCAACGCAATGAAGAACTTGATTTGTCAAAAGAATATGCTGGCAATGAAGGCGATTATCCGAAATACGACAACTGCGATGGTATCAATGTGAACAAAACACAAGATATTCCAAAGGATTACGATGGTTTGATGGGCGTCCCCATCACATTTCTTCACAAATACAATCCAAGTCAATTTGAAATCGTCAAATTCCGAAAAGGCGACGACGGGAAGCTTAAGTTCAACATAGAAGTGCAAGTGTTGAAACGAGGGCGCGACCCTTCACCGGCCCTCAAATTGCCGGTGTGAAGGGTCGGGGCCGACCCCTAAGCCGCAGCCGGGAATAGCAACACAAAAAAAGAGGAAGGGAGACC
>JBHACT010000088.1:0-4152 GCA_041854745.1 Candidatus Limimorpha sp. | reverse complement strand
AGGCGTGAGGATGGGAGCTACCACGGGAGGCGTGAGGATGGGGTGCACCACAGGAGGCGGGAGGATGGGAGCTACCACGGGAGGCGTGAGGATGGGGTGCACCACAGGAGGCGGGAGGACGGGAGCCACCACGGGTCGCGACCCGTGGTTAAGGCAGTTGCGCCCTTCGGGCGCGAGGACTCACTTCACTTTGATGTCGAACTCAGACCAGTCCTTGGATTCCGAAAGCAGGTCGTAATAATGGCAGATGTTCTCCTCGGTGATGGTTTCGCCGTTCACGGAGACGATTTGGTCGCCGACTTTGAAGACCTCTTTGCCGTTGATGAGACGGGTAATTCCCAATCCTTCCGAAACAACCATGTCCGTCCCGATTTTCACAGGTAGCGTCGTTATCTTGATTTTCGACTTCTTGTCAGCCCCCGAAACAGAGTGACGATAAAACTTCATCCCTTCAGGTTTTGTACTTGGCGTGTACATCAGTAAAGCAAACGAATTAACACCCGAATCATACATGACCGTATCCGTTTTCCCGTTGATTTCCGCCTTTAGGAGCATGTTATTCTTGTTAATGACGAAGTGAATAGTATCATTCGCTTGATCGTGGCCATAATTGTAACTCAACCGACCATCATATATTTTGAGCGTGTGAATCACCAATCCAACGGTTCCGCATGAGGTCATAAATGCGACCGACATCATAACAATCAAAATTCCCAATATTTTTTCATGCTTATTGTATTGTTAGGTTTCATGTTGCAAAAATATACTATTTTTCGGGATAAGCAATCCTAACATGATAAACACTCATCAGCTTTTTTTTCAGCACTTTGCGGCAGGTTTCAATGTCGCGAAGGGTTAAATCCGTGTTGAGGAACTGCCCCGCCGCCATCTGCCTGTTGATGATGTTGTCGACCAAATCGCTGATTTTCTGCTCATCGGGGTCTTTCAGGCTATGCGAGGCGGCTTCAATGCTGTCGGCCATCATCAGCACGGCGGTCTCGCGTGAGAACGGTGCCGGACCGTGGTAGGTGAACGGTGCCGCGTCGATTTCCTCATCAGGGTGTGCCTTCTGCTCATTGATGTAGAAATAATCGGTGCGGCGTGTGCCGTGGTGGGTGCGAATGAAGTCAATAATACGCTCTGGGATGCGGTGCTTATGCGCCAATTCGATACCGTCGGTAACATGTGACATGACAATTTCGGCACTCTCCAAGTTGGAAAGGTCGTTGTGCGGACTATAGGCACCATGTTGGTTTTCAGTAAAATACATCGGATTCTTTATCTTGCCAACATCGTGATACAACGCACCGGTACGAGCCAATTGCGAGTCGCCGCCAATTTCAAACAGAACCTCCTCACAAAAGTTAGCCACTTGGATGGAGTGCTGGAAGGTGCCCGGCGCAGTAGCCGCCAACTCGCGCAACAGGGGCGTATTGGTGTTGCTCAACTCCAGCAGAGAGAGAGAGGTGGTAACACCAAAGATACGCTCAAACATGAGGATGAGCGGCTGGGCAAGCAGGGTGAGCAAGGCATTCATCACGAGCAGAAATATCACAGACCAGTCAACTTCGGAGGTGGACATGAAGGTGAAGGCGAGATATACCAACAGATACCCCAAGAAAGCGAACAAAGCAGGTTGAATGAAGCGGTGGTGTGTCCGCTGGCTCGACATGCTAAACACCGTCAGCACTGTGGCCACCAGCTGCATAAAGATGAACTGGAAAGGGTTGGGCATCATCAGCGAAATCAGCATGACGGCGAAGACTTGGGTGGAGAAGGACAACCGCAGGTTGAAGAACGAGCCCACCATGATGGCCAAGAGGCAGACGGGCATCATATAAATCAGTCCCGGAACAAACTTTACCAAAACATACGAGGGTATGATGACCAACAGCATGAGTGTCATCAGCAGGACGATGTTTTTTAGTTGGGAAAACACCTTTTTATGCAATTTGCTGCCATACAAGCCCATCAGCGCGAAGATCAGAGCCACGAGGAATATCTGGCTCAACAAAATGCGCAGTGATTCGTCGCTCGACATCGACCTTGAGGCATATTCGCGCTGCAAGGAATTAAGCACATTGTAGGTGTGCGCATTGATAAGCGCCCCTTCCGATATGACCAGTTCGTCCTTCTGCACCATGCCATAGGTGAGCGACACGGCGGACACCGCCTTGTCGGTTTCCTGTCTGGTGAGGTCAGCGTTATAAAACACATTCTGGCGCAAGGCACCGTTGAGCAGTTCAGATAGGAGTTTCTTGTCATATTGGCCACCCTTTTGCTCCAACATGACCTTCACCGATTCGGTAGCACCATTCATGTTGTAGAAATCGCCATAACGCGCTGTGCGCATCACCATATTGCGAACGATACTCACCTCCGAGGTCGGATCCAAATCGCTGATCGCATTATCATAAGCCACAATGCCCTGCTCCTGAATGGAGTCGAACAGGTTGAAAAGACAGTCCAAGTTGAGGTCGCGGTCGAGATGCGAGGCTGCATTCCATTTCAATTCAAAACTGACAAACAGCAGGTTACGAGAGGCAACCATCTCGTCATCATTAAACACGAAAATCGGTTTCACCTTGGCTCGCGCTTCGTCCGTCTCAGCATTCAGCGTCTCATAATCTTTGTAGATAGGGAAATCGAAAGGCGCATACAAGGCCTCATGTTGCCAAGGCTTCGACAGTTGGTATTCGTACTTGAACTTGCCTGTACGCGGCATTTGCCAGCACACCAACACGACAGCCACCACAATGACGAATATCTTGCCCACATTATAATAACTATGCCGTATCTTATTGACAAAATCTTTTATCTTACTCATAATCAAATATTTAACAATAACTATCAAAGATTAAACCGAGGGCTAAATTAGGAAAAAACTCCAATCGCTACAAAAAAAACGGCGAAAAAAGACGTTTTGCACCGAATTGTTCGCTATTTTAGCGGTCAGAAAACATGACAGAAAATGAAATACGGCATCTGTAAACTTTCCGTCACCGCCTTACGCAAAGAAGCCCGACACGCCTCGGAGATGGTGAACCAACTACTTTATAATGAGACTTATACCGTGTTGGACAGAACACAGGAATGGGTACTCATCCAGACTGATTTCGACCAATACGAGGGCTGGATTCAGGCAAAACAATTCGCGGAAATCGGCGAGGAGGAGTATCTTGCTCTGAAAACGAAGAAAGTCTATCTTACCGATGAGGCGATTACCCATATTGACGGCCATTATCTAAGTTTGGGGACTCCACTCTACGCACCACATCGCGACACGGTAGAAAAACCGCAGCGTTTTGTGCCGGGGGTGATGGTTGAAAACGCGCAGAAGTTGCTTGGTGCGCCCTATCTTTGGGGTGGTCGCACCGTGATGGGGATAGACTGTTCGGGCTTGGTGCAGGTGTGCGCCCGCCTTGCAGGACTGTGTCTGCCCCGCGATGCCTCACAGCAAATTGAATGCGGCGATCTGGTGTATTTCCTTCAAGAAACGCAGCCCGGCGACTTGGCCTTCTTCGGCGAAGAGGGCGGCCCCATCACCCATGTGGGCATTCTTTTGGGCAACGAACAAATCATCCACGCCTCGGGACAGGTTCGCATCGACTATCTCGACCAAACCGGCATATACAATAAGGAATTGAACATGCACACGCACCTTTTGCAAGCTGTGAAGCGAAACCATCGCGCCATCGCGAACAACACACTGTAGAGACGGGCCGCGGCGTGTCTCTACTCCTCGCGATGGCGCGAGGTGGCGCGTGGGGGGAGGATGTTTTAATCCCCCTGGCCCCCTTTGGAAGGGGGACTTTTGCTGCGCTTCGCTGCGTTTCGCTTGCAAGGGCGCGAGGCGGCGTGTGGAGGAGGGTGTTTTTAATCCCCCTGACCCCCTTTGGAAGGGGGACTTTGCTGCGCTTCATTACGTTTCGCTCGCAATGGCGCGAAGCGGCAGTCAGAGCAATGCAACAGTTGGGGTTGAAACGGGCTTGCCAAAGACAGTCCGGGCTGGGCGGGGAGGCGGGGCCGACATGCGGGGAAGCGCCCGCAAGGGACGGCTAAAGGCTTGACCCTCACGGAGCGGCGCTTGCCGTTTGGTTTCTTGGAAACCACTCCGCGACCTGAGGGTCAGGCCTTTAGGCGGCTGTGTGT
>JBHACT010000087.1:0-17702 GCA_041854745.1 Candidatus Limimorpha sp. | reverse complement strand
TCGGTACTGTAGAAATCTACAACCTAATGGGTGCCTTGGTGTACAGCCAAAATGACTGTGCTAACAAAGTGGAAATCAACACTGACGGTCTGCCATCAGGCATCTATTTTGTCCGCCTGACGACCAATAAGGCCACAGTAAGCAGAAGATTTGTGAAGGAATGATTCCAGATGGCTTGCAAAGTAGAGACAGCACGCACACCGTCTCTACCGTATCATCCCATTGTGGCTGCCACCCAAGAAAGCACAGCAGAAAGAAATTTCCGCTGTGCTTGGTTGATATCAATTCGTCTTATACAAATACTTCACTTCCTTCAGTTCTGCGTTAGCTTTTGTAATCTTGTTCTTCAAATTTTCCTTGTAGTCGGCAACCTTGGCGGCCATATTGTCATCGCTGAGGGCCAGCATTTCAGCGGCGAGGATGGCGGCATTGAGGGCACCATTCACGCCCACCGTGGCCACGGGAATGCCCGGAGGCATCTGTATGATGGACAGCATGGCGTCCAAGCCGTCGAGCATACCCTTCACCGGCACACCGATAACGGGCAATGTTGTATTGGCGGCAATCACGCCCGGTAGGGCGGCAGCCATACCCGCAGCGGCAACGATGACCTTGATGCCGCGGCTCTTCGCTTCGCGGGCAAACCGTTCCACCTCTTGTGGTGTACGGTGCGCACTCAAAGCGTTCATTTCAAACGGAATCGCCATCTCATCAAAGAATTGGGCGGCTTTTTCGAGAACGGGAAGGTCGGATGTGCTTCCCATGATAATGCTAACTATTGGAGTCATATCAGTTGTCATTTGTCTGGTTAATGGGGCAAAAATAGTTTTTTTTGGGGTATGGTCTCACCAATGATTTCAATTCGTATATTTGTAACGTCTTACCCATAAGGGCAAGCAAATCTCAATCCTTTGAAAATGAAAGCAGTAAAAGTATTAGACAAGGAATTTGGGCTATACATCCCCCAAGAAAAAATCGAATCCAACATCCAAATCGTGGCCGATCAAATCAACCATGATATGGCAGGTATGAATCCATTGTTTCTCGTTGTGCTCAACGGCGCCTTCATGTTCGCCTCCGAACTGTTCAAGCGGCTGACCATCCCCTGCGAAATCAGTTTCGTCAAGCTCACCTCCTATTCGGGCACCGAGACCACCAATGTCATCAGAGAGCTCATCGGCCTCGACTGTTCCTTGGATGGCCGTCATGTGGTCATCGTGGAAGACATCGTTGACACGGGTCACACCATGCGCTACACCATCCAGAAACTCAGAGACTTGAGAGCCTCCGATGTGCGCATTGCCACCTTGTTCTTCAAACCGGACAATTTCCAGTACACCTACCCCATCGACTACAAAGGCATGGACATCGGCAACGAGTTCATCGTAGGCTACGGTCTGGATTATGACCAGCAAGGGAGAAACTTACCGGATATTTATAAAATCATCGAATAGAATTGCGGCGTTTCGACACTGCGACCTTGCTCATCGACAACAAGATCAGCATTTTTGGTTCCTGATCCTGCGTTTGCCGGGCACAACCAAAGCGCCGAAGCGCTGAATAAAATACAACTACTATGTTAAACATTATATTATCAGGCCCTCCCGGTGCAGGCAAAGGAACCCAGTCGCAGTTCCTGTGCAAGAAATATAACCTGACTTACATCTCCACGGGTGAAATCCTGCGCGAGGAAATCGCCGCCGAGAGCCCACTCGGTTTGCATGTGAAAGAAATCATCGGCCGGGGCAATCTTGTCTCCGACGAAATTGTGGCGAAGATCATCGAGAAGAAGCTCTCAGAGAACATGGATACTGCCGGTTTCATCTTCGACGGCTATCCACGCACAGTGCGACAGGCAGAAATCCTTGAGGAAATGATGGAAAAATTCGGAATGTCGCTGACAGGCGTGCTGAACCTCGAAGTGCCCGAAGAACTCCTCGTCGAACGCATGCTCGAACGCGGCAAGATCAGCGGTCGTGCCGACGACAACCTCGACTCCATCAAGCACCGTTTTGTGGAATATGAGGCCAAGACACGCCCCGTGCTCGACTTCTACCAAAACAAGGGCAACCTTCATCTGGTAAACGGCGTGGGTGACATCCGACAAATCTTCGAGAACCTCTGCGCGGTGATCGAAAGTCTGTAGAAGTTGTTTTGACTTTGTAATTAAACTTTTACTTAACCATAGATTCCTTGAAATCGTCCGTCTATGTTACTCCAAATAAGGGATGTACGATGGGGAATGCTTTGCATTCGCGGAATCAATCTATAGACGGACGATTTTGGCAATCAAAGATCCAACACGGTCAATGGCATGGGTTTTTATGCCCTTTGACAAAATCAAAACAGCTTCTTAATGTTCCCAGCGGACCTCGTGCTTGAGGACGGACGGCGGGTTGCCACCAACCACCTGTTGCTCGCCCTCAAAGGCTGATTTCAACAATGTACCTGCTGCCAAAACCGTGTCATTTGGCACTTCGGCGCCTTTTAACAGCACACATTTACATCCAATCCAGACATGGTTACCCACGACAATAGGCTTATCAGCATTAATGCGTTCGTCTTCCTTATTAAACAAGGGGTGCTCGTCGGTGTCCATCACAAGGATGTCCCAACTTAGCAGGCAGTCTTCGCCGAATGTGATTTCCTTGGCGCAGACGATAGTGCTCTCCGCCGTCATGTTGAAACCCGCACCCAATCTCAAATCACCGCGCACCGAGAGTTTGGAGCCATGCCCTATGCTCGCTTTGCCGCCAAAACTGACCGTGCCGCTCACCTGCCAGATACTGCGTGAGCGTTTGCGGTCGTAGTGCCCCACATCGCCGAAACCAATTTTCACCATCGCTCTTTCCACTTTTTCAGGAAGTTCCACCCTACCGTGCAGCTCGCGCAAACAGGTGCGGTGCGACACCACAACAGGCAACCTCAAAGCCGTCTTCAACGGGAAATAATGGAAATTGAAAAACAATGTCTTCGGTATGGAGCGAATGATATTGAAGAAGTCGAAAGCGGTCATAGCGATATTTTTTCGGGGCAAAAATAAGAAATTCATGTCATTATTTTCTATTTTTGTCTGTCAATTTCAAAAAGGACAAATCGAAAAACGCAAACCATGAAAAAGATTACACTGTTTTTCTTGCTTCTCGGCTTCGGTTTTGCCTTTCAGTCCGCCGCCCAAGAACGCGCTATCGTGCAGGGCTACTGCAAAGACGAAAGCGGGAAAGCCATTGAGAATGTGAGCGTTTACGCGCATGACTCACTGCTCATTTCCGTCACCGACGAGCAAGGCCGCTTTACCTACGGACATGCCAAAGCGGGCGTTAAACTCCGTTTCGCCCACATGGTTTTTGAGCCGACATATTACACCATCAAAGAGAGGGATATCAACGGCAAAAACCTGACTGTCAATATGAAAACAAAGAGCCACGAACTGTTTGAAGTGGAGATTACCGCAAACGCGCCCCACATTGCCTACGACAACCCCGTGATGACCGTCCTCGACTACACCATCCGCGAGGACGGCATTTATATGATTGTGTATAGACGCCGACACTGTTCTTTGCTTCACCTTTCCTTCGAGTTGGACACGCTGCATGAAATGCCGATTTCGTCACGCTACAAACACCTTAATAAAGACGCATTTGGCAGCATTTACACCCTCAGCGATTACCAAGCTAGCCAAATTGGTTTTATGGAGTTGGGCAATGGAAAGAAAATGTTGATGAACTTTTACAATTCCATGCCAAGAAAGACCTTTTACGACAAGTTCTCCACCATCGTGGCCGCCTCAGACAGTATCTTCATCACAGGACGATATTTCTATTATAACAAGGAAATGGGCTACTACAGAAACTGGTTGGGTAGCGACAGGGAACCGGAATTGCTCCACTACATCGTGGACGAGGAAGGCCGTAACGACATTTGGCTGCTGTTGCATACTGGCGGAATCGGCGCCAACTTTTGGGTCGCAGACCCGATTTACAACCCGATTTACGAAATCGACAACAAATTCTACCTTTTCGCCTACACCGACCAAGAGACCATTGTCTTTGATGCCGTCGGCAACGAACTGGAACGCTATCCCCTAACCTTCCACGAATACCGCAAATGGAACGGCAAAATGGTGCCCGACCGCCGCTGGAAGCAAAAAATGATGTATGACATGGCGAAAAAAGAATTCTACACCTTCTTCGTCAACGACGGTATCTACACCCTGAAGCGCATTGACCTGAAAACCGGAACGGCCTCCACCGTCATGGATCTCAGCGGGTACCCTTTCGCAGAAAACATGAGGATTCACGACGGTGTGCTGTATTTCATTTACCCGACAGGAATCAATCGGCGGAAGGCACTGTATCAGGTGAGGATGGATTGAATTATTGATTTTCCACAATACAAATGACAAAATCGGAATGATTTTTGCAACATTTTAATGCATGTTTTTCACCCAATCAAACCCATAAAACCACACTCCATGAAGAATATGTACCTTCTTGTGCTTTTGACAACACTCACTTTCCAAAACGCCATTGCACAAAACAACAACGAGCTGAAACATCCATACGCCATTGCAAAAGAAGACGGATTCAGTTACCGTTCACTGAAGAAGCTGCTTGACATGGACAGCGTTTACATCGACTCAAAGTTTGAAAACGGTTTTCACGATTTGTTGAGCATTTTGTACTCGCGCGTCGGGCATTACAAAGAGGCAAGGCGGGAAGCCGAGGCCTGCGGAACCATGTTCCTTAACCATAATAAATATGCCAACCATTATAAAGACACGAAAGCCATCCCTTTGTCCGATGTGATGGACAGCATCATTGAGAACAACCGTGTCATTATGTTGAACGAAATGCACTTCAACCCGCACAGCAGGGCATTCGTCATCAGTTGGTTGGAGAAATGCCACCAAAACGGCTACCGCTACCTTGCTGCCGAAACCCTGTTTGCGAAGGACTCTTTGGTCAACGAGCGGCGCACCGTATTGTTGGGCAAAACAGGTTTCTATTGCGATGAGCCGATTTTTGGCGACTTGCTGCGCACCGCACTCAATTTGGGTTACACGCTTGTGTCTTACGAAGGCGACGGCTTCGGCGTTGACCGCGAGGTGAATCAAGCCAAAAACTTGGTCGAGAACATCCTTGGCAACGACCCCGAAGCAAAATTCCTGCTTTTGGGCGGTTTCGGACATATCGCTGACCGAAACGGATGGTACACGATGGGCAGATATTTCAAGGAACAGTCCGGCATCGACCCTTTTACGTTGGACTGTTTATTCTTTGACGACCCGTATTGGGAAGCAGACTCCTTGCTGGCCACCTATTACGACTTGATTGATGCCATGCCCATCCGAGAGTCTGTTGTTTTTTACGACACTGTGCAGCATATTTACCCATGCACTTCGGGCATGGATGCCACCTGCTGTACGCCCCGCACCCGTTTCATTGAAGCCAACATTCCCGACTGGAAACTCTATAACGGCAAGGTGCTTTATACTATCAACCATCGTTTCATCAAGAAAAACGGCTTCCCCGAAGGCTGCGTGAGCGCGTTTCTGAAATCGGAAGGCGAGCAATGCGTCCCCATTGACCAATATATGTACGGCAAGGACGAAAAGGAATTCAAATTGGCACTTTACAAGGGCGAGTATCTGCTGCGCTTTGATGACGGGAAGGAGTATAAATATGCAACAATTAACCTAAAATGAGAACATTATGAAAAAGAACTCTATTCTTACCTTGCTTTTGCTTTTTCTAGCCTTTTCGCTTTCCGCCCAAACCAAAACCACCGTTTACGGCAACCTCAGCATAGAGAACGTGAACATCAGCATCATCAATACGCAATATGGCACCAGCACTGATGCCAAAGGGCATTACGAACTGCCGCTATACGACCGCTCGACCGTCGTCAACTTGTATTATTCCTGCATTGGCTATCAAGACACTGTGGTGAGCCTCACTCCAAAGCAGTTGCAGCGTGACTCCATCAACATCAGTTTCAAGATGCGGAAGATGAGTTACGACCTTCAGGAAGTGGATGTTTCGGCCTATAGCGACTTCTATCGCTCGGGAACCAACCGCAATATTACAGACATGGCGTTTTTGGGCGGGAGAATCTACCTGCTTGAAAATAAGCCCAAGTCTTCATCCATGGTCGTCCTTGACACCGACGGTGGTGAACTAACCCGCAAGGACTTCGACCAACTCTTTGAGAAACTGCACATTGACGCTTTTAACGATCTCATTCTCGTCGGGCAGGACAGTTGCTTGCAGGTGTATCTTGACGAGAAGCAGGTTATCCAACCCGTTTCCACCTTCTCACGCGACGACTACCGCAACAAACTGCTGAAAATTGTGTGCGAGTACAACGGGGCCTACATTATCAGAACCATAGTGCACGACAGAGGCCTCTATTGGCTCAAATTCAACCACGGCAAAAGCCAGGATTTCCTTTACATGATGAAAGACGGTTCCATGGAAAAACCACAATATCTATGCAGTTTCATCGACACCCTCGGCTACCGCGCCTGCCAGTCGCAATGGATGAAGATACAAAACGAATACCACCAAGCAATGGCAGAGAACTACACCCTCGAGTCCATCTACGATGAAAACGGGGGCGGGCGTCCAGTGCGCGAAGGGGAAAGCATAACCTCCATTAGCATCAAAAAAGCGGAACGAGGAAGCCCAGGCATCGACCTCATCAACGAGGGAACTTGGGACGGGAATCTGGTGCGCCTGGCAGAAACCCCGACATTGCTCGGAATGATTCAATGGTATTGCTCCATAATGGCCAAAAAGGAATACCAGATTGTCCCATTGAAAGTCAACGGTTTGCTTCAATTCGTCGGCCTCGACAACCGCCAGATTGTGGAAATCGGCCCCGACTTCAAGATTGCAAAACGTCAGTCCTTGAAAATCACCTCAGGAGAGAAGTTTTTCAATAATGAGTTCCTTGTCGACAAGGCCACGGACAAGGTGTACGGTTTGTTTGTAGATGACGGAGTATATCATGTTGGCCTTTACGATCCTGAAACAGGCACCGTCGGCATGGGGAAAAAGGCCAGCAAAAAGATATATCCGCGTGTATTTAAGGTGCATGACGGCTATGCCTACAGCGTATATTTCGATTCGGGGCACAACCAAGGGGTGATAAATCGGGTGAAGATTGAATAGTATTTCGGGGACAACAATAAGGTTTTTCTCTATATTTGCCCCGTCAAACCATTCAAATCCATAACATCATGAAAAGACTATTCATCCTTATCGCCATCGCATTCACCATGGTGGCTTGCGGCAACAACAGCAGTAACAACAACACACAAAACACTGACAACAAAGTAGGTACAGAGAACACCGTCAGCACAACAGATGCTTCGGTAGCGTTGGGCAAAACGTTCTTGGAGAGCTTCTACCAAGGGTTTGAGGAAGCGTTTGACCGAGAGCAAGAGGAAGCCTATCTGTATGTAAATAAACATGTCACCCCCGAAGCCAAGCAGTTTCTGATAGACCAATACGACTACGAATGTGATGACGAATGCATGGCGATATGGCTCTTCCTTTATCAGGGAGGCGGTGATGTGATCGGCAACTGCCAGCATACTATTGAACCGGTTGACGGGCTTTCGTATAGGGTTACCAATACCTATTATTATGAAGGCAAAAAAAGCTATGAATATCGCGTGAAGCTTGGCCTTGTCAAAGACGGAGACTCTTTCAAGATTGATTCCATCACCCCGGAAGGTGAAGCGTATTACGATTAACGAATCATGGCCTCCTTATTCCGATTAAGATACGACAGCCGCTGGGGCGAAGAACTGTTTCTTACGGGAAACACCTCAGAATTAGGTCTTTGGGACACGGATAAGGCTGTGCCCATGCAATATGTGGGGTCAGGCATTTGGTCCACCCTTGTAGAGACGCGATTCATCGCGTCTCCTAAACAAACAAAACACATAAACGAGACGCGGCGTGCCGCGTCTCTACAGACCACGGAATACAAATATTTCATCCGCGAAAACGGGCAAATCCGTTGGGAGGACGGCCCCAACCGCATTCTCCCCAAGGGCAAAAACCGCGTTTGGGATTGGTTCGGCCTCACCGAAAGGCAAACGATGAAAGGCGTGGCCGTACCTTTGTTCAGCTTGCGCACGAAGGACGATTTCGGGATAGGCGAATTTGCCGACCTGCCGAAATTGGGCGACTGGTGCGTGGCCAACGATTTGAAAATCATCCAAATCCTGCCCATCAACGACACCACAGCACACTACGACTGGCGCGACTCCTATCCTTACAATGCCATTTCGGCCTTTGCACTGAACCCGATTTATTTGAATATCAATAAATTATTAAATGCCATTCCTAAGTCATCCATAAATTCCCATCGGAAATGCTCTGCATTCAAAGTGGTCGATGACAGGGATAACTTAGGTGCTTTTCTACCCATAGATTCCCAAGGGAATGACATGGGCAGAAAAGCGACGGCTTACAGGCGAATGCAGACGATGCTCAACAAGAAAGACACCGTCGATTATCCCAAAGTATTGAAAGCCAAATGGAAACACTTCCAAATCGCCTTTGAGCAGCAATGGGAAACGCTGAAAGACAACGCTGATTTCCAGCAATTTGTCAAAGACAACGGGGATTGGCTGTCCGACTACGCCCAATATTGCGCCGAGCGTGACGGAAACGGTACGGAAATCCACCTGTTTCTGCAATACCACTGCGACAGGCAATTGAGCGAAGCCGTCAAAGCCCTGCACGACAAAGGTTTGTTGCTGAAAGGCGACATCCCAATTGGAGTAAATCCCAATAGCGTGGATGTAAAATTGCACCCCGATCTATTCCATCTTGATGTGCAAGTGGGTGCCCCGCCTGATGATTTTGCCGCCGAGGGACAAAACTGGGGCTTCCCCTCCTACAATTGGGAAGCGATGGCCAAAGACGGTTATGCTTGGTGGCGCCGCCGCCTGCAAGTGATGGCACGCTATTTCGACGCTTACCGTATCGACCATATCCTCGGCTTCTTCCGCATTTGGGAGATTCCGAAAACGGCCAAGTCGGGACGACAGGGACATTTCAGCCCTGCATTGCCTTTAAGCATGAAAGAAATTGAAAACCAAGGTTTTCGTTTTGTAAAAAGCAAGCATTTGAAGAAAGGCGTGAACACCCTTTTCATCCCCGACCCCACCGAAAAAGACAAATACCATCCTTGCATTGAACTGCAAAAAACCAAGGTTTATCAAACCCTCCCCGATGACCAAAAACAGGCCATTGACTGCATTTACAAAGACTTCTACTACCACCGTCACAACGAATTCTGGAAGCGGGCAGCCTTAGAAAAGCTCCCCGCTTTGGTCAACGCAACCCACATGGTGGCCTGCGGCGAAGACCTCGGCATGATTCCCGCCTGTGTCCCCGAGGTGATGCAGGCATTGGACATCATGAGCCTTGAGGTACAACGCATGCCCAAAGTGTTTGGCCACGCCTTCGTTCAGGCCGAAGACCTGCCCGAAAACTGTGTCTACACTACCGGCACCCACGACATGCCCACATTGCGCGGTTGGCTGGCCGAAAACCGCGTGCGTGCAAGGCAGTTCCTTGACAACATCGACCTCGGCGACCGAAAAGACACGGCCAAGACCATCAAAAAAGTGATGGACAAGCATTTGGACAGCCCTTCCAAATGGAACATCTACCCCTTGCAAGACCTTTTGGACATGGACGAAAAAAACTGGTCGCCCAACCCAATGGACGACCAAATCAATGTGCCTGCGGACAGTAAAAACCAATGGAAGTGGAGGATGAAAATTTCTTTGGAAGATTTGATGCATTGAAAAATTTGCCTGTTATATGCGGTGAAAATTTCGCGCGAACGGGGTTGAATGAAACATTTTCATCCGTTTTGGGCGTCCCAGAGGTTTTTTAGAGCAATTATGCCCCATGATTGTTAGAAAGAAAGTCAATAAATCCCAGAACCTGTCAGATATTCCGACTTGAACGAGCATTTTAAGACAACGGAATCCCGGACAAAAAACTCTTTTTTTCCTTCGAAAACACTCCTTTGTAATAACTTTTTGTATATTTGCTGCGTATTTTTAATGAAATTATGCAGTAATAATGCAGATTTTCAATTAAAAACAAGCAGTTATAAAACAAATAATATGGATAGGATAAAGCGTAAATGCAAGTTAAACAATGATTTGAAAGAGAGTGCGTTTCTTTTTGGCGCACGCCAAACAGGGAAATCGACATTCCTACGGGAAAACTTTTCGAACGCCTTTTATTTGGATTTATTGGATACCGAATTGAAGTTGCGTCTTTCCAAACGCCCCGGATTGCTTTACGAAATGCTGAAAGATGAGCCGGCAGAGAAACTGGTCATAATTGATGAAATTCCAGAAGTTCCGTTATTGTTGAACGAAGTACACCGCCTGATTTCGGAGAAAAACATGAGATTCATCCTTTGCGGTTCCAGTGCGCGAAAACTGAAACACAAAGGTTACAACACATTAGGCGGTCGCGCTTTGCCATATTACTTTTTTCCTTTGGTGAGCGCGGAAATCCCAAACTTAGATTTGCAGAAAGCTTTGTCGTTTGGCATGTTGCCGCCGCATTATTTGGCCAAAAACCCGCAGCAACGGCTCTCGGCATACATAGATGTTTACCTTCGCGAAGAAGTAAAAGCCGAGGCATTAGTACGCAATCTCAATGGTTTTCAACGGTTTTTGGAAGTGGCAGCCATCACCAGCGGCGAAATGCTCAACTATTGCAATGTGGCTTCTGATTGTGGCATCAGTGCCAATAGTGCCAAGGAATACTTCTCCATTTTGGAGGATACTTTGGTAGGCTACATGGTACCCGCTTACACAAAGGTGGTCAAACGCAAACTGATGCAAGCGCCAAGGTTTTATTTCTTCGATGTGGGCGTGTGCAATTTTTTGCTCCACAGAAAAGAACTGGTACGCGGCACCTCCGAATACGGACACGCTTTCGAGCATTTCGTGATGCAGGAAATTCGGGCGTATTTGAGTTATTCGCAAAGCGAAAAACGGCTGATGTATTGGCGCACCTATACGGGCATTGAGGTGGATGCGGTGCTGGGTGATTCCGAAGTAGCGATTGAAATCAAATCCACCAGTGAGGTCCAAAGCAAGCACTTGAAAGGCTTGAAAGCCTTTGCCGAGGAGCATCCCGAATGCCGCCAGATTATCGTTTCTCATGACCGTTTCAACCGAAGAATAGGAACTGTGGAAACCATTTACATCCTTGATTTCTTGAAACGCCTATGGGAAGGAGAAATCATTTGAGTTGAATGGCTTTGGTTTCGTTGTTTTCAACTTGTAAATCTACATATTAACTTCAAGCCAAAGTCATTTCAAACAAAAAAGCAGTCCATTATCAGAAAAATCCTTACTTTTGAAGCCCAAATACAAACCATCATGCAATTCAAACCCTACAACCATAGCGAAACGGCACTGAGCGAGCGTATTAGTCTCATTGTCAGCGAAGAAAAGAAACAAGGCAACGAAAAGGAAGCCATGCGCACCATCTTCCAAAGCATAGACTTCACCACCCTTGAGGCTTTCGATAACGAAGAGAAAATCAAAGACTTCTGCGAAAAGGCTTTGGCTTTCCCGAAGCAAAAGCCGCACCTTTCCGTGCCCGCCATCTGTATCTACAGTCCTTTCATCCGTCAAGCCAAGCAACTGTTGGCAGGCAGCAACATCCGCGTGGCCACCGTAGCTTGCGCCTTCCCCTCGGGCATGATGCCTTTCGACTTGAAAGTCAAAGAGGTGGAATACTGCGTCAACGAAGGTGCCGACGAAGTCGATATGGTCATCTCGCGCGGCACTTTCCTCGCCGGAAGACACGATGAGGTCTTCGACGAAATCAAGGCCATCAAGGCGGCTTGCGGCGACAAGACCCATCTGAAAGTCATCCTTGAAACGGGCGAACTGAAGACCGTACAAAACATACGCAAGGCCAGCGAACTGGCTATCCTTGCCGGTGCCGACTTCATCAAGACCTCAACGGGCAAAGTGCCAGTGGCCGCCACACCTCTTGCTGCCATCATCATGATTGACACCATCAAGGAATACTATGAAGCCACAGGCAAGAAGGTCGGTTTTAAACCCGCCGGCGGCATGAAAACTCCGGAAGACGCCCTGACCTATTATTATTTGGTGAAACACATCCTCGGCGAGGCTTGGCTCAACAAAGACCTCTTCCGCGTGGGCACGAGCCGTCTGGCCAATTTGATTCTTGAACAATTATAAACCTTGTAGAGACGCGATTAATCGCGTCTCTACCAACACATTAAAAATATGACAATAACAAAAGGAACCTACAAAGGCAATCTCCGCAACGAGATGACCCATGTGCAATCGGGCAATACCATCCTCACCGACGCACCCACCGACAACCACGGCAAAGGCGAAGCCTTCTCGCCCACCGACCTCGCCTGCGCGGCTTTGGCCAGCTGCATGATGACCATCATGGGCGTCAGCGCACAAGGCCACAAATTCGACATTGACGGCACCACCTTCACGGTGAAGAAGACCATGAACACCGACCCGCGCCGTATCGCGCAGATCGATATCGTGTTCAACTTTCCCGACAAGGAATACACTGAAAGACAGAAAAAGCTGCTTTGGGCGGCGGCGGAGAGTTGCCCGGTCGGCAAGTCGCTTCATCCCGATGTCGTTGTCAACATCACCATGAATTTCCAAAGCTGATGGAATACGACATGCTCAAAGGACTTCGTCACAGCGTGCAGTTGGCGGTGGAGCCTAAGGATACAGCCGCTGTCTACGGCTCAGGCGCATTGGAGGTGTTTGCCACCCCCGCCATGATTGCCCTGATGGAAAAAGCTTGTCTTGAATGCGTTGCTGACAAAATCGGTGTAGGCAACACCACTGTTGGCACAGCAGTTAACATCAAACACCTGAAAGCCAGTCCAGTGGGTGCCGCCATCCGCTGCGAGGTTGAACTCATCGAGGTGGACCGCCGCCGCTTGGTCTTCGAGGTGAAGTGCTTTGAAGGCGAGACCCTCATCGGCGAGGGCGTCCACGAAAGATTTGTGGTTGACAGCGAAAAGTTCATGAGTAAGTTTTAGATGGCTTTGCAATAAAAAATCATCGGTCTCGTTATTGAAACAGCAAACAATAATTCATCAAAGAAATGAAAAAACACATTTTATCGGTGGCAGTTTTGGCACTCGTCGTTGCCCTCTCCACCTTCAGCAGTTGCAGAAAACCCAAAATTGAAGACAACACTCCGGCCAAGGAAGGCCTCTATCTCGGCATTGTCGGGTTCAACAGCGAACTCTACACCATGCCGCTTGGCCTGCTCAATCAGGAAACAAAACACAACTTCGCGAACTTTGTTGACGGATTGTCGATGCAAAACGGCACCATTCTCTATCATGCCGTCAACACAGGCCTCAACAGTCTGGCCTCGGCCAAGATTCCGGAAAACCTCATCAATGTTTCCGTGGTAACCTTCACTGATGGCCTTGACCAAGGTTCGTATGTGCTTTCCGACAGCTACAACTCGGGCAACGAATACCTGTCCGCCGTCAATTCGAGAATCAACAACGAACTCATCGGTGGCACCAACATTTCGGCCTACTCCATCGGCGTGCGAGGCTCGGATGTGAGCGACATCGAAAGCTTCCGCAACAACCTCAAGAAACTTTCAAGCGACCCGGTCAACAATGTTTTTGAGGTGAACAACATGAACGAAGCCTCCGATAAATTTGCCCAAATCGCCCGGCAGCTTTACAACCAAAGCACCTTCTACAATGTTACGCTCAAATTGCCGGCCCAAGAGCCCAACACCAAAATCCGCTTCACTTTCGACAATGTGAGCGAAGCCAACATGTCGCAATGCTTCATTGAAGGCACTTATATCCGCAACGGAGGGAAGGGACAACTAACTGAAATACAATATGTAGGCTTGGAGTGCATGTCGGGTGTTACTGTCACGGCCTCTACAGAAGGTATCTTCGACCTGTTCTCGTTCCAGAACCTCACCGACTTGGACGGTGCCCAAATCACCACCGACTATGTGAAGCAATGGAACTGGTTGGAACCGTCGGCACAATGGCAATTCAACAGCGAGTTCACACCTTCGGGCAACACAGAAATTGTCAACGAATACAAGAGCGCGATGATTATGCTTGTGCTCGACTGCTCCAGCTCATTAGGCAACGATTTCACCAAAATGAAGACCGCCGCCAACGGTTTCATCGAAACTTTGAGTGGCAACTACAGCGGAAGAAACAAATAATTCTTTCGTCAACCAACTTGAAACCGAACGGCCAAACGGCCTCCTTTCCAACGGCACACCCCAGTGTGCCGTTTTTTTTATTCTTTGTCAGCGGACTGTTTGAAACGAATGCCTGAGACTTCTTTCGCCCCTCCATCGGCCTGAATGTCAACAGGCATGAAAGCGAAACTCCAGCGCAAGCCTTGATAAGACTTGGGCACAAGGATTTCCACTTGGTTCTCACCCTTATTCAACTGAAACCGAGCGGGTTGGCGCATCCAATAGAATTGTTCGTCAGTAAAGGGCTCTTCCTCTTCAGGCTTGCCCCAAGTGTTGAAACGATAATCGTACTTTCCGGGTTCATCCCACGACTTCGGAGGCAAAACCTCCTTGCCGTTCACAAAACACCGGCAACCGCCTTCCCATTGGCCTTGCTGTCCGACACCATAGCCGTTGCGATTGGAACGGGCCGGCGTGCAGAAACCCGCCCATGCCTCAATGTCCATATCATTTTCAGCCACAATGACCGTTTGCGCCTTCGCCAAAGCCTGTTCTCCTATATTAATGTGATATGTCTGACAAAGCGCATCCAAATCGACCGCACCTCCGTAGGTCATAAGCGGCTCGTTATCATCGATTTGCACTTGCCATTCCATCTGAGAATTGGCCACCCAACGCATTATGCCGCGATGGAAACGGTCGCGGTGCACAGCCATTTTCTCCTCGAAATTGGCCAAACGCGATCCCGCTTCGGTTAAAGGCCCCGTGGGCAGGTTTTCGTCCAGCACCTTTCCTGCATTTCCACCATTCCAGAAACGCTCCGAAAAAGCCATCATACCGTTGATCATGCCGTTATGTTTGGAAAGGTTTTCCTTTTTATCAACGCGGACATCGTTCCAGAGACAAAGAATGCCGCCCAAAGCCTTAGTGGTGTCGGGAACCGTTTGCGCCGCAGCATTATGCAGAAAACAACGGCTCGTGAAAAGCATGGGGTCGTAATAGTTGAGGTAGCCGACAAAAGAATCCAAATACTTCCCCGACTTGCTTGAAGCGGCGGCATTGGAGCCTGCCGCCTCATTCCAAATCTGACGAACCACCTTTTCGGAGGCAGGCAGACCGGGGTCCCAGACGATAGGCTGACGGTCATACTTATCCAGCAACGCTTCAAGCCATTGCATAAAGCCTTTCGGGTCTTCAATCCACACTTCATCGGATCCAACATGGAAATAAGGGCAGTCGCTTTTCGGAATTTCAGTGAAGAACTCGTCAAGACATTGTTCCAACACCTTGCGGCCTTCTTCCGAGTCCATCGCAAAGCCAAAGGCATTTTTGAAATAGGTGGAATGCCCGGGCATGTCAATCTCAGGCACAACGGTTATGCCTCGCTCTTTGGCGTAGGCCATCACCTCTCGAATTTCATCGTATGTGTAGAATTTGCCCTCGTCACGGCCAGCCCTTTGATACTGAGGATCATTGAGTTGCGGATAAGCCTTGCACTCTATGCGCCAAGCGGGGTAGTCGGTCAGGTGCCAATGGAAATAGTTCAGTTTATAGAAACTCATCAGGTCGAGAGTCTCCTTCAATAGGTTGACTGGCTGATAATTGCGCCCCGTGTCGTGCATAAAGCCCCGAAAAGGATACTCGGCCCAGTCGTGGACTTCCAAGTTGGCTATCTTCCCTTGCTCGTCAACCAGCTGCCTCAAAGTGTTTTCGGCCCATACGGTGTTGCCTGAAACAGTAGCTTCCCCCCGCTTGACTACAATGCGGTACTCATCAGGGCGGGCGAACTGTTCTTTTTCGTTGACAACCACTTTTCGAAGCTTATATTTCCGCTTTCCAAACTGCTGATACTCTTTCGGTTCAGGGATGACATCGGTTTTTGTGTCCAACTCATAGTAGCGTACATAATCCACCCGCAACTCGACGGGCAGCTTCGCCGTGTCAATGTAAGGCGAACGGTCGCGCCCAAGCTGGGCATCAAGAATCAAATAAAACTCATATTGGCTGAAAGGGAATTGGCCATTTTCGCCATTACGAAAACGCGGATAATTGAGCGTGCGCCGGCCATTGACGAAAAACACGAGACTGTCTTGAAAGCGCTCCAAGCCATAAGTGTTGTACGCTCCCTCATTATACTTCGGATACACCACTTGGGAAGGGCGGTTGCGCCTGCGGAGGTTGATGGTATAATGGCTATGGACTGTCTGATTGACGGTAGGATTGTCTCTAAAATGCTCCATGATATCAATTTCGCCGCCATAGGGCCAGTTCAATATATGATTAGTTCCAGGCAACATCCAGATGGCTGGCCAAAACCCTTGCGCCACATCAAACTTCGCACGCACCACAAGGCGCCCAAAACCGAATGTTTTCCTATCTTTGGTCCAAACGCCGCCGGTAAGGAGCGGAGCCTTGTCCGTGGGCAAAAAATCGTTCACCATGCCGCGCAATACAAGATCGCCGTTGTTGAAAGCATACAGCGTGTCAGCCGACGACATGTGTATGGCCCAATCGGCCTTGCTCCGCCAAATCTTCGACCAAACCGTTTGATCTAATTTACCGGCATTAAATTCATCATTCCACATCAAGGCATAACGGCGGTGCTCTTGGGCCGAGAACGAACCGATAAAACTACTGAATATCAACAGTATCAATAAAAAACGTTTCATAGTGCCATTTTTTCAGCGTGTAAAGATACAAAATTCCATAATCCGCCTAAGTGTTATCAGATTAGTTTCTTACTTTTGCCCAAATTTTCGGCAACATGGAGAAAAAAGAACTACGCACACAAATCAAGGCCTTGAAAAAACAGCACTCCAAAGAGCAACTGATGGAACAGTCGGAGATGATACTGGCCAAGCTCGAACAACACCCCGACTTTATCAAGGCAGAGAAAGTCATGCTTTACAGTGCCCTGCCCGACGAGGTGCAGACCCGCGCTTTTTTGGAAAAATGGCACCTGAAGAAGAAAATCATCCTGCCTACCGTGGTCGGCGATGACATCATCCCCGTAGAATATGCACAGGACACTGACTTTGCCGTGGGCGACTTCAACATCCTTGAGCCACAAAACGAGCCTTACAATGGTGATTTCGACCTCATCATTGTCCCCGGTGTGGCTTTCGACCGCAAAGGCAATCGTATCGGTCGTGGCCGAGGCTATTACGACCGCTTTCTTTGCCAACATCCGGATGTGAAGCGCATCGGTATCTGCTTCGACTTCCAGCTTGTTGATGAAGTACCCGCCGAAACTTTCGATATCCGAATGAACGAAGTGATTTCGGTATAATTACTTAAGTTCAACATAGAAGTGCAAGTGTTGAAACGAGGGCGCGACCCTTCACCGGCCCTCAAATTGCCGGTGTGAAGGGTCGGGGCCGACCCCTAAGCCGCAGCCGGGAATAGCAACACAAAAAAAGAGGAAGGGAGACC